>PFJE01000078.1 GCA_002783865.1 Sphingomonadales bacterium CG_4_10_14_3_um_filter_58_15
ACATCTCCCCCGCCGGCGCCATCAAGGAGGACAGCCCTGCCGGAGAATATCTTAAAAATCATCAGGTTAGCAAGGCCGACTTCAATTCATACGGCTCCCGCCGCGGCAACCACGAAGTCATGATGCGCGGCACCTTTGCCAACATCAGAATCAAGAACGAAATGGCCGACGGAAAAGAGGGCGGCTACACCAAATATAACGGCCAGATCATGCCGATCTACGACGCCGCGATGCGCCACAAGGCCGACGGCACCCCGCTGGTCGTCATCGCCGGCGAGCAATATGGCACCGGCTCGTCGCGCGACTGGGCGGCGAAGGGCACCAACCTGCTCGGCGTCCGCGCCGTCATCGTCGAAAGCTACGAGCGGATCCACCGTTCGAACCTCGTCGGCATGGGCGTCCTGCCGCTGCAGTTCGGCGAAGGCACCGATCGCGAAATTCTGAGCCTCGACGGTTCGGAAAGCTTCACCATCAAGGGCGTTGCGACGCTGAAACCACTGCAGGAAGTCGAAGTCGAAATGACCCGCGCCGACGGCACGCAATCGACCTTCCAGACGATCTGCCGGATCGATACCGCCAACGAAATGGAATATTTCCTCAACGGCGGCATCCTGCAATATGTGCTGCGGAATCTGGCGAAGGGTTAGGTCCGCCGAGCGCAGACATCCGCCTGGTCCCTCGATATCGCCCCGATTGCCCCAATCTGCGGGGCAGGGCGATATCGCTCGGCGGAGAGGGCAGCCGTCGATAAGTCTATGATTTTGTAAGGCTCTTTTAACCATATGGCCCTAAATTCAGGTCATGCAAAAAGCTGCCGGATGCAAAAATTGCCGTAACGGGATTGGTGTCGACTTTGACGTGTCGATGGCCTTTCAACCGATATTTGATCTGCGCACCGGACAGCCATGGGCCTATGAGGCGCTGGTCCGCGGCACCGAAAACCAGCCGGCAGAGGAAATCCTGTCCGCCATCACGGCGGAAAACCGCTACGCTTTCGATCAGGCCTGCCGGGTAGCGGCGATTGAAAAATCGGTTGCAGCGGGCATTTTGGAAACCGACGCCAAGCTGTCGATCAACTTCCTGCCCAACGCGATCTATTCGCCGGAGGCCTGCATCCGCCTGACGCTGCAAACCGCTGACGAGCAAGGTCTTGCGTCATCCCGGCTGATGTTCGAATTTACCGAAAACGAGAAAATGGCGGACACCAGCCACATCAAGAATATTCTCAAATCCTATAAAAAAATGGGTTTCGCAACGGCGCTGGACGATTTTGGGGCGGGCTATGCCGGGCTTCAGCTGCTGGCGGATTTCCAGACCGATTTCATCAAGCTCGACATGGCACTTATCCGCAATATCGATACCGACATGCCGCGCCGGATGATCGTGGAATCGATCGTGAAACTCTGTCGGCGCATGGATATCACGGTCATTGCGGAAGGTGTCGAGACGCCCGCTGAATTGACGGCGATCCGCGACATGGGCGTTCAGTTGATCCAGGGCTATCTGCTGGCACGTCCAGGTTTCGAAGAACTGCCAGCGCTCTGTTACGATCTGACCGATGCAAAGGCGGGAGACAAAGCCGCAGCCTGAGCCGCCTTTAGGTTGTCAGATGCATCAAGTTGATCAGAGACACGGCAGCATCCTGCAATATGTGTTCCGGAACCTTGCCCAGGGCTAGCAAGCCGCAGCAAATTGTGCATAGTCGGGGCATAGGAGAGACCCATGCCCCGACTGCGCGAAATACCCCGGTCAGAGGTGACCGACGACTATGTCCTCGGTCTTTATGACATGCTCTTCGGCGACCGCGATCCGGTTGCGGAACCCGGCACGGCGACCGGCACGCCGGGCAATTGGTGGACCGTCTTTGCCCAGGTTCCCGATGCTTTCAAACATACCACCGAGGGCTTCGGTTTCTACCGCTCTCCCAATCGCAAGCTCGATCCGAAACTGCGCGAACTGGGCCAGATCCGCGCCGGCTATGCGGTAGGATCGCAATTTGTCTATTCCCAGCACAGCAAGGCGATGCGCTTCGAAGGCTATTCGGACGAGCAGGTCGCGGCGATCCCCAACTGGTCCACCGCCGATTGCTTCAGCGAAGTCGAACGGGCCGTTCTGGCTTATGCCGATTGTCTGGTGCTCGAGCGGGGCAGGGTGCCCGACGGGGTATTCGCTGCGCTGAAAAAGCATCTGAGCGAAGTCGAAATCCTCGAACTGACCTACATTACCTGCACCTATATGATGCACGCGGTGATGAGCCGGGCGCTCAAACTGGAATTTGATGATGTGCCGGAACGCGTCGTCGAAGTACCCGCTCTCGATGGCGCCACCGCCGATGTCATGGGCATGGTCGACAAGAGAAAGGGAGCGAACCAATGAGCTACCACCATCTAGCCCTAGCGGCGAAGGACATGAAAGCGATCCACGCCTTTTACGAAGGCGTGATGGGTTTCGAACTGGTCAAGGTCGAGATCGCTCCGGTGATGGGTGGCGGCTGGGGCAAGCATTTCTTCTACCGGATGGACGGCGACGACAGCCGGTTCATCGCTTTTTGGGAGTTGATGGATACGCCCGGAGAAGACGGATATGCTTTCGACCTGAACGAAGCGGCCGGAACCCCGCAGGGCACCAACCACTACAGCTTTACCGTCGATACGCCCGAGCAACTGATTGCCTGGCGAGAAAAATGGAACGCGGCGGGACTCGACGTGCTCGAGATCGACCACAATTGGTGTCATTCCATCTATACGCGCGACCCGAATGGCAACGCGGTTGAATTTTGCCTGACGACCGGCAGCTTCAACGACGAAGATCGCCGCCGCGCGTTGGCTGCACTGGACGAAACAACAATGAATCCGTCGCCGCCTCCCGCCATGATGAAACAGTGGCCGGCGAAACAGGCCTAGCCGGCGATATGCAGTTCCGGCTTGATGATGGCCTGCTCTTCATCGGCCTTTAGCCCACTGAGGATAGTGTTGATCACGATCCGGAGCCGCTCTTCGGTCGCCAGATGCATCATCTGCATCATCAGCGTAGGATTGCAGAACGGCTGCATCATGGTGTTGACCAGAGATACGACCGCATCCAGTTCCAGCCCTTTGAAATAGCCTTTTTCCATCGCTTCGGCGAGGATCGTTGCCATATAATGATCGGCCAGATCGACATAGCCCTTGATCACCTCAAAATGCTCGTCACCCAATTCCATATAGGATTCAAAAAGTTCTGGATCATCTTCATAACGCGCCCGTTTGATAACCACACGTTTGGCGAAAAACTGATAGAGCTTCTCTTCAACCGGCATCTCGGCGGAAACTAGGTCCTCCATGATGACCAGCAATTCCGCGAACCATTCGCCAGCCATGGCTTCGGCAAGCGCGTCCTTATTCTCGAAAAAGCGATAGAGGTTTGACGGCGACATGCCGACGGCTATCGCGAGATCGCTCATCGTGAAACTGATCGCGCCTTTTTCCTGAATCATTTGGTCGGCCGCAGCGATGATTTTTGATCGTGTGGCCGCGATATCGGTTTCGGGACGGGGCATAGACTGGCTCCTGCAAAGGCTCCTTGGCGCGGCGCAATAGCCACTGTGATCTATATAGGTGATACGGTTTCTTGATAAAAGGCAAAATCCTTCAACATTCAATTACGCGGCACGTAATGTTAGCTATTCGCAATTGTTCCGAGACGCTAAGGCACTGTTATGACAGATGATCAGGCCAGAGGGGTGAATCCGGAACAGTCAAAACGGGCCATCCGGCCCACTCGCGTCAGTTGCCGGCAGCATTCGCCTGTTTCGTCGCAGACCCAATCGCCGTCAATGCTACCGTACTCACGCCCAGGATACTCGCCGGGGCGGCTGAGCAAAGCTCAAGAGTCTTGAGCAGAACATTGGGACAACCGATCACTGTGAACGTCGAACAGTTGAAGGTGGAAACGGGAGAAGATGCAAATTCAGCGGAACTGGCGGCCGCTAAAATGCAGGAGCAGGTCCAGCAAGCTGAAATTCAGGTTACTCGGCTGCGAGAAAATCTCGCCTTGATCGCCGGGGTTTCGGTGGATGACGTGACGCTGGATACGAGCAGGCGGCGCGCCATGGTCAATGCAAAACCGCTCCCCGGTGCGTCGCTGGCATTCTATTATGCGCTCGAACAGCGGGTTGCTGCGAGAGCGACAAACTGGACGATAAAATTGCAGCCACCGGCTATCGCCTTGCCGGATCTGATGATCGCAGATGGTGCGGTGGTGCCAGCGTCGAGCCGCAATCTGGATTTGATAGTCTGGGCCTCCGACCGGATAGGCTTGCCATTGGGCATGACCGGGCCACCCCGGACAGGGCCGTGGCAAGGGATGCTTTGAAAGCCAAAAATATCAAGGTCTCTCAGGAATCCGATATGGTCGTTCCGGGTGCCGGGGTAAAATTGCGCTGGTTGGCTCCGCTCGAAAGCGTTAGCATGGCGCAATAGATATTTAGCTCAGGTTCATTTGCAATGCGTTAGCATCGGGCTTCGATAGGGGAGAGAGAATATGCGGCTTTTTGGTTTTGTCGGGCTTTTATTGGCCAGTGTAGCAACACCGGCAATCAGTCAGTCCGTAACGGATGAATCGGCGCAGGGCGATGTCTCGGTCACCATTTACAACAACAATCAGGCGCTGGTGCAGGATGTGCGCAGTCTGAACTTGCCCAAGGGCCGGAGCAAGCAGCAATTCCCGGATGTATCGGCGCAAATTCGGGCCGAAACCGTCACACTGGCCGGACCCGATATCGGCATTGTCGAACAGAATTTCGATTTTGACCTGCTCACCCCGGCCAAGCTGATGGAAAAGGCGGTAGGTCAGACCGTAACCCTGATCCGGACCAATCCGGCGACCGGTGCCGAAACCCGCGTCCGCGCCGAGATACTCGCCGCCAATGGTGGTGTGGTTATGAAAATCGGCGACACCATTGAAGTGCTGCGCGATGACGGGCTGCCGGTGCGGGTGATTTTTGATCGCGTGCCGCCCAATCTGCGGGCGCGTCCGACGCTTTCGATCACTCTGGAATCTGCTGGCGGGCGGGTGCCAACGACATTGAGCTATCTCACGCCGGGGCTCGGCTGGAAGGCGGACTATGTGACGCTTTTCGACGAAGCGAAGCAGACGATTGACGTGCAGGGATGGGTTACGCTGACCAACAACAGCGGCACCGACTATCGCAACGCCAATATTCTGCTGGTTGCGGGCAGTCCGAACAGTGGGCGCGGACGGAACAGCTATGCGCAATGGCCTACCGGAACAATTGACAGCGCCGGCACCGAATCCAATGATCGCGAGCGGCTCGGCGACTATTATCTCTACCCGCTGGCAGAACGGACCAATGTCGCGAACGCCCAGCAGAAACAGGTCAGTTTTCTCGATGTGACGGCGGCTCCTGCGCAGAAGGTCTACGAATTCACCAATGGCTGGCTCGGTTCAAGCGAAGCGACCAGCGCCAGTTCCGTACTCAAATTCTCGACCTCGCGATCGGGCGGCCTGGGCGACCAACTGCCGTCCGGGGTCATGCGCGTCTATATGCGTGACAAACGCGGCGATCCGCAATTTATCGGCGAAAGCCAGATTGAGGCGACACCCATGGGATCGTCGATGTCGATCCGGACCGGCGAAGCCTTTGATGTGAAGGTCAAGACGGTGGTCGAGGAACGTACCCGCCGCTCATCCAGCCGCTGGCGCACCAAGATGCGCTATGAGGTGACCAATGCCCGCCCCGAAGCCGCCACCGTTGATCTCGCGCAAACGGGATTGTGGGGTGATGTCCGCATCGAGCAGGAAAGCCAGGCCAGCGAGCGGGTATCCGCCGACAAGGTCGAATGGCGCGTAAACGTGCCGGCCAACAGCAGCGTGACGGTGACGGCAACGTTCGATAGCCGCTACTGATCGCGCGGGCGCTATGAATGTCTCGCGCTTCTTTGCCTTGCTGGCGCTTTTGCTGGCCCTGCAAGCTGGTCCGCTTGCGGCCCAGCAATTGGTCGTTTCGGGCCAACCGGAAAATATCTCGATCACGATCTACCGCGCGCCGGGTCGCGGCGATCGGCCGATTGATGCCAACTGGCCGCAAGGCTATGCGCTGATCACGGAAACCCGCACCATATCATTGCCAGCGGGCGATGCGATGGTCCGCTTTGAAGGCGTGTCAGAGGGAATGTTTCCGGAAAGCGCGATCGTCACCGGCCTGCCCAACGGCGTGCGGGAAAAGAACCGCGACGCCCGGCTGTTATCGCCGCGAGGATTGATCGATGCTTATTTGAAGCGCGAAGTTTCCATCACCCGCACAAACAAGGCAACCGGGGTGTCCCGCACGCAGAATGTTTTCATTACCGCTGGTCCCGACGGCGGCGTAATTTTTGAGAGCGATGAAGGTTTTGAGGCGCTGCGTTGTACTGGCCTGCCGGAGCGGATGACCTTTGCGAAACTGCCCGCGGATCTGTCAGCCAAACCGACGCTATCTATTCTCACTACCTCTCGAACGGCCGTTACCGCAACATTGACC
>PFJE01000035.1:0-2693 GCA_002783865.1 Sphingomonadales bacterium CG_4_10_14_3_um_filter_58_15
AAAGTTTCTGATTTGTCATGCCGCAGGTATGTAAATTTATTTACAATATTTCAAGTGGAATTGAAGGGGCTTGTAATATCCGGCCAAATGCCTGGGCCGCAGGTCCGATCACCAATGCGAAATATCTGCGCCTGACGAAGCGTCGACGAGTAAATGTTTCTTAACCGCGTTGTTCTATTTGCGGACAGGAATTTCAAGGAAACTGGCCTAAGATATGCTCAAAGAATCTATCCTGCTTGTCGCTTCTACCGGGGTTCTGATCTATCTGATCGCTCCGTCCAATGCGCCCCCTAAGCCGGAACCGGCCAAAGTAGAGGCTCCGAAGGCGGTGAAGCCGCTAATGCAGGCATCAGATGATGGCTGGGACTATGACGATGGGGATAGTGAAGTCGGTGACGAGGAGTTCACCTTCGGCGAGCCGATGACCTTTGTGGACGGCGGGAATGAACAAGCCTCCCCCGACCAATCCCCGTCCAACGGTCAGGGACAGTCAGGCAGCAGCGGATCTTTTGCCAGTAGCGGCAATGCCCCCTCCCGAGGCAACCGGCGCCCCGGCGCGCCCGGTAGTCTCCAGAACCCGATCGTCATGAATCCAGGCGGCGGGACAGGTTCTACCGATAGATAATCAGTCGAGGTCGCGGGCCATATCGCGGCGGCATTCCTCGCTGATGATCGCGGCATGGCCATAGTTAGGATGGTCAATCTGGACCATCACCTGCCCTTCCATACTCTTCCACATTTGTGCCTGCTCCGTGGTCAGCGGAAAATGAACAAATTGTACCGCACTTGCTTTGCCATCGGCGCGGGTGCGGTCGATATCCTGCTCCGGCTCGGCGGTCACTTTCTGATCGCCAATGATCAAGTGGATATGTTTATCGACGCCGCCTAACCCCTTCAGAAAAGCCGTGCGCCGTTCTTCCTCGTCAATTTCGAACATCAGCGTTCCGGTAAATTCCGATCCATTTGGCACCATTGGATTGTAAGCGATCAGCTCGTCAGTCAGTTGCTCGTCACCACCCTTTTCGATGCGCAGCATTTCCTGGATCTGCAGCCACATGCTTTCCCAGCTTTCAAACTGGATCGTTGCATAGGGCCCGATGGCAATCCGCCGGAACTTCTTGCGCAGGATCGATTCCTGCCGCTTGTCCTTGCGGATTGATTCATAATCCTGGAGCGAGATAATATCATCCCGGGTTATTTCGTGGGCATCGCGGGGCATCGTTAATCCTCAAAATTTGGTTCGTAGGCCGCCAACACCATGCCGGCTCAGTATGTTGCGTTCAAAATCCATAGGCCTTGGCGAGCAATTCTATCGGATGGCCGATCCGCTCGGGCACAGCGGCCTGACCGCCGCTCTCCATGATCTGTTTCAGGTGCGGGCCGGCCAGCGGGCATTCACTGACCATATAGTCGGGATCGCCTTTCGCCACCGCGCGCGCGGCTGGTCGGCCAACCTTGACCGCCTTGTCAAAATTTTCCTTGAAAATTCCCCATTTGCCGCCGTGACCGGAACAGCGTTCGGTGATCGTCGGCGTCGCCTCCGGAATCAGCTTCAGCATTTCCATCGCCTTTGGCCCCATGTTTTGGGCCCGGCTGTGGCAAGCAAAGTGGATACCGATTTTTGCATGCATCGGCGCGATCTCTACCAGCCCCTTGTCCTTGGCGATCTCGACGACATATTCGCTGAGATCACGCGTCGCCTTGGCCAGCTTTTTTACCGCTTCATTGTCCGGGAGGATCAGAGGCCATTCGAACTTCATCATCAACGCACAGCTGGGCGTCAGCGCAACAATATCATAGCCTTCGTCGATGATCGGCTCGAAAAAGGCAGATACTTGCTCGGCCGATGTTGCCACCGCCGGCAGATCACCATTTTCCAGTTTTGGCATACCGCAGCAGCCGGGATATTCGACCCGCGTTTGGACGCCATTGTGCGAGAGGACATCGAGCGCGGCCTTGCCTGCGGTCTGGTCATTGAAATTGCCATAACAGGTGGCATAGATCGCGGCCTTGCGCCCGAACGCCGGCGCATCGGCATTGACAGCGGGGCCGTGCCCCACATTTTTATAGGTCAGGGGCATATCGTCGAATTGCGGCAGATGCGCGCGCTTGTCGATACCGGCGACCCGCTCCAGCAAACCACGGGTCAGTCCGTTTTCCTGCTTGGTGGCCCAATTGGTCAGGCCGGAGACTGTACCCGCGACCACGGCGTTGCGATCGATTTCAGCAAGCTGCTTGTCGACAAAACCGGTCTTGCCCTTGCGGTTCTCCACGGCGCGGTGGCGCAGCATCAGATGGGGGAAGTCGAGATCGAATTCATGCGGCGGCACGTAAGGGCATTTGACCATGAAGCACATGTCGCAGAGCGTGCAGGAATCGACGACATTCTTGATGTCGCCGGCACTCAGGTCTTCAACCTCTTCGTTGGGACTTTCGTCGATCAGATCGAACAGCTGCGGAAAACTGTCGCACAGATTGAAGCAGCGGCGGCAGCCATGGCAAATGTCAAAGACGCGGCGCAGTTCCTGATCGAGCGCTGGCTCGTCATAATAGGATTCCTCCTGCCACGCGATCGGATGCCGGATTGGCGCGCCCAAGCTGCCTTCTGTCATGATATTTTCGCTTTCGCCCAAGGGACGGAGTCTGGAATTGAGAGGATTGCGCCGCCACCCGTCGCTAGCGGCGTGGTGGCG
>PFJE01000035.1:2757-6561 GCA_002783865.1 Sphingomonadales bacterium CG_4_10_14_3_um_filter_58_15
CGTGGCTTTTTTCAGCCTTGGCAAGCGTTTCGAACCAGTCGGCAATTTCGTCAAAGCCCTCTTCACGAGCCGATTTCGCCATGCCCGGATACATATCGGTATATTCGTGGGTCTCGCCCGCGATTGCCGATTTTAAATTGTCGGCGGTGGGACCAATGGGTTCACCGGTTGCGGGATCACCAACTTCTTCCAGAAATTCGAGATGACCATGGGCGTGGCCCGTTTCACCTTCTGCGGTGGACCGGAAAACGGCTGCGACGTCATTATAGCCTTCGATATCGGCTTTCTGGGCGAAATAGAGGTAACGACGGTTGGCCTGGCTTTCTCCGGCAAAGGCGTCTTTCAAATTCTGTTCGGTTTTACTTCCCGCTAGTCCCATGTTCGTCTCCAAATTGAGGTTGACCAATACCGATATGAATAATCGGCTTATCAAGCTGTTAACGGCATGCGGCGGTGCATTCCACTGAATTTTTTGATCAGCCACGATCGGAAAAATCAATCAATATATTGCGATTTATTCGCAATAGCGATTAGTCATTCATGACACCGCTTCAGTTGATAGACATCCGGCTGAATAGCAAAATCGAACCGGTCCTTGCCGATGATATTGACAGGCCCATTCATACGAAAACGACCACCCGGTTCACCGCTTTCTTCATCAATCGCCAGATCGTCGAGCCGTAAAACCAGCTCCCCCTCGGCCCACTCCCAAGTACCGGCGAGGTCCTCCGATACAAAATTGCCGCCAGCAATCATCGTCCAGTTGGTGGGCGTCTTGCAACTTTCGTCCAGCAACGCCCACCGACCTTCGAAATAGGCCGGGTCGGCCTCCGATCCCTGCGGCACGGCAATTGCGGTGCCCGGTAAGGCCAGAGACGCAAATAGCAGGCCGCGCCAGTCCATCTATTTCTTCATGATCTGCAAGGTCGCCGCCGTCATCGCTTCGGCCCCGGTCGCGATCACTTTCTCCGCGTCAGGCGCCCAGGATGAACTGTGCAAAGACGGCAGTTTTGTACCGTCCTTCAAGGACGCCTGATATTCCGCCATCGGCACGCCGCCAACCCAGAAGATCATGCTTTTGATATTTTCGTCGGCACGGCGATAGCGGCTGAAATCCTCGCCACCCATAACCGGCTTCGACTGGACCACCCGTTCCTTGCCAAAGCGGGTTTCAAACAGCTTCGCCATTTCCACGGTGAATTCCGGGCTGTTGTAAGTGGCCGGCGTATATTCTGCATCGCGTACCGAAACGACCGGCATATGGTCCTCCGGCATGCCGGCAGCAATTGCCTCGCCGCGCGCGATCCGCTTGATCCCGTCGAGCAGCTTGGCCCGGGTTTCGTCGCCATAACTGCGCACCGTGATCAGCAGCAGCGCTTCGTCGGAAATGATATTATGCTTGGAACCGGCCTGAAAGCTGCCGACGGTCACCACTGCCGGATCCTGCGGATCAATTTCGCGGCTGACCAGCGTCTGCAAGGCACCGACAATACGGCTGGCCAGCACCACGGGATCCTTGGTGGTATGCGGATAGGCACCGTGACCGCCAATGCCCTTTACCTGGATATCGACGCTGTCGACATTGGCCAGGGCAAAGCCCGGAGAATATCCGATATATCCAGCAGGCGCACCGGCAGCATCATGAAAGGCAAGCGCATAGTCGGGTTTGGGAAAACGGGTGTACAGGCCGTCCTCAAGCATCGCCAGAGCGCCCTCGCCGGTTTCTTCTGCCGGCTGCAGGATCATCACTAAAGTGCCTGCCCATTCATTCTTGCGCGCCGCCAGCTGGCGGGCCGTGGCGACCCATCCGGTCATATGCGTGTCATGACCGCACGCGTGCATCACATAGGTATCATTGCCCTGGCGGGTTTTGGCCTGAACCTTGGAAGCAAAAGGCAGCCCGGTTTTTTCCTCGAGCGGCAGGCCATCCATATCGGCGCGCAGCAACACGGTTGGCCCCTCGCCATTTTTCATCACAGCCACTACGCCGGTTCCGCCAACTTTTTCGGTCACGGTGAAACCGAGACGCCGCGCTTCGGCGGCCAGTTTGGCAGCGGTACGGACTTCCTCGCCGCTCAGTTCGGGATTGGCATGAAGATCGCGGTACAATTCCATCAGCGATGGCAGGTCGGCCGCGATCGCATCGTTCAACGGATCTGCTTGTGCCGGTGAAACCGCCAGCATCGATGCAGCCGCCAGCAAAGTGAACTTATAAAATTTCCGCATGTTTATCCCCATATCTTGTTCGTTTCCCCCTGACTAATCCGATCAGAGGCGCTTGTCAGTTGTAAATTCGATGAATCCTCGATCCCGGCGCGGCGTCAGCAACATCACTGTGCCGTCCAGCCCCCGTCGATCGAGATATTTGCACCGGTGATCGATCGCGCTTCGTCCTTGCACAGAAAGATTGCCAGCGCGGCGATCTGGTCGATCTGGACAAATTCCTTGGTCGGTTGCGGCGCCAGCAGGACATCGTTGATCACCTGATCCCGCGTCAAACCGCGCACTTCCATCGTATTGGGTATTTGCCCCTCGACCAGCGGCGTCCAGGTATAGCCGGGAGAAATGGTGTTGACGGTAATGCCATGGGTCGCGACTTCCAGCGCCACTGTCTTGCCGAAACCGTCCAACCCGTGCTTCGCAGCATTATAGGCCGATTTATAGGGGCTGGCGACCTTGCTGTGCATCGATCCCGTGTTGATGATCCGGCCCCAACCCTTTTCCTTCATCCCCGGCACCACCGCCTTGGTGGCGTGGAAGGCGCTGTTCAGGATTATATCCATGACGGCGCTCCACTTGTCCTCGGGAAATTCGTCGACCGGGGCGACGAACTGGATTCCCGCGTTGTTGATCAGGATATCGACCGTGCCAAGCTGGTCCGCGCAATCGGCGCACATTTTGCGGATTTCTTCCGGCTTGGTCATATCGGCGTTGCTGTAAGCCGCCTTGGCACCGCTCAGCGATTCCAGTTCCTGTCGCAGCGTTTCAATCTCGCCGGCATCGCCAAAGCCGTTGATCATCACCGCCGCCCCTTCCGCCGCCAGTGCTTTGGCATAGCCACCACCAATACCCGATGTCGACCCTGTGATGAGCGCGGTCTTACCCTTTAGAAACATGCATATACTCCTTTGCCGCGACCTTAAAACTGTCGCACCGGACTGCAATGCTTTTGTAAAAGAAATCAGCGGCGCTTGCGCTTTTTCAAAAATCAGGCGAATTGGAAATCAGTAAGGAGAACAACATGCGTTTGGACGATCTGGACCCCAGCAAGAATGTGCGTGACCAAGGCCGCGGTGGCGGCCGCGGCTTTGGCGGCGGTGGTGGCGGCGGTCTCGGCATGCTGCTCAGCTTTCTGCCGATGCTGCTGGGCAGAAAACTGGGTTGCGGTACGATCCTGCTGATCGGCGGCGCGGCGCTAGCTTTCATGTATTTCAGCGGCGGCGGCTTGCAGCTGGCCGACAACACCGGCGCCGGCGGCTTCCAGTCGCAGAGTTCGGGAGCCAATGTCGCTTGCGACACGCAGGAAGAGCGATTCGCCTGTCAGGTACTCGCCTCCACCGAGCAGACATGGGCGAAATTATTCGAACAGCGCGGTGCAAGCTATCGCCCGACCACCCTCACCTTCTACGAGCAGTCCGGACAATCGGGTTGCGGCGCGGCACAAGCCGCCATGGGCCCTTTCTATTGCCCTGCGGATCAGGGCGTCTATCTCGACACCTCCTTTTTCAACGACATGGCGACCCGGTTGGGGGCCAAGGGTGACTTTGCCCAGGCCTATGTGATCGCCCACGAAGTCGGCCACCA
>PFJE01000048.1 GCA_002783865.1 Sphingomonadales bacterium CG_4_10_14_3_um_filter_58_15
CCGATGCCTTACGTAAAATCTCGTTGGCTTGACGAAGCTCCCGGTTCTCACGTTCCAAAGCTTTCAGCTTGTCGGCCATCTCCGTTGGAACACCGGCGCGATGGCCACTGTCGACCTCTGCACGCTTTACCCATTCATGCAACGTCGGTGGTGAACAGCCGATCTTCTCAGAAATGGACACCACCGCTGCCCAGCGCGATGGATAATCCTGTCTGTGATCCAGCACCATGCGGGTAGCACGGGCGCGAACCTCCGGTGAAAACTTGTTTGTGGTCTTGCTCATAATAGCTCCTTCTACTCAAGAGTTGGAGCCTCCGGCAATCCCGGGGCGGTTCAGTTTCAGATTGTGCGAATGCACGATCCAGACCTAAATCAACCGGGAAATTTTGGCCTGATTGGCCGGGCTCGCTGAGGCTAGCGCGGCAACAAACTCCGCCCCATCAGCTCGAGATCCACGGCGCGCGCACATTGCCGACCTTCGCGGATCGCCCAGACGACTAGGCTCTGGCCGCGGCGCATGTCACCGCAGGCGAAGACACCGGGTTTGCTCGTGGCATAGTCGACGACATTGGCAGCGACATTGCCGCGTGCGTCAAGCTCGACTTCAGATTGATCCACCAGCCCCATCTTGCGCGGCCCGACAAAGCCCATCGCCAGCAGGATCAGGTCGGCCTGCAGCGTGAATTCGCTGCCGGGAATCTCCTGCATCTGGCCGTCGACCCATTCGATGCGTACGCATTCCAGGCCTTCGACATTGCCATTTGTGCCGACCACGCGCTTGGTGAGGATCGCCCAGTCGCGCTCGCAGCCTTCGAGATGGCTGGAAGACGTGCGCAGCTTCAATGGCCAGTCGGGCCATGTAAAAGTCTTGTCTTCTTTCTTCGGCGGCTTGGGCATGATTTCAATCTGCGTCACCGATGCGGCGCCCTGACGGTTGGAGGTGCCGACACAGTCGGAGCCGGTATCGCCGCCACCGATCACGATCACGTGCTTGCCGGTCGCGGTGATCGTGCCGCGCGGAGCGGCGCGCATTTCGTCGTCGCCGGCGTTGCGCTTGTTCTGCTGCGACAGAAACTCCATCGCCAGCCGCACACCGGCCATTTCATAGCCTGGAATATCCAGCGTCCGCGGCTTTTCTGATCCGCCGGACATCACGACCGCATCGTAATTTTCCCGCAGCGACTCCATCGAGACGGTGACACCGACTTCGGCGCTGGTGCGAAATTCAACACCCTCCGCCTCCATCTGCACAAGCCGCCGGTTGATCAAATGTTTTTCCATCTTGAAATCCGGAATGCCATAGCGGAGCAGGCCGCCCATCCGGTCATTCTTCTCGAACAAGGTGACATTATGCCCGGCTCGGGCCAGCTGCTGCGCGCAGGCCAGACCAGCCGGGCCCGATCCGACTACCGCCACCGACTTGCCGGTCTTCACTTCGGCAATCTGCGGGGTGATCCAGCCTTCTTCCCAGCCGCGATCGACAATCGCGCATTCGATCGACTTGATGTTAACCGGCGCGTCATCGATATTCAGCGTGCAGGCTGCCTCGCACGGGGCCGGGCAGATGCGCCCGGTAAATTCCGGGAAATTGTTGGTCGAGTGCAGCGTCTCCAGCGCGTTTTTCCAGTCGCCTTCATAGACCAGATTGTTCCAGTCCGGGATGATATTGTTCACCGGGCAGCCGGTGTGGCAATAGGGAATGCCGCAATCCATGCAGCGCGCCGCCTGGGCCTTGAGTTCCTTCTCCGGCAGCGGAATGGTGAACTCCCGATAATGCGTCAGCCGTTCCTCCGGATCGGCATAAGTTGCTTCTTTGCGATCAATCTCGAGAAAGCCTGTTACTTTACCCACGGTCTACTCCAATTTCTTCGTTCATTCTGCGGCTTCGATCGTCTCGAGACGCTCGGCTTCCAGCTGTTTCAGCGCCGCTGCATAGTCGCGCGGCATGACCTTGACGAAGCGGCCGAGGGCCTCTTCCCAGTTGTCGAGAATTTCGCTCGCCCGCTTGCTGCCGGTATAGAGTTTGTGCCGTTCCAGCAATATCCGCAGGCGCGCCGAGTCATGATAAAGCATGTCGCCCATGCCAAAATCATGCACATCCACAGGCAGTTGCTGCGGAATCGCGCTGCCTTCACCATCCGCATTCATGCTGATCGTTTCGACATCTACCATCGCCATGTTGCAGCGCTGGCGGAACAGACCGTCTTCGTCATAGACATAGGCCACCCCGCCCGACATGCCGGCGGCGAAATTGCGTCCCGTCTTGCCGAGCACGGTGACCACCCCGCCGGTCATATATTCGCAGCCATGGTCGCCGGTGCCTTCGACCACCGCAACCGCGCCGCTATTGCGCACGGCAAAGCGCTCGCCGGCGACCCCGTTGAAATAGGCTTCACCCGCAACCGCACCATAAAGCACGGTGTTGCCAACAATGATATTCTCGGTCGGATTGCGATCAACATGGGCGGGCTGTTTGACGACCACGCGGCCACCGGACAGCCCCTTGCCGACATAATCATTGGCATCGCCGGTCAATTCGGCGGTGATGCCATGGGCCAGAAAGGCAGCAAAGCTTTGTCCGGCAACGCCTTCAAAAACCAGTTGGATGGTGTTCACCGGCAGGCCGGTATGGCCATAAATTTTCGCCACTTCGCCGGACAGCATCGCGCCGACGGTGCGGTTGACGTTTTTCACCTTCCGCTCGATTTTGACGGTGTCGCCACGTTCGAGAGCCGGAGCTGCCGCGACGATCAAATCTCGATCCAGCGCAGCATCAAGACCATGATCCTGCACCATCGTCTGATGCAGCGTTTCACCTTCCGGCAGAACGACGTTGTGCAGCAAGCGGGAGAGGTCGATTCCTTCCGCTTTCCAGTGGCGCAGCGCCTTGTTCATATTGATCCGGTCTACCCGCCCGACCATTTCCTCGATCGTGCGGAAACCCATGTCCGCCATGATCTGGCGCAGCTCCTCGGCGACGAAGAAGAAATAGTTGATCACATATTCCGGCTGCCCGGTGAATTTCTTGCGCAGTTCCGGATTCTGTGTGGCAACGCCGACCGGGCAAGTGTTGAGATGGCATTTGCGCATCATGATGCAGCCGGCGGCAATCAGCGGCGCGGTAGCAAAGCCGAATTCGTCCGCCCCGAGCAACGCGCCAATCGCGACGTCGCGGCCCGTGCGCAGCCCGCCGTCGATCTGCACCGAAATTCTCGACCGCAGCCCGTTGAGCAGCAGCGTCTGCTGCGTCTCGGCCAGACCGATCTCCCAAGGCGAACCGGCATGAGTCAGCGAGGTGAGGGGGGATGCCCCGGTGCCTCCGTCATAACCGGAGATGGTCAGATGATCAGCGCGCGCCTTGGACACGCCTGCGGCAACCGTGCCGACGCCGACCTCGGACACCAGCTTCACCGAAATCCGCGCGCTGGTGTTCACATTTTTCAGATCGTGGATCAGCTGCGCCAGATCCTCGATCGAATAGATATCATGATGCGGCGGCGGCGAAATCAGGCCGACACCGGGCGTCGAGTGGCGCACCTTGCCGATATTCTTGTCGACCTTGCTGCCGGGAAGCTGCCCGCCTTCACCCGGCTTGGCGCCCTGCGCCATCTTGATCTGGATATCGTCAGCATTGACCAGATATTCGGCGGTGACGCCAAAGCGGCCACTGGCGACCTGCTTGATCGCCGAGCGCATCGAATCGCCGTTGTCCATCGGCACGAACCGATCAGGTTCTTCGCCGCCTTCACCGGTGTTGGACTTTCCGCCAATCCGGTTCATCGCGATCGCCAGCGTGGTGTGTGCTTCCCGGCTGATCGAGCCGAAGCTCATCGCGCCGGTGGCAAAGCGCTTCACGATCTCGGTTGCTGGTTCCACCTCATCGATCTCGAGCGGTTCGTGGGCCTTGGTCAGCTCCATCAGCCCGCGAATGGTCAGCAGTCGCTCGGACTGCTCGTTGATCGACCGGGCAAATTCGGCATAATTTTTAGGGTCATTGCCGCGCACCGCATGCTGCAAATTCGCAACATTGGCCGGCGTCCAGGCATGTTCCTCGCCGCGCAACCGATAGCCATAGATGCCGCCGGCATCGAGCATGTTCCGGTAAATCGGATTATTGCCATAGGCTAGGCTATGCCGGTCGACGGTCTCCTTGGCGATCTCCGCCAGCCCGGCGCCTTCAATCATCGTCGCGGTGCCGGTGAAATATTGCTCGATAAACTCCGTCGAGAGACCCACCGCATCAAAAATCTGCGCCCCGCAATAGCTTTGATAGGTCGAGATGCCCATTTTCGACATCACCTTCAAAATGCCCTTGCCGATCGCCTTGATATAATTTTGCTCGACCTGTTGCTTCGTCAGCGGCAGTTCGCGGCGGACGCGGATTTCCTCAAGCGTTTCAAACGCCAGATAGGGGTTCACCGCCTCTGCGCCATAGCCGGCGAGCACACAGAAATGATGCACTTCGCGCGCTTCACCGGTTTCCACAACCAGACCGGTTTGCATCCGCAGACCTTGTCGGACCAGATGATGGTGGACGGCTGCTGTCGCCAGCAGCGACGGCATCGCGATCCGGTCCGGGCCTTTCGCCCGGTCGGACAATATCAGGATGTTGCGGTCGGCGAGCACCGCTTCGGTTGCCGCCCAGCACATTTCCTTGATCGCCATTTTCAGGCCGTCTGCGCCGCTCTCGGCCGCCCAGGTAATATCGATGGTTTCGGTCCGGAAAGCGCCATCCAGGGCGTCCTCGACCGAGCGAATTTTTAGCAGATCGGTATTCGACAACACCGGCTGATCCACTTCCAGCCGTTTGTGCGTGCCAGCGTCATGGCCAAGAAGATTGGGCCGTGGTCCAATCATCGAAACCAGCGACATCACCAGTTCTTCCCGGATCGGATCGATCGGCGGATTGGTGACCTGGGCAAAATTCTGTTTGAAATAGTCGTACAGCAGCCGCGGCCTGCCAGAAAGCACGGCAATCGGCGTGTCGGTGCCCATGGAGCCAATCGGGTCCTGCCCATCGGTCGCCATCGGCTCGAGAAACTTGGTCACATCCTCTTGCGTGAATCCGAACGCCTGCTGGCGATCCAGCAGCGATGCGGGCGTATTTTCTCCATTCGCTACCGGCGCGGCCACATCGTCGAGATCTTCAAGGTCCAGGTCTTTCAGATTATATTGCGTCGATTCGAGCCATTTTGCATAGGGCTTGGCCTCGGCGAGATCGGCCTTGATCTCTTCGTCTTCAATGATCCGGCCTTGCTCCATGTCGATCAGCAACATTTTGCCGGGCTGCAGCCGCCATTTGCGGACGATATTGTCTTCCTTGACCGGAAGTACACCGGATTCCGATGCCATGATGACATGACCGTCATCCGTCACGCAGAACCGGGCGGGGCGCAGGCCGTTACGGTCCAGCGTCGCACCGACTTGCCGGCCGTCTGTGAAGGCGACCGCAGCCGGTCCATCCCAAGGCTCCATCAAGGCGGCGTGATATTCGTAAAAGGCTCTCCGGTCGGCATCCATCAGCGGATCGCCGGCCCAGGCTTCGGGGATTAGCATCATCACCGCGTGCGGCAGGGAATAGCCACCGGCCACCAGCAGTTCCAGCGCGTTGTCGAGACAGGCTGTGTCGGATTGGCCGTGCGGGATCAACGGCCACATCTTGTCGAGGTCGGCGCCCAACAGATCGGATTCCATTGTCCGGCGCCGGGCGTTCATCCAGTTCACATTGCCGCGCACGGTGTTGATCTCGCCATTATGCGCAATGTAGCGATAAGGGTGAGCCAATTTCCAGGAGGGGAATGTGTTGGTCGAGAAGCGCTGATGCACCATCGCCACCGCCGACGTGGTCAGCGGATTGTCGAGGTCTCTGTAAAAGGATCCGACCTGATCGGCGAGCAGCAGGCCCTTATAGACAATGGTTCTGGTCGAGAAGGATGGCATGTAGAATTCCGACAGGCCGGGCATGCCATTTTTCTCGGCAATCCCTTCGAGCGGGTTATGCACCTGCTTGCGGATCGCCAGAATTTTGCGTTCAAAGGCATCTTGGTCGGCCAGGTTTTCGCCTTTTCCGATGATCGCTTGGCGAATCAGCGGCATCTGGGCGAGCACGGCTTTGCCGATGCCCGTGGTATCGATTGGCACATCGCGCCAGCCAATCATGTCCTGACCTTCCTTCGCGATGAAACGCTCAAAATGGGCCGTCGCATAGTCCGCTTCTTCCGCGTCCGCAGGGAGGAAGCACATCGCGACTGCATAGTCGCCTACGGGCGGCAGGGTCAGCTTTTCTGAATCCGCCCAATCCCGCAGCAATGCGTCCGGAATCTGCAATAATATGCCGGCACCGTCGCCCAGAAGCGGATCGGCACCAACCGCGCCGCGATGATCGATATTGACCAGAATTTCTAGGCCGCGCTTGACGGTAAGGTGTGATTTCTCACCCTTGATATTCGCCACAAAGCCAACGCCGCACGCATCATGCTCGTTGTTTGGATCATACAGGCCTTGACGTGGCGGGAAACTCATATTCCGTCCTCATATTTCGATAGGATTTTTGTAATTTAAATGCTCCTAGAT
>PFJE01000037.1 GCA_002783865.1 Sphingomonadales bacterium CG_4_10_14_3_um_filter_58_15
GATTATTGAGCTAGTTTTTCGCACTCATAAACGAGCCATTCGTTTGCCTGAGCCGGCAGTTCTGCTCGAATAGCCTTTACCATATCTTCGATATCGGTCAGCGCTTTTGGATCTGCGGTACAGGCCTTGTTGCCATATTCGGCCCGTATCGCCCGCGCTTTGGTCATTGCATCCAGACTCATCAGATAGCGCTCTTCGGTAAACTCACTGCCGTCCGGCTGAAAGCTGTTGATCGTGATCGTCTGCTCGGAATTGGGCACAAAGATGCGCGACCATTTGGCACCATCACGGCCATATTGCGTGCGGCCGTTTACGCATCCGCCTTCGGCCCATTCGAGCGGCAGTTCGTCTTCCTGCGACACCGTGATCCGGCTGCGTTCCGGGTTGATCGTACAACGATATTTGCCCGATGTGGCGATATTTGTCTGTTGCGGACGGTTATCCGTCAGCTTGTCGGTCATCGCCGCCGCTACGCGGTCATCAATCTCGCTGAAATCCGGGCGAGAGAGAAAGATGATGACGGCGCCAAGCAGTAAAACAGCCGCTCCGCCAATTGCGCCAATGCCGGGGTTGCGCTTGCCCTGAACGATCAGCACCGTCGCGCCGCCAGCCGCCAGCAGCGCCAGCGCGAGCATCAGCGCGGCGATCGCCATCCGATTTTCGCGTTCGGCAATGACATCTTGCGATATACTGGTCCGCAATTTGGTCTCGGCCCTGTCGCGCTTGTCGGCCTCTGCGGCCTTGGCCGCGGCCACCTGCGCGCGGGCAGCGGCTTCCCGGAGCCGCTCTTTTTCGCTGATCTCGGAGGCGGATCGGCACGGTATCGCCGTCACCCCGACGGACACGCCTTGCTTGCGCAGAAAGTTCAATATCTCTCTGGCCGAGACAGCAAAGCCAAACTCCGCATCATTGCCATCACTAATCGAGCCAAAGCTATTTGCACCCAAAACCCGGCCACAATTGTCGATCAGCGGCCCGCCGCTATTGCCCGATGCGATCGGTGCGGTGTGCAGCAAGGTATCAAATTGCTTGGTCGTGCGTCCGCCCGAAACCGTGCCGGTGGTCTTGACCGGCGACATCGGGTTGATCAGATCATCCAGGTCAAGGCCCTGTGCCCGGTCGACGGAGCCGGGATAGCCGATGGCGACAACGTCTGCACCGTCGGCAACCGGACCGCCGAAGATGGTCATCGGCGGCAATCGTCCGCCGTCCAACACCTGTATGAGAGCGAGATCATTGCTCGGTGAATAGGCGATGATCCGGCCACCATAGCTGACGCCGCCCTGCGATGGGATGATCCCGATCACCACCGATGATTCCTGTCTTGCGATCTCGACGACATGGGCGTTGGTCAGGATCTTGTCCGGCGCGACCACGAAGCCGCTACCATGGCCGACGAAGGCGACCTTGTTGCCATCTTTAGCGGCGAGCACAACCCGAACGACCGAGCGGCTGGCAGCGCTGATATCAGCCGGATCGGCTTGGGCTGGGCCGGTTAGCAGGGTGGCCAAAGCAAGGAAAATTAGCGCAAGGGTGCGGTTCATATGGCGGCTTTCAACATTTTGTGCTCCGCACTTGATGCGGAGCTCTGTGCAGAACGAGCGCTACTCAACCTACAGCTCCGCATCAAGTGCGGAGCACATGCCGTCAAACAAAACTATACGGATCCACATCTACTCCAACCCGCACCGCGCGCGGCCATTCCAGCTCGTGCAGCCAGTCGCGCATGATATTCTGCAGATCGACCGACCGCAGCGCATGGACCAGGAGCCGGTGGCGATGTCGTCCTCGCAGCATCGCCAGGGGGGCGGGGGCAGGGCCGTAAACCGAAAATCCGTCGAGCTTGGGAGCGGTCTGACCGATCAGCCGCGCGGTCTCCATCGCTTCTTTATTGTCCTCGGAGGAGACGATGATCGCTGCCCAGCGTGCGAAAGGGGGTGCCAGCGCCTGACGACGGGATTCGATTTCGGCGGCATAAAAGCCTTCCCGGTCATTCTGGATCAACGCCTGGATCACCGGCGCTTTGGGCATCCGGGTCTGGACGTAGACGCGGCCGGGTTTTTCCGCTCGACCGGCGCGCCCCGCGACCTGAGCGATCTGCTGAAAACTGCGCTCAGCGGCGCGCAGGTCGCCGCCTTCCAGCCCGATATCTGCATCGACGACGCCGACCAGAGTCAGGTTGGGGAAATGATAGCCCTTGGTTACGAGTTGGGTGCCGACAACAATATCAATCGCTCCGGCTTCCATCTGGTGGACAAAATCGGCGGCTTTCTGGGGTGACCAGATCGTGTCCGAGGTGACAATCGCGGTCCGCGCTTGCGGGAACAGCATTTTCACCTCGTCGCAGATCCGCTCGACCCCTGGCCCACAGGCAACAAGGCTGTCTTCATCGCCGCATTCAGGGCATTTCTCCGGGATCGGCATGACATGGCCGCAATGATGGCAGGCGAGACGGCGGGTCAGCCGATGTTCGACCATCCAGGCGGTGCAATTGGGGCAATCGATCCGGTGGCCGCAGGTCCGGCACAAGGTCAACGGCGCAAAGCCACGGCGGTTGAGGAACAAGAGCGATTGCTCGCCGCGATCGAGATTTTCCTCCAGCGCATTGACCAGCGTCGGCGCGAGCCAGTTGCCGCGCGGCGGAATGTCCTGCGTCAGATCCAGCGCCTCGATATCGGGCATCGTCGCCCCGCCAAAGCGAGCCGGCAGTTCGAGCAATTCATAATTGCCCTGTTCCACTTGATGCTGGCTCTCGATCGCGGGTGTGGCAGAGGCCAATATCACCGGTATCTTTTCGTACAGCCCGCGCATCACCGCAACATCCCGGGCGTGGTAGCGCACCCCGTCTTCCTGCTTGAAGCTGGTTTCGTGCGCTTCGTCGACAATGATCAGGCCAAGATTGGCATAAGGCAGGAACAGGGCGGAGCGCGCGCCGACAATCACCTTGGCGCTGCCTTCTGCCAGCGCCCGCCAGTTTTTCTTGCGCTCCGACTGTCTCATGCCGCTATGCCAGGCGAGGGGCTCGGCGCCAAAACGCACCTGGAAGCGGTCAAGAAACGGCTCCGTCAACGCGATTTCGGGGAGCAGCACCAGCACCTGTTTGTTCTGCCTGAGCGCCTCGGCAATCGCCTCGAAATAGACCTCGGTCTTGCCCGAGCCGGTCACGCCGTCGAGCAGAAACGGCTTGAACTTCGATGCACGCACCGCCTCGATCAAGATACTGCTGACAGACTTCTGATCATCGCTGAGATCAACTTTGCCGAAATCGGGCGAGGGGTTGGCAGTGACAGCATGGGGAGACACATCTTCCCGATCAAATACCCCCAGCTTTTCCAGTCCCCGGATAACGGCGATCGACACCCCAGCTTTGTTGGCCAGTTCGCTGATCGTGCCTTGCACGTCGGCGAGCTTTTCAAGTGCCTGTTGCCGCTGCGGCGTCATCCGTTCCGGAACCGTGCCGTTCAGCCGATATTCGCTGATCGGACGATTGTCCGCAAAGGCAGCACCGCTCGACAGCACCATCCTGAGCACCGACGCAGGCGAGGCAAAATAATAATCTGCGGTCCATTCGATCAGCCGCCGCAGCGGTGCCCGCAATGGCGGTACGTCACGAAGCTCGAGCAAGGGACGCAGTTTTTTCGGATCTACTTCGTCAACAGGAAAACTCTCGGCTTCCCACACCACTCCGGGCACTTTCCGGGGCCCCAGCGGTGCCATCACGATCGAGCCCGGCTCGACCCGCATGCCTTCGGGGACCCGGTAATCCAGCGGACCCAGCGCGGCGTTAAGCAGGAGTACACGAACGCGATTCATATCCATGCTATAGGCTTGAAATAATCATTCGTCATTGCTGCTTTGGCGAAAACGGGAGAGAGTTTATGATCTATCATCGCAGATCGGTTCTGGGTTTTGGCGCTGCTGCCGGATTGCTGGCGCTGCCGGGTTGTTCGAGCCTGCCCGGTATGAGCTTGACTGAAGCGGTCAAACGGCTGCTGACTGTGTCGTCCCAAAATGCGTTTGCCCAGCTGCTCCAGCCCAACGGATTTTTTGACAGTCAGGTTGCCCGCCTATCGGTGCCGGATTCGCTCGGCGGATCGCGGGTCACGAATATTGCCAGCGCGCTGCTGCGTTCCAAGCCGATCCAGGATCGATTGCTCAGACAGGTCAATCGTGCGGCGGAAAACGGCGCGGAACTGGCCGCACCGATCGTCGCGGAAACCATCCGCAATATGAGTATCAGTGACGCATTAGCAATCGTAAATGGCGGGCCGCGCGCAGCGACGAGCCTGTTGCAGGGTCAGCTGGGCAACACATTGGTCGAGCGGATGTTGCCAGGTGTCGGTAGCGGGTTGAGACTGTTCGACAATGAAATTATCAATCTCGTGCTCTCGCAAGCCACCAATATCGACTTCGCCAGCATCAGCCGGGATGTGACCAACAAGGTCAACGACGCAATCTATCGATCCATCGGCGCGCAGGAAGAGTCCATCCGCGCCAATCCCCGAGCTACCAACGATCCCTTGCTGATCGCTGTTCTGGGGGCTGGCAGAGCCTTTTGAGCCGCGGGCTCGAAAGCACTGCTGACACCGGGACAGCAATAAGTTGACGAAGCGCTGGCCATGCTGGCCCTAATGGCGATAGAAAGCGGTCATCTAATCAGAAAACTGGATTCGCACATATGAAATTCTTCGTTGATACCGCCGATACGGCGGAAATTGCCGACCTCGCTGCCACCGGCATGGTCGACGGCGTCACCACCAACCCGTCGCTGATCAAGAAATCGGGCCGCGACATCATGGAAGTGACCAGAGAAATCTGCGGCCTGACGGATGGGCCGGTGTCCGCCGAGGTCGTTGCGCTCGATCATGAAACGATGATGAAAGAGGCGGAAGTGCTGCGCAAGATCGCCGACAATGTCTGCATCAAGGTGCCGCTGACCATCGACGGGCTGAAAACCTGCAAGGCGCTGACCGGCGAAGGCACGATGGTCAATGTCACGCTCTGCTTCTCGGCCAACCAGGCGCTGCTCGCGGCCAAGGCTGGTGCCAGCTTCATCTCCCCCTTTGTCGGACGCCATGATGACAATGGTCTCGACGGCATGACGCTGATCGAGGATATAAGGCTGATTTACGACAATTATGCCTTCGACACCGAAATCCTGGTCGCCTCGATCCGCCACCCGATCCATGTGCTCGAATCTGCCCGCATCGGTGCCGACGTCGCGACCATGCCGCCCGCTGTGATCCGCAACCTGTTCAAGCATGTGCTGACCGACAAGGGCATCGAGGGCTTTCTGAAGGACTGGGCCGATACCGGTCAGAATATCGGCTAGACTTGTGCTCCGCACTTGATGCGGAGATTGTCCGGCAAATAGCCTTCTCCGCCGTCAGAGCTCCGCATCAAGTGCGGAGCACAGCCCGATCAAAACCCCTTTGGTGCCGGATCGACCACGGCAAAGCTGCCATTGCGGATTTCCTGAACCTCAAGCGCTCGCTCGGAAACGCCATCGGCGGTGAACCGGAAGACGCCGTCGAGGCCGATGAAGCCGCCCCTGTCGATCAGCTGACTGATCGGGAACGGCGAGCCGACTTTCCAGTTGCGGGCAACCTTGACCGTCAGCAACACTGAATCATAGCCAAGGCTCGACAAGCGGAAGGGCGCCTTGCCATAGCGGGCGCGATATTTGTCGGCATATTGCTTGTACAGGCTGTCGGAAACGCTGGCGAACCAGGCGCCGCGCATCGATGGCGCGCCGGCCAGATTGCTGCTGGTATTCCACAGGTCCGTGCCCAGTATCTTCGCCGTGGCGCTGGCGTTCTTGCGAATGAAGGGCGCCGCCTTGATTGCCATATCGCCGTTATCGGCCAGTAGCACCGCTTCGAAATCGCCATTTTGGGCCAGTTTCTTGGTTGCCGCCTCGATCGATTGCGAATCGCGGGTGAATGTCTGGATCGACACCACCGTGCCGCCGACATCCTTGACCTCGCGCAGCAAAGTCGAAGACGCACGCTGGCCGTAGACGCCATTCGGCACAAGCGCCGCAAAGCGGGTCATGCCCTTGGATTTCGCATAGTCCACAACCCGGCTGATCGACTGGGACGGGATATGGCCGAGAATATAGACATTATTGCCGGCGACGCCGCTGTCGTTGGAAAAGCTGAGGATCGGGACGCCGGCAGGGCGCGCCACATTGGCTGTGGCCACAACATTGTCGCTGAGCAGCGGGCCGATAATCAGCTTGTTGCCATCGCGGATGGCGGCTTGGGCCGCTGCCGCTGCGCCTTTGGCCGTGTCATAACTGGTCATGCGGATATTCTCCGCCTTGGTATCGAGCAGCGCCATCGTGGTGGCATTGGCCAGCGACTGACCGATTCCGGCATTCTGGCCGGACAAAGGCACCAGCAGGGCGATGCGATGATGTTTCTGGTCGTCGGGCAATCCGGCGGTCACCGGTGGTGGTGTCGGGGCGGCGGTCGGCGGCGGTTCGGCCCCGCGCGGAATGACCGTGGAACAGCCGGCGAGGAAGACGATAGCGGATGCGCCCGCCCATT
>PFJE01000161.1 GCA_002783865.1 Sphingomonadales bacterium CG_4_10_14_3_um_filter_58_15
TCGACCTGCGCCTTTCTGCGCGCCGCCATCGAAGCGGAAGGCCTCAAGACCCACGTCTACACCAGCCCGCATCTGGTCCGCTTCAACGAGCGCATCAGGCTGGCCGGCAAGTTGATCGAAGATGATTATCTCGCCGAGCTGCTCGCCCGGGTGCTCGATATCAGCGCCGATATCAACCCCAGCTTCTTCGAGGCAACGACCGCCGCAGCCTTTCTCGCATTTGCCGAAACACCTGCCGATGCCTGCATATTGGAAGTCGGCCTCGGCGGTCGACTCGATGCAACCAATGTCATCCGCCGCCCCGTCGCAACCGGCATAGCGGAGCTCGGCATCGATCACGAAGCCTTCCTGCTCAGCCCCGAGGCGGGAACTCCGGCCGACCCGCTGGTTCGCATCGCGTGGGAAAAAGCCGGAATCGCAAAGAAGAACACGCCCTTGCTGACGCAAAAATATGCTGCGGATATGCTGCACATCATCGCCGATCATGCTGCAGATATCGGAGCGCAGCATTTTCCGCGCGGCGAGGAATGGGACGCGGCGATTTACGAAGGCCAGTTGCACTACAAGGACGAGGCCGGGAAGCTCAACCTGCCCCTGCCCGCCCTGATCGGCGCGCATCAGGCGGACAACGCCGCGCTCGCCATCGCGATGCTGCGCCATCAGACGGCCGTCAAAATTTCGGATGCTGCGCTGAAAGCCGCAATGGGCTGGGCGCAGTGGCCGGGACGGATGCATTTCCTGATCGCCGGCCCGGTCACTCATCTGCTGCCCTCCGACGCCGAAGTCTGGGTCGATGGCGGCCACAATGTCAGCGCCGGCCTGGCGCTCGCCAAATATTTCGCCGACTATGAAGCGGGATCGATTGATCTGGTGATCGGCATGCTGGACAACAAGGACCCCGCCGCCATCCTCACGCCGCTGCATGAAAAGCTGGCCAGCGTGACGGTAATTCCGGTCCCCGGCCATGAGTCGCACGCGCTTGGCGATTTTCCGAAGGTCGATGCTCCGATGACCGAAGCCGGCAATATCTCAGCCGCGCTCCGTTCCCTCGAGCAGGGCCCGGGAAAGACCGTGCTGATCGCCGGTTCACTCTATCTGGCTGGCGAGGTGCTCAAAGCGAACGAACAGGTGCCGGACTAGGAGCTGTTCTCTTCATGTGCAAACCTGTTCCCCGGCGCAGGCCGGGGCCCAGAACAGTCGCGCTGCCAATGTCCCTACACGATGCCAGCGGATAAAAACTGGCCTAGCACCTTGCCGGACAAACTGACAAACCGGTCAATCAACCAGGCGTCCCTTCTTCCGTCTCATCCGCATGCACCGACCCTGCCGTCCCCAATGACCGGTCAACCAGACCATAGCGGATCATCAGCCAGAACATGATCACACCGGGCAAGGCGGCCACGGTGGTCAGCAGATAGAAATTCACATAGCCCATGCCCTCGATCAGCGAACCCGCCGTCGTTCCGGTCAGGAAGCGGCCCAAGATACTGGCTGCGGCCGACAGCAGCGCGAATTGCGTTCCGGTAAACTGCAGATTGCACAGCGCGGACAGATAGGCGACCACGGCCACACCGCCGACACCGCTGGCAAAATTCTCGAAACCGATTGCGCCCGCCATGCCCCAATTGCTGTGGCCGGCAGCCGCTAGCGCCGCAAAGGACAGATTGCTGACCGCCATCAGGATCAGGCTCAGCATCACCGCTTTTTTCATACCCAGGCGAGAATAGACGATTCCGCCGACAAAAATACCTATGAGAAAGGCAACGAAACCCAGGCTGACATCGTAAAAGGCAATCTCGTCATTGCTGAAGCCAAGGTCCTCGAACAACAGCCGGAAGGTCAGATTGGCCAAAGTGTCACCGATCTTGTGGACCAGCACGAACAGCAGAACCAGCAAAGCGCCAGACCGTTTGAAAAACTCCACCAGCGGGCTGACATAGGCTTTCGCAGCCTCCAGCGGGCCTTTTAGGGCCATCGGCTCCTGCCGACGGCTCGGCTCGCGCATGATCAGGCCGACGATGACCGCGAACAGGGCGAACAGCGAACAGACATAATAAGCAACCGACCAGTTGGTCCGCGCCGCAACCACCAGTGCCACCGCGCCAGCGGTTGCCGCACCAATCCGCCAGCCATATTGCGACATGCCGGAACCGACACCCAGCTGCTCGGGCTCGAGCAATTCGATACGATAGGCATCGATCACCACATCGAATGTTGCGCCCGCTATCCCGACCATGATCGCCGCAACCGCGACCGCCGCAATATCCTTCGACGGATCGAGCGAGCCAAGATAGATAATCGAAATCATCGCCAGCGCCGCCGTGACAATCAACCAGGACAGTCTTTGCCCGACCCTGCCGATGATCGGCAGTTTGATCACATCGATGATCGGCGCCCACAGCCATTTGAAATTATAAGCAAGAAAGGTCAGCGCAAAGGCCGTGACGGTCGATTTCTCGATACCGGCCTGCGCCAGACGGGTGGTCAAAGTTGCTGCGATCATCGTCAGCGGCAGCGCCGAGGATACGCCCAGAAAAAGCGCCGCCAAGGGAGCGGCCTCGCTATACGGGCGCACTCCGGCTGGCAGATAGCCGCGCCATCCCAATGCTGCTTGCTCACTCACACAAAAATCTCCCTCGAACCGGGAGAATCTTTAGCGCCTAATCACCTGAATGCCAGCTTGATTTTGAAGCGCCTCAGATATCCAGCAGCTTCGCCCCGACAATTGGCCCGGCACCTGGCCGCTGCAAGACAATGGCATATTTGTCCGCACCGCGAACGTTAAGACGCTCGGGCGGAAGAACAAATGTCATCGGCTTGCCCCGCCAGCTGCCCAAAACCCGCTCGTCCTTTACCACATTGGTATAATGCATCACTCGCCCTCCATTCTCACCGCGCCCGATCCGCACGGTTTCGGAGGAACTGAGCGCAATCAGGGAAACACCCGCCATATAGTCTGACTTGCCGCTGATCATTACCTTGATCTGGCCGCTGGCATTGATCGACGAGGTAATGAGTGGTCCCGACCGGTCCGCTCGCCGCACCAGCGAGCGAATATCACCTTCCCGCGAACCGACAGCGCCGCCGCCGCCATTGACCACCATCTGCGGCGTGTACACGCCCGCACCAGCATTGCCTTTTGCGGCATAGGCCCGCTGCAACCGCGTATTGTCTTCCCGCGCCAGCGTGTCTTTCCAGCCGAGCCGGTCCCAGTAAGTCACCGGCCGCGTGATCACCAGCAGGGAGTCGTCTTTTGCGAGCCGGCTGGCCAGCATATCTGCGGGGGGACAGGACGAACATCCCTGACTGGTGAACAGCTCGATCACGACCGGACTGGAGCGTGTGGCCTCATCGGAGCGGCTGGCTGGTTTCACAACCTGAACCGAGCCGACCGCAGGGGTCGGTACCAGTTGCGCGCCGATAAACCCGGCAAATGCCGACCCGCCAATCAACGCACACAGGATAATCTTGCTCATTTGCTGCTCCACTAGCGCCACATTAGCCATTCGTCGCCGCCAAGTCATTGGTTACAGATTGCAGCGTGGGACTTTTTCCGCCATGGAACCGCCCCATGACCGAAGAAAAACCAGCCAAGATCTATCGCGCGAAACCGACCCCCGGAGCCAAGGCTCCGGCAGAGCAAAAAGCGCAAACCGGCGAGGTCCGCGAAGGCCAGCGGATCGCCAAACTGCTCGCCCGCGCCGGCGTCGCCTCGCGCCGCGAGATCGAGCGGATGATCGAGGCGGGCCGGATCGCGCTCAACGGCGATCCCGTAGAGCATCCCTCGCTGCTGCTGAAAAACCTCACCGGCATCACCGTCGACGGCAATCCGGTGGCGGAACCTTCCCCGGCAAAACTATACCGCTTTCACAAGCCCAATGGCTATCTGACCGCAGAACGCGACTTTTCCGGCAAGAAAACGATTTATGACGTGCTGCCCGCCGATATGGAGCGGGTCATGCCGATCGGTCGGCTCGACATGAATACCGAGGGCCTGCTGCTGATGACCACCGACGGTGAGTTCAAGCGCCAGATGGAATTGCCGAAAAACGGCATCGAACGCACCTACCGCGCCCGAACCTTCGGCGAAATCAGCCAGAACCAGCTCGAGGAACTTTATCGCGGCATCACCATCGACGGCATGCATTACAGCCCGATCACCGCCAATCTCGAGCGCCGCACCGGCCGCAACCAGTGGATCGAAATGACCCTGACCGAAGGCAAGAATCGCGAAGTCCGCAAAGTATTGGAACATTTCGGTCTTGAAGTCTCCCGCCTGATCCGCACCCGCTACGGCCCGTTCGTGCTCGGCGACCTGCAAAAGGGCGAGATCGAGGTGGTGCGCCAGCATGATCTGGTCCAGTTCCGCAAATCGCTGAAATGACGGAATATTCACGTTTGGCCGTTAGGGGTAAGCCTGTCGAACCCCGTCTCCCGGACGAGAGATGTCCTTCGACAGGCTCAGGACGAACGGCCTATCTCGCAGGAAAGAGACTTTTTACCGTGAGTGGTGAGCTTGTCGAACCACGCCTCTCGTCTGCGAGGGGCCCTTCCGCTAGCTCAGCACGAACGGTGCACCTTCTCGAGGACAGCCGTTTTTCCGTTAGTGGTGAGCTTGTCGAACCACGCCTCTCGGTCGAGAGGTGTCCTTCGACAGGCTCAGGGCAAACGGTATAAAATGCGCATAATCGCAGGCCAATGGCGCGGCCGCAAGATCGTCGCACCCAAGGGCGACACCACCCGCCCGACCGCCGACCGCACCCGCGAACGATTGTTCTCGATGCTGACCAGCCGCCTCGGCGACTTTGAAGATTTGCAGATACTCGACCTGTTTTCCGGTTCCGGCGCGCTCGGTCTCGAAGCGCTGTCGCGCGGCGCCGCGCACTGCACCTTCGTTGAACAGGACAAGGACGCGCTCCGGGCGCTGGAAAAGAATATCGAGCTGTTGGGTGCCGACGCCGATGTCAGGATCGGCTCGGTGCTGCATCTGGGACAGGCTCGCAAGCCTTATGATCTGATCCTGATGGATCCGCCCTATGATTCGGGTGCAGGCGCAGTGGCACTAGACAAGCTGGGCCGCCACGGCTGGTTTGCGCCGTCGAGTTGGATCGCAATCGAAACGGCCCGCCATGAAATTGTCGAAGTGAAGGGTTTTGATCTGGATTGTGTCCGCGACAGCGGCAAGGCGAAGATTCACCTGCTGCGGCCCGCCGGAATTTAGCCGCCCATCAACACGCTTGTGGAAGCAGTTTCCTGATGGTCCAGCTGCGCCGTGCTGTAAAAGGTGGTCGCCGCCATCAACAGGGTGGCGATAATCGCGCTCGTGGTCAGTCTCTTGCTCATGTCATGCTCCTTGCGGGACGGTTTAATGTCCACTGATTGATAAATGGTGCATCGCAACATAAGTTTCAACCTGTCCCTTGGGGCAGCGCATAAGAAAAGGCGAAGCGGTCGAAAAACCGCCTCGCTTCGTTAAAATCTGTCGCGGAAATGCTTACATTTCGCTGGCTGGCTTGCCTGGCCAATAATCCAGTGCGCGATTGCCGAAATTCAGGCCCGCTTCGCGCGGATTGATGCAGCCATCGGTGACATCGCCGCCGCACACCGTATATTCCTTGCCATTCAGCATGACGGTCTGGGCTCGACCATTGGCGCCTTTGTTAATCACGGTTGCTTTTGGATCCATCTTCGCGCCATCCTTCATCTCATGATGGTTGGCATATGCGGCTCCTGAAAAAGCCATCGATGCTGCTGTCACGGCGCTCAAAACTGCTATCTTACGCATGTTGGTCTCCAAATAAATTAGTCCTGCCAATAATACCCTTCGGCAGCGATATAGTTCCCTCCCGCGAATCCCCCGCATAAACATAAAAGCGCGATTGGGGCCTTGCTCCCTTGCGCGATGTTCCCTAACTGTTCACCTGTGACCGATACTGTCAATATACCGCAAGAGAGCGACCCGCCCTATGTCCGCGGCCTGAATGCGCCGCAGCGAGAGGCCGTGCTGACCACCGAAGGCCCGGTGCTGGTCCTCGCTGGTGCTGGCACCGGCAAGACCGCTGCCCTCACCCGGCGGCTGGCGCATATCGTCTTTTCACGCAAGGCGTGGCCGAGCGAAATTCTCGCTGTCACCTTCACCAACAAGGCCGCCCGCGAGATGAAGGAGCGGATTGCTTCCATCGTCGGGGAGAGCTTCGAGGGCATGCCATGGCTCGGCACCTTCCACAGCATCGGCGCAAAAATGCTCAGGCAGCACGCCGAACTGGTCGGCCTGCAGAGCAATTTCACCATTCTCGACACCGATGATCAGCTCCGCCTGCTCAAGCAGTTGATCCAAGCCGCAGAAATCGACGAAAAACGCTGGCCGCCGCGGATGCTCGCCGGTCTGATCGACCAGTGGAAGAACCGCGGCCTCAACCCCGCCGATCTCGATGCCAACG
>PFJE01000107.1:0-2600 GCA_002783865.1 Sphingomonadales bacterium CG_4_10_14_3_um_filter_58_15
AAGCTGATCGAGAAAATGCTAACCAACCCGGCCTTTTTCAATCCGGGTGACCTCGCCGCAGCGGGTATCGAAGACGGCGCGATCATCGAAATCACCTCACCCACCGCCTCGATTTTCGGTCTGGCGAGGGCAGACGACAAGGTCCGCCCCGGTGTCATCTCGATGAGCCACGCGTTTGGCGACAGCGAGGCGGGCAAGGATGAGGTGATGAGCAAGGGAGGGTCGACCAACCGCCTGCTGACCGACGACAGCAATATCGATCCGATTACTGGACAGGCCCTCCAAAGCGCGATACCGGTCAGGGTGAGCGCAGCTTAGAGTTTCAAGAACCTCAATAAGTTTTCTCTAGTGCGTCGTTTATAGATGTCAGCCAGCTGATCAGTTCGTTACTAGGGTCGGTTTCTGCAAACCGTTGGACGGTCATTCTATGAATAGCCAAACCATTTAGATTAGTTTTCGCTTGGCTAGCCTTACTTTTGGACCATTTGTCATCCTCCTCACGCCACTCCCCCTCGCCTTTTACCGTATGGACAGCCTTCGCTACTATTTCAGGAACATCATCAAAATCTGCAAATGCCGCCGGTAGTTCAATATTAATCTCAAGTTCCTGATAAGTCTCCGATACAGCATCGACATGTAAATAGTTTTCTAATTCTCTCTTGTTGGTGCAGATCGCCGAGCATCCATCTCGAGAGTTTATTGCATCCATATACGGTTTGTATTTCGGCGGAGCAGGCGGGGCATCGTCTCGATCGTAAAAATGGAGTTCTGGTCTGTTCAATTCCTTCAATCTTGAAGTCCACAACGCTAGATTGCTGCCACCCAAAGGGAAAAATATCAATTGGCCAGAAATTTCTGCTGCCTCAAGGTCGGGAATATCGTTGGCGACACCAAGAATCCTGCTCGCGCCTTTTAGAAAGGCGATATCATGCTTCCCTTCAACGCCGATAAAGACTTTGACATTATGGTCAGGAAGAACGCCGAGTGAATCCGCAATTTTCTTATTCTCGTCGCCGCCGCAAATCAGAAGTTTAGCGCCTGAGGAGTCCTCGTCGATAAATCTCAGGCTCCCTTCCGGTAGAGCTCTGGCAAGCATTGGCGTGTGCGTGGTAACTAGGACTTGCCTTCCATCCGCACTTGCTAAATCGTTGAGTGCAGAAAGCAAGATTCTTTGATTTCGAGGGTGCTGACTCGTTTCAGGCTCCTCAATCGCATAAATAATATTTCGAGAGTTGCCTTCAATCGCCGCCGCCTCTGCTTTGGCTCGAAAAAAATTTAGCAGTACCAATCGCCTGATCCCGCTCCCTCGCTTGTTAAGCGGGATTCCTTGCTCACCGACGATGTTGGTCTGAAATAGAGAATCCCATTTTTTTGTAGTGATAATTGGATTGAGCGTTTCGGCCAGCGAGGGATCCATTTCTCTAATTTTGGCTACGGTCAGATCAGCTATTTGCTGAACCTCCGCCTTAACACGCTCCGTAATTTCTAGCAACGCAGGCTCAACCTCCTTTAATGCATCTTTTATGGCTGCCTTCAAAGGGTCTTGAGCTTCTGGATCTTGGTCTGAACTGCTCCGGTCGGACTTGAATAGAGCGAAAGTAGGTAAATAGGGCAACATTGCTGCCCAAATCTGCTTTCCTCCTTCTTCTTGCATCGAAATTTCAGCATTTTCAAACTGCAATTCCGCGCTATCCCAAATCGCTCGTCTAATGGGCGAGTTGGCAGCCTTATTCACGCCTAACAAATCTACGCTTAGATCGTTTGCTCTCTTGATCAGTTCAACGCGTTTCAAAGTATGCAAATCGGACAATCCATTATTTGATGGATGCCAAGCATTCGCTGCAATCAGAGTCTCTTTTGGCTGAACCAATGAGCCGTTATAAACTTTCGTTATCGACAGTGAGCCATCTTCCATCAGAAGGAACTCGGACTTCAAATTGGTCTCAAAGTTTGCATCGATGACTATTTGATCTGGAAGATCATCAAAATGACAAGTTATTCTAACATTTTTATTGTCGCCACCCTTACTCGCATCATTCTGGTCCATCTTTTGTTCACCAAAAAATATCGCCAAAGCGTCAAGTATGGTCGATTTTCCTGCGTCATTCTTACCAACGATTCCAGTTATATCAGCAAAATCAATCTTGAAGGGAGTTGTATAACACCTGAAATTCTGAAGTTCCAACTTGGTTAACCGCATACATCCCTCTCTATTTATTTAATATTTTAATAATAATTCAATTTAGATATATTGATAGACATTACTCGCAATAAGAAAAGTCATATTAGCAAAATTCCAGCATCACGAATTTCTGACAGCGCAAGCCACTCCTATTCCGCTTTTCCTTCAATGTTATCTGACATCGCCCGCCGTTGCTTCGCCTGCAGAATGGCTTCCCGTCTATCATATTTGCCAATCGACTTGCCCTTCCCCTCATGCGACCAACCCGGCGGAGAAGGAGAATATGGATGCCGATGGATCCTGCCTATATCGAGCAAATGAAGCACCTGATGGAATGGGAAGCGTCTCGTATCGCACCACCCCAGGGCTTTCCCCATCTCCCCGACCTGCCAGCCGGACGCTATACCAGCCAGGAATA
>PFJE01000107.1:2652-6512 GCA_002783865.1 Sphingomonadales bacterium CG_4_10_14_3_um_filter_58_15
CATATCGATGAAGTGCCGGAGCCGGGATGCTTCATGAAATGGGAACAAGTCGGCGACCCGATCATCATCGTCCATGGTATGGATGGTGAAGTACGCGCCTTTTACAACACCTGCCGCCACCGCGGCGCACCGGTGGTCACCGAAGAAAAGGGCAAGTCACCCCGCCTGATGTGCGGTTATCACAACTGGACCTACAAGACCGATGGCAGTCTCGTCGGTGTCCCGGAAAAGCAGGATTTCGGCCCGGATTTCGACATGTCCTGCCGCAGCCTGATTCCGGTCAAATGCGAGAGGCTGGGCAATCTGATTTTCGTGAATTTCGATGAAGAGGCGATGCCGCTCAAGCAATGGCTGGGGCCGGTCTGGGATGAATGGAAAGAGTTCCGCTTTGACAAGATCAGACTGGCGGCGCGGCACAGCTTCGATCTGAAGTGCAACTGGAAGGTGGCGATGGAGGCCAATATGGAGGTCTATCATGTTCCCTTCATCCATCCGGAGACCGTCTCCCCGCTGGTCGACAGCAAGCGCAATGTGAACACGCTCTATCCGAACGGCCACGCCCGGATGCTGGCCCCTGCACCGGAACAGACCGACCGCGAGCATGTCCGGGCCATCGACAGTCCGCCCAACTGGCAGGAGATCGAAGGGGTCGGTGAATTCGGCCGGACCTGCACGCAGAGCTACACGATGTTCCCCAACTGGGTATCGCCGCTGAGCAATTATTTCGTTCCGCCGTTGATCTTCTGGCCCACCTCGCTCAACACCACCCGGCTGGAACTGGTGACCATGGCGATGGACTGGGGCGACGGACCGGCGCCGGATTTGTGGACGGTACCCGACGAAAGCAAGCCCAATGGCCGCGACATGTCGCCGATCATCCTCGAGGATACGCAATTTGGCGAGATGATCCAGAAATCGATGGAAAGCGATGGCTTCAAGAGCGTCCCGCTGAGCTATCAGGAAGCCCGCATCTACAGCTTTCACCAGAATTGCGACAAGATGATCGGACTCAACCGCGTGCCCGAAGACCTGGCCGTCGAGCAGGTCATCGGCGACGAGTGGGTCTATCCGAACGATCCGCGCGTCGCCGAGATGGAACAGCTGCAAGCCGCAGAATAATCTGACGAAACAGAATGGCGGCGCAGGCCGGGACAAGGAATATTGATGGGACGGGTGCAGGACAAGATCATATTGCTGACCGGCGGCGCGATGGGGCTCGGCAAGGCCTCGGCGCGGCGCCTCTCCGAGGAAGGTGCCAGGGTGCTGATCACCGATCACAATGCGGAAGCCGGGGTAGCGACTGCGGCGGAACTGGGTGCCAATGTCGATTTCCTGGAACAGGATGTCACCAATCCCGACCGCTGGACCGAGGTAATTGCCCATGTCGAGTCGGCTTATGGCAGACTTGACGTGCTGGTGAACAATGCCGCGGTCACCGTGTTCGGCTCAATCGCAGACGTAAGCTATGAAGATTTCCGGCGTTGCTACACTGTCGATGTCGACTCGATTTTTCTGGGCTGCAAGGCGGCGCTGCCCTTGATGAGCAAGACTGGCGGTTCGATCATCAACTTCTCTTCCGCCGCCGCGATCAACGCCAGCGCCGATCTGGTTGCCTATAACAGCGCCAAGGCCGCGATTCCGATGCTCACCAAATCCATCGCGCTATACTGCGCGCGCGAGAAAAACGGTGTCAGGGTGAACGCCGTTCTGCCCGGCACGATCATGACGCCGAATGTGCGCAGCGTGATCGACGGAACGCCCAATCCCGCCGAAACCGAAAAGTCCTTCCAATTGGCCCAGCCTGTCGGGCATATGGGCGAGCCGGATGATATTGCGCATCTGATCGTTTATCTGGCCTCCGACGAGAGCAAATTCGCCACCGGCGCTGCCTTTGCGGTGGATGGCGGCCTGAGCATCTAGTCTGTCTTCTGGATCAATAGATTCGGGCAATGTCTTTATATTGTAGCAAAGCCTAGCCTTTCCCGCATCAAATCCCTAAATGCTGCAACATGCATTTCTTGGATCAAGCCAAAATCTATGTCAGCTCTGGTCAGGGCGGGCCTGGCGCTGTCAGTTTCCGGCGCGAAAAATATATTCAATATGGCGGACCCGACGGCGGCAACGGCGGCAAGGGCGGCGATATCGTCTTTCTGGCGGTCGAAGGCCTCAACACGCTGATCGACTTCCGCTATGCCCAGCATTTCAAGGCCCCGCGCGGCAGGGGCGGGGCTGGCCGCAACCGGACCGGCGCTGGCGGCGAGGATCTGGTCATCCGGGTGCCCGTAGGCACGCAGATATTGTCGGAAGACAAGGAGCATGTGCTGCTCGATTTCACTCAGGAGGGCCAGCGCGCGACCTTCCTCGAAGGCGGAATTGGCGGACGCGGCAATGCCAGCTATAAAAGCTCGACCAACCGCGCTCCGCGCCAGCACCAACCCGGCGAACTTGGTGAAGAAGCGGGCGTCTGGTTGCGGCTCAAACTGATTGCCGATGCGGGCCTGGTTGGTCTCCCCAATGCCGGCAAATCGACGCTGATCAACAAGGTGACCAACGCCGGTGCCAAGGTCGGCGCCTATCCGTTCACCACCATCCATCCGCAGCTCGGCGTGGTCCGGCACAAGGGCCGTGAATTCGTGCTTGCCGACATACCCGGCCTGATCGAGGGGGCAGCCGACGGAGCGGGCATTGGCGACCGCTTTCTGGGCCATATCGAGCGGTGCAAGATATTGCTGCATCTCATCGACGCGACCGGTGATGATCCGGTGAAAGCCTGGAAAACGGTGAGCAAGGAACTGGAGAAATATGGCGGCGGACTGTCCGAGAAACCGCAGATACTGGCGCTGAACAAAGCAGATTTGCTGGATGACGAGCTGATGGCTGATATCGCCGATCAATTGCGCGCCGCCGGTGCCGAACATGTCCTGCCGGTTTCGGGTGCCACTGGCGAAGGACTGGACGCGGCGCTCGACAAAATCCTCGAAGCGGTCGGCGAGAATAGTTCAATCGAACGCAAAGGCCAGCCAACACAATCACCTGATGAAGAGGATAAAGCCAAGGACTGGTCGCCGCTGTGACTGCCGCAAAGCGGGAGACGATTGTCGTCAAGGTCGGCTCTTCCCTGCTTGTGGGCGAGGACGGGCAAGCCCGCCGGGCCTGGCTGAAAACGCTGGTTGCCGATATCGCCAAACGCCATCAGGCGGGCGACAATGTCATCATCGTTTCCTCAGGCTCGATCGCCCTCGGTGCGCGCAAGCTCGGCCTTGACCATGGCGGGCGCGCCAGTCTGGCGGACGCCCAGGCAGCGGCTTCGGTCGGCCAGATCGCCTTGAGCAGCCTGTGGTCGGAGCTTCTGGCAGAGCATCAGATCACCGCCGCCCAGATGCTGCTCACGCTCGATGATCTGGAAGACCGCAAGCGCTATCTTAACGCCACCGCCACGCTCGAAAAACTGCTCGAGCATCGCGCCATCGCCGTGATCAACGAAAATGACAGCGTCGCCACCGACGAGATTCGTTTTGGCGACAACGACCGGCTCGCTGCGCGTGTCGCCCAGGCAGCCGGGGCCGATCGGGTGCTGCTGCTATCCGATATCGACGGTCTCTATGATCGCAGACCGGACGTCGAAACCCACGGACAATTTATCGGCATCGTCGAAACCGTTGATGATTCGATCCTTGCCATGGCGGACGGCAGTTCGTCCTCCGGCCTTGGCTCGGGCGGGATGACGTCGAAGCTGGAAGCGGCAAAAATTGCCAATCTTGCCGGCATTGAGCTGTCTATCATCTCGGGACGCGAAGAGCATCCGCTGGAACGCTATGCCCTCACCAATGTCGGCACGCTGTTCAAGGCTGGCGACGGTG
>PFJE01000058.1 GCA_002783865.1 Sphingomonadales bacterium CG_4_10_14_3_um_filter_58_15
GTCCTCCGATCCTGCGCAGCCGGGAAACGACCGCGTCACAGAAGGCTAGTCCATCCGATGAGTTCGCCAACCAAAAATGGTCATACCATCTGGCTTGATCAACCAGCATTGTGGAATCGCTTGCCTGATTTCTATCTGCCCACTAGCTCCAGAGTAGAACACAACCAGCAGGGGAAATATTGATGCGTTTTTGGCTTATTCTGGCTGCCCTAGGCACAAGCTTTACAGCGCCTCTATTCGCACAAAACCCAGGCCCTGCCATCACGCCTGACGAGATCAGGGCGCATGTCGAATTTCTTGCCGACGATGCTCTTGAAGGCCGCAACGCCGGAACCCGGGGCTATGATATTGCCGCACAATATGTTGCATCCCAATATCGGGGCATGGGCCTGCAACCCAAAGGCGATGACGGCAGTTGGAAACAGATCGTCAATTTTCGCGAAGCCCGCTTTGAAGGAAAGCCCTCACTCACCCTGACGATAAATGGCAAGAGCCAGTCATTCACCCATGGTGAAAATATCATCATGTCCAAGAGCTTGCTCGACAAAAATTTGAATCTGGAAGCTCCTCTGGTCTTTGTCGGTTATGGAATGGATCGGCCTGACCTAGGGTTGGACGATTATGCGGGACTGGATGTCAAAGACAAGATCGTCGTCGCTCTGTCTGGATTTCCCAAAGGCTTGAACAGTGAATTGGGTGCTCACCTCTCGTCGGTCAAATCACAGATGGCCGAAGCCCGGGGAGCGGTTGGCATTATCAGCGTGCAAACCAAGCAAAGCATGGAACGTCGGCCATGGGAGAGATATCAACAACGGGCGAATGAACCATCTTTAAGCTGGGTTGCTCCAGACGGTACGCCTTTCGATCGCGCTCCCGGCATTCGCGCGGGATCTACTCTCAGCGAGGCAGTTTCGCAGATTCTTTTTTCAGGTGCTTCAAGCGCTCTCGATGCGATACTGGCGGAAGCGGATGCAGAGGGTGGTCGTCCCAAAGGCTTTCCGCTCAATGCCACGGCGCGCTTCAACAGCAGCAATATCTGGCAATCGGTTTCAAGTCCCAATGTTATCGCCATGTTGCCCGGCTCAGACCCCGCGCTGGCGAATGAATATGTTCTGATGACTGCCCATCTCGATGGATTGGGCATCGCTGAAGCAGCCGAAGGCGAAGACAATATCCGCAATGGCGCGATGGACAATGCGGCCGGTGTGGCAACCATGCTGGAGGTCGCGCGCCAACTGGCCAAGAGCGATGTCCCGCCGCGCCGTCCGATCCTGTTTGCGGCACTGACCGGCGAAGAAGATGGGTTGCTCGGCGCAGATTATCTGGCGCGGAACCCGGTCGTTGGCGACGGGGAAGTCGTCGCTGTGGTGAATTTCGATATGCCGGTTCTGCTTTATGAACTGCAGGATATTGTCGCATTTGGCGCCGAAAACTCGTCTTTGGGACCGATGGTCGATGCCGCCGCGAACAGCGTCAATCTCAAGCTTTCGCCAGATCCGTTGCCGGAAGAAGGCATCTTCACCCGGTCTGACCATTATCGCTTCGTCCAGCAAGGCATCCCGTCTGTCTTTCTGGCCACCGGTTTTGGCGGTGAAGGCGGGGCGCAATTTGGTGATTTCCTCAAGAACCACTATCACCAAATCAGCGATGACCTTGCGCTGCCCTTCAACTGGGATGCCGCTGCGCTGTTTGCGCAAGTCAATTACCAGATTGTCCGCACGGTTGCTGATGCTGACGAAAAGCCATTATGGTATGATGGCAATTTCTTTGGCGAGGAATTTGCTGGAGACATGGAAAAGGCCCCTGCACCGGAATAGGTTGGGAGATATCGCCATCGATGTTGGCACCGGAGCGGCGATAACAATTTCGGACAAAATCATATTTGCGGTTTCAGACAGGCCCTCGACTGGCTAGGGAAAGACGCATGACCGCAGCCCTCCTCCCTCTGCTTAAATCGACCTTCGGGTTCAGCAACTTTCGCGGCATGCAGGATGCGGTGCTGCAACGCGTGATGGCGAAGCAGAATGTGCTGGCGGTGATGCCCACCGGGTCGGGCAAGTCGCTCTGCTATCAATTGCCCGCACTTGCCAATAAAGGGACCACGATCGTGATATCGCCGCTGATTGCGCTGATGCACGATCAGTTGCGCAGCGCCGAAGCGGTCGGGATACGGGCGGCCACCCTCACCTCTGCCGATGACAATCGCGCCGAGACTATCGCGCGATTGAAGGCTGGCGAGCTGGATCTGCTTTACGCTGCGCCGGAACGCGCGACCCAGCCGCATTTTCGGGAATTGCTGGAACAGACCGATATCTCGCTGTTCGCGATAGATGAAGCGCATTGCGTGTCCGAATGGGGCCATGATTTCCGGCCCGATTACCGCTTGCTGCGTCCGCTGCTCGATCATTTCGGTGCGGTGCCGCGTCTGGCGCTTACCGCGACCGCCGATGCCCATACGCGTGACGATATATTGGTGCAGCTGGGGATCGAGCAAGACGGGCTGATTCTAGCCGGTTTTGACCGCCCCAATATTCGTTACAGCATCAGCCCGCGCTCGGGGTTGACACGGCAGATCGGCGATCTGGTCGCACGTACGCCGGGGCCGGGCATAATCTACGCACAGACCCGGGCCGCGACCGAGAAAATGGCCAGCCAGATCGCCGGCACCGGACGCAGTGCGCGCGCCTATCATGCCGGTCTGCCGCCGGAAGTCCGCCAGCGGAACCAGCATGATTTTGTCGCCTCCGAGGATATGGTGATGGTCGCTACCATCGCCTTTGGCATGGGCATCGACAAGCCGGATGTGCGCTTTGTCGCCCATGCCGGGCTGCCCAAGTCGATTGAGGCTTATTATCAGGAAACCGGGCGCGCCGGACGCGATGGCGATCCAGCCGAAGCACATATGTTCTGGGGCGCGGAAGATTTCGCCAAGGCACGGCAACGGCTGGGCGAGGTTGATCAGAGCCGGCTGGACGGGGAGCGGACAAGGCTCGCGGCATTGGGGGGTTTGGTCGAAACTGCCGGTTGCCGCCGCGCCGTGTTGCTGAAACATTTCGGCGAGAATCCGCCAGAGCAGTGCGGCAATTGCGACAATTGTCTGAACGCGCCGCAGACCCGCAATGTCACGGAGCTGGCGCGCAAATTTCTGTCCGCCGTCTATCGTACCGGCCAGAGTTTCGGCGTGACCCATCTCGAAGCGGTGCTGACCGGACGACAGGAAGAAAAGATCCTGTCGCGCGGTCATGACAAGCTGTCGGTGTTCGACATTGTCGGGGAAGAGGAAGCGCCGCTGATCAAGGCGGTATCGCGCTCGCTATTGCTCCGCGATGCGCTGCGCAACACCGATCATGGCGGCCTGATGTTCGGTCCCGAGGCGCGCAAGATCCTGAAGGGCGAGCAGGAAATCGCGATTGTCGAACCGCCGAAACGGGTATCGCGCAAAGGGCGCGGCAGCAGTGCTTCGCTCAATCCGTTCGGCGATCCCTTGTTCGAGGCATTGCGCGCGAAGCGCATGGAACTGGCCAAGGAACTCGGCGTTCCGCCCTATGTGATCTTTCATGACAGCGTGCTGCGTGATATGACCGGACTGAAACCCAATAGCCTGTCGGCGCTCAGCGAACTGCCCGGCGTCGGGGCGGCGAAACTGGAGAAGCATGGCGATGCCTTCCTAACCGTCATCCGCGAGGTGACCGAAGCAGAGCAGGTGAATATATGAGATATCTATTCGCATTATTACCGGTGGCCCTGCTGGGCTGCAGCGCCGCTACGGCGACCAACACCAATGTTCCGACAGAGGAGACCCAGAACATGTTCCGGAAAATCAACGACAATTTAAGCGTTTCGCCGCAAATCAGCCTGGACGATATTGCCGATGCCAAAGCCGACGGAGTCACACTGATCATCAACAACCGGCCCGATGGTGAGGATCCGTCCGCGCCGCAAAGCGCCGACATTGAAGCGGCAGCCCGGGACGCTGGCATGAAATATATCGCGATTCCGATCACCCATAGCGGTTTTTCGGGGCCGCAGGTCGATGCCATGATCGCAGCGCTCGCCGATGGCGACAAGACCCTCGCCTATTGCCGATCCGGCACTCGCTCCACCCTGCTCTGGTCGCTGGCGCAGGCGAAACAGGGCGTCGAACCGGACGAGATTTCCCGGCTGGCCGGCAATGCCGGCTATGATATCACCCCGGTGCGGGCGATGGTCGACGCGCTGGCCGCGGACAACTGATCGGAGCATCTGGACAGCCACTGACATTCGTGTAAATAGGCTCGGTCATGGAAAATCTGCCATCCCCGACCGACTGGGCGGTCCCGCTGTTCATCATCACCGTCGCCATGGAATGGTGGTGGAGCCGCAAGAACAAAAAGATCCGCTATGAGACCAGGGATGCGCTGACCTCGCTGGCGCTTGGGACGGGTAGCGTGGTTGCAGGGATATTGACTGGCGGGATCGTGCTGGCGCTGAGTCTGTGGGTCTATCAATACCGGCTTCTCGATATCACGATCAGCTGGCCGAGCGCTCTGTGGATCGTGCCTCTGGCCTTCGTGCTTGATGACCTCGCCTATTACTGGTTCCATCGCACGGCGCACCGGGTCCGGTGGTTCTGGGCGGCGCATGTCATTCATCACAGCAGCCAGCATTATAATCTGACGACCGCGCTGCGGCAGACCTGGACCGGTTTTTTCGCGCTCGGCTTCCTGTTCCGGATGCCGCTGTTTCTGATCGGCTTTCCCCCGGCGCTGATTTTCTTCCTCGCCGGTCTCAATCTTATCTATCAATATTGGATCCATACCGAAGCGATCGACCGGATGCCGCGATGGTTCGAGGCGGTGATGAACACGCCGTCGCACCATAGGGTCCATCATGCGACCAATCCGCGCTATCTCGATCGCAACTATGCCGGGGTATTCATCATCTGGGACAAGCTGTTCGGCAGCTATGAACCGGAAACGGATGACGAAATCATAAAATATGGCATCATCAAGAATCTGACCAACCACAATCTTTTGTGGGCCGCTTTTCATGAATGGATCGGCATTGCCAGGGACCTGTGGAGCGCGCCGTGGCGACACAAGTGGAACTATCTCGTCAAGCCGCCGGGCTGGAGCCATGACGGCAGCCGCGAGAGCAGCGAGATGATCAAGGGGCGCTGGAAACATGGTTTGTGACATCGGGCATATCGAGGGACCGATATGCTTGGCTTTCATTTCCCGAACAACAAGAACAAGTGCAACATAGAGCGCCGGGCGGATTGCCCGCATTGCCAGCACTGCGACAATGGAGAGAGAATATTTATGGCAGAATTTGACATCATCGTCATCGGCGGTGGTTCCGCCGGCAGTGCAGTCGCAGGACGGCTGAGCGAAGATGGCAAGCGCACCGTCTGCCTGATTGAAGCGGGCGGGCGGAATAATAATTTCCTGGTCAAGACACCCGGGATGATGCCCTTCCTGCTGAAAAACGCCAACTGGAAGTTCGATACCGTCCCGCAAAAGGGACTGAATGGCCGCACCGGTTACCAGCCGCGCGGGCGCGGTTTGGGCGGGTCCAGCGCTATCAACGCGATGGTCTATATCCGCGGCAACAAGTGGGATTATGACAATTGGGCCAATATGGGCTGCACCGGCTGGTCCTATGACGACGTCCTGCCCTATTTCAAGAAATCCGAGAGCAACGAACGCGGCGGCGACGCCTATCATGGCGGCAACGGTCCACTGTCCGTGTCCGACCAGAAATGGCCCAATCCGGGCAGCCTTGCCTTTGTCGAAGCGGCGCGCAATTTGCAGCTGCCGATTCTCGATGATTTTAACGGCGAGAAGCAGGAGGGCATGGGCATTTATCAGGTGACCCAGAAAGACGGCGAACGCTGGTCTGCCGCGCGCGCCTATGTCGAACCGGCCCGATCTCGCCCGAATCTGACGATCAAGACAAAATCGCTGGTCGAGAAGCTGATTGTCAAAGACGGTCGCGTTACCGGGGTGCAGATCAAGCGCGGTTCCGGCAGCGAAACGATCAACGCGCGCGGTGCGGTGGTGCTATCCGCAGGCGCTTTCGGAACGCCGCATATCCTTCAGCTGTCCGGCATAGGACCGGCGGCACATCTGAAGGACAAGGGCGTTGATGTAGTGCTCGACAAGCCTGAAGTCGGTGAGAATCTGAAGGATCATATCGACTTTGTTTCCGGCTATCAGACCGAGTCGAAAGAATTGATCGGCGATTCGCTCGCCGGTACCGTGCGCATGGCCAAGGCGATAATCCAGCACCGTTTCAAGCGCACCGGAATCATGACGACGCCTTATGCCGAAGCAGGCGGATTCTGGAGCAGCGGTCCGGACGTCCCTGCCCCCGATATCCAATATCATTTCGTTCCCGCAATGCTGGAAGATCATGGCCGTGAA
>PFJE01000130.1:0-22683 GCA_002783865.1 Sphingomonadales bacterium CG_4_10_14_3_um_filter_58_15
ATGCCAATCTTCTGCTTGGCGGGGCGCTGGGGGCGATGATCTATGCCATGTATCCGATCGTGGTGGCGCATGCCAATGACCATGCCGCGCCGGGAGACTATATCAGCACCAGCGGCGGGCTGCTGATGGTGTTCGTGATTGGCTCGATCATCGGGCCGTTTATCGGCGGGCTGGCGATCACCCTGTCGGGTCCGCTGGCCTTGTTCTGGATGATGATGGCGGCCCATTTGCTGATCCTGCTGTTCTCGATCTGGCGGATCCAGCGGCGCGAGAAGCTGGACATGGCGGACAAGGGGATCTTTCAGAATATCCCGCCGGCGCGCCATTCGACGCCGGAAACCAGGGTGCTGGCCGGGGGGCAGGACCAGAAGTAGGGGGCTGTGGGCTTAGGTGATCAAAGTCCAAGTGATTTGCGCAGCGCATCGTTGATGCGGGTTTGCCAGCCGGCACCGGTGGCCCTGAACCTTTCCACCACCGCCTGGTCCAGCCGCAGGGTGACCTGCTGCTTGGGGTTTTTCAGTTTCGGGCGACCCGGTTTGGTGAGGGTGCCGTCAGCGGGGCGTACCAATTTCCCCTTTTTGTATAATGCCGCGCGGCGGAATTGATCCTCGGTCCATTCAGGAAGATCATCGTCGTCCCAATTCTGCTCTGAATTTATATTGTTCTCGATCATTGCACTTCCTCATCGATATTACGCGGATGCCGTCGTCGGTTTTCGTCCAGGCAAACATGATCAATCGATCTGTCAAATATCCATATGTTTGGTATCGTGGTTCAGGATACTCATATCGATTATCAAGCTGAGTATAGAAATTCCCTTCAAATACACTTCCCGCATCCGCAAAGTCCAGTCCACGGGTTTCCAATGTCCTTTGGCGCTTCGCGGGGTCGAACGATATTTTCATTCAGAACGTTTTGACGGGGCGAGATGATCTTGTCCTCCATCTTTGTGGCTCTGGCCGAAACAGACAAAAGCAATAATTAACGTAGTTACGTTAATTGCAAGAGTCAATGTGAGTGCGCAGGCTTACCCCCGAGGGTAGAAAGAGGGACGACTATAAATCCCGTCAGCCCGGAGCTCGTCGAAGGACGCCTCAAGATTAAATCGGAAACATGGCCTTCTACACCTATATCCTGAAATGTGCGGACGGCAGTTTTTACACCGGCCACACCGATAATCTCGACCAGCGCTTGGCCCAGCAGCAGAGCGACTATTTCACCGGCTATACTTTCAAGAGGCGGCCGGTCGAACTGGCCTGGTCCGAGAATTTCGCGACTCGTTATGAAGCGCTGGAGGCGGAAAAGCGGATCAAGGGCTGGACCAGGGCCAAGAAGCAGGCGCTGATTGACGGGGACTGGGAATTGCTGGCGGAGCTGGCCCGGAACTATGGTCATCGAGGATAGGCGGGGTTCGACAGGCTCACCCCTAACGGTGAGGGGCTGACTTCGGAAAAAGTCGCTAGCCCTGAGCTTGTCGAAGGGCGCCTATCGTTTAGAAGCAGGCCGCACCTTTAGTCGAGAGGCGGGGTTCGACAGGCTCACCCCTAACGGGATACGGCTAAACCCCGGTAATTCCGTTAGCCCTGAGCCTGTCGAAGGGCGTCTATCGGCTCCTCACTCCGCCGCCAGCAATTCTTCCGCGGCGTTCAGGTCCACCGACACCAGCTGCGAAATGCCGCGTTCGATCATGGTCACGCCGAAGAGACGGTGCATGCGGCTCATGGTCACGGCATTGTGGGTGACGATCAGATAGCGGGTGCTGGTTTCGGCGACCATCTTGTCGAGCAGATCGCAGAAACGCTCGATATTGGCGTCGTCGAGCGGCGCGTCGACCTCGTCGAGGACGCAGATCGGGGCCGGGTTGGTCAGGAACAGGCCGAAGATGAGGGCCACGGCAGTCAGTGCCTGTTCGCCGCCGGACAGCAGGGTCAGCGAGGTCAGCTTCTTGCCCGGCGGCTGTGCCATGATTTCCAGCCCGGCTTCCAGCGGATCGTCGCTGTTGATCATTTCGAGATGCGCCTTGCCGCCGTCGAACAGGGTCGCGAACAGCCGCTGGAAATGTTTGTCCACTTCCTCGAACGCTGCGAGCAGCCGCTGGCGGCCCTCGCGGTTGAGGCTGCCGATCGACCCGCGCAGCTGGTGGATCGCCTCGTTCAGCTCCTCGCTTTCCTTGGTCGATTTTGCCCATTCGGTTTCGAGTTCGGCGAGCTCGTCGGCGGCGACCAGATTGACCGGGCCGATCCGCTCGCGGCTGAGCGAGAGGCGTTCCAGTTCGGCCGATTCCTGCGCGGCATCGCCGACGGTGTCTTCGTCAAATTCCAGTTTCTTCGGCAGCACCGGCGCCGGGCATTCGAATTTTTCCGCCGAGATCCGGCCCATTTCCATCCGGCGCAAATCCTGGTTCTCGGCCCGGGCCTTGGCACCGGCGCGCGTTTCGCGGGCCTGGCTGAGCATCTCGCTGGCCTGGGCGAGCCGATCTTCGTGGTCGCGCTGGGCCAGTTCTGCGGCCTGCAGCTCTGCGTCTTTCTCGGTCACTTTCCCATTCAGCGCATCCTGTTGCTCCGCCAGCTTGGTGACCTCGACTTCGATCACCCGCGGACGATCGGCCAGACTATCGACTTCGGCTTCGATCAGCGCGCCGCGCTTGGCCATTTCCTTCATCCGCGCCTCGGCCTCGCCGGAGCGATCCTGCCACGAGCGGATCTGGGCGCTGGCGACCGCTTTCTGTTCCTTCACCTGCGCCAGCTGCTGATCGATGGCGGAGAGCGCTGCCTGCGCCGACATCACCCGACCACGTGCGGCATCGCGCTGGTCCTGCAGGGCTGCCCGCGCCTGTTCCTGTGCCGCGCCATCGGGCTTGCTGCTGCGTTCCTTTTGCGTCGCTTCCAGTTCGGTGAGCGCGGTCGCGGTTTCCGCCTTCAGTGCTGAGTCCCGTTCGGCCAGACTGGCGGTGCGCTTGCGCAGCCAGGCCAAAGCCTCTTCCGCCTGATCGGCTTCGCGCAGCGCCCGGCGCAGCGCTTCCTCGGCTTCACGGCGGGCAGTGCGGGCTTCACCAAGCTGGGTTTCGACCCCAGAGATTGCTTCGCGCTTTTCGACGAGCGTCTTTTCTGCGGTCGCAACCCTGTCTTGCGCAGGGACCAGCATCTCCTGCAATTCGCGTAGGCGATTGGCGCGGACCAGCCGTTCGGCGCTGGCATTGCCATCGTCGCGGGCAACAAAGCCATCCCAGCGGCGCAGCGAACCAGCCTTGGTCACGAGCCGCTGGCCGACTGCCAGTGCTTGTCCCTCGTCGCTGACGGCGACAAAAATCTGCGACAGACGACCGTGCAATTCCGTCGGGGCCTGGACCTGATCGAGCAGGACCTCGGTCCCTGCTGGCGCACTGGCGGAAGCCGTCATATTGCCACCGCCCCAGAAGCGGTCACCGTCCTCGCCAACGGAGGCGAGCAGATCATCGCCCAGTGCCGCTGCCAGCGCCCTTTCATAACCCGCAGCTGGCTTGACCCGGTCAATCGCCTTGTTTGCGCTTTCAGCCTTGGACAGTTCGCGGTCCAGCGCGTCATGTTCGGATTTCAGACCGGCCAGTTCTGCCTTCAGCGCGGCAAGGCCGGATTGTGCAGCATCGCGCGCCGCCGTGGCTTCAACCCTCTGTTCCTCGAGCGATGCAATCTTGCCGCCGCTGCCGTCAGCGGTTTTCTGTGCCGCCTCCCGCGTCGCAATTGCTTCGGCCAGAGCCGCTTGCAGCTCTCCCTCGTCGCCCATTTCGGCTCGTTCGGCGTTCAGCCGGTCGAGTTCAACCGCCAGCCGGTCATAACGGGCCTGGGCCGCATCGACGGCGGCATTGGCGACCTTTATCTCTGCCTGAATGCGCGCTTCCTCGGCCACCGCTTTGGCCAGTTCCACCTCTGCCTCGCTGGCCGCGCGCTCGGCGCGTTCGGCAGCCCGCTCCAGATCGGGACGTTCCTTGTTGAGATCCGATAATTCGGTGGCCAGCCGTCTTTCATCCTGTTCAAGGCGATCCAGCGCCTCCATCGCATCGCGGGTCAGCTGATCCTCGCGGGCATTGTCGTCATGGATCCGCTGCGCCTGCGCCTGCAGGTCGAGCAGCCGCGATTTCAGATTGTCGCGTTCGTTGGTCAGGGTGAGCAGGCGGTGGCTGGACTCGCTGGCTTCTTCCCGCGCCCGCTGCACCTCGGAACGCAATATGCCTAGCGCCTTGGCGCTTTCATTCTGCGCGGTTACGGCTGCCTGCTGTTCGTTCTGCGCCGCATTGACCTTTGCCTCAGCGGCTTCTGCCTCGGCCTTGGCGAGATCGGATGCCGCTGCCGCCTCTCGCCAGCGCGCGTAGATCAGTCGGCCTTCGACGATGGTAATTTCCGCGCTCAGCTTCCGGTAGCGCTCGGCCTGCTTCGCCTGCCGCCGCAGATTGGCGGCGCGCTGTTCCATGTCGCCCAATATATCGTCGAGACGAGACAGGTTCTTTTCGGCAGCGCGCAATTTCTGTTCTGCATCCCGGCGCCGGACATGGAGCCCGGAGATGCCGGCGGCTTCTTCCAGCATCTCTCGCCTTGCTTCGGGTTTGGAAGAAATGATGTTGGATATCTTACCCTGGCTGACCAGCGCCGGGCTGTGCGCGCCGGTGGCGGCATCGGCGAAGATCAGCGCAATATCCTTGGCCCGGACGTCGGTGCCATTGGCGCGATAGGCTGAGCCGGCGCCGCGCTCGATCCGCCGGACAATCTCCAGTTCGCTGTCATTGTCGCCGACGTGCAGCGAAGACACATCATTGGTTTCCCGTTCGGCGGTCAGCGCGACTTCGGCGAATTGCCGCTCGGGCCGGTCCTGGGTGCCGGCGAAGATCACATCTTCCATGCCGCCGCCGCGCATCGACTTGGCGCTGTTCTCGCCCATCACCCAGCGGATCGCCTCGAGCAGATTGGATTTGCCGCAGCCATTCGGCCCGACCACACCGGTCAGTCCCTTTTCAATGCGCAGCTCGGTGGGATCGACAAAGCTTTTGAAGCCCGAGAGTCTGAGCTTCTTTATCTGCACGGAATCGCCCCCGTGCCGCCTCTGTCAGTCCCCAAATTCAAATCGCGCCCCCTCTAGCGATTGGCCCAGCGCCTATTTCGCGCCGGCCTCCTTCAGCTTGGTTTCGACCATCGCCCAGTTTGTGCCCTCGATTTTCTGGCCATTGATCAGGAAGGTCGGTGTTCCCTCGATATTAAATTCCTCGGCGGCTTTCTGTGTGTCGTTCATCAGGGTTTCAGCCGTTTCCGTATTCGCCAGACACGCCTTGGCCTGATCTTCGGAAATACCGCGCTGCTGGAAAAAGGCGATCAGACCAAGCTGTTCAGCGAGGCGGACAAAGCGCGTATCGGGCGCGGATTTCAGTATATCGCTATAGGTCGCTTCGCCCATCGCCTGGGCTTTTTCAAACATCGTGTCCTGATTGCTCAAAGCCTGTTCGGTCAGCGGGAAAAACGGGCTTTCGCCGCCGCAGCGGGAGAGAATGGCAGCGGTCAGATCGAGCGGATCGCGGACGAAATTCCGGACTTCAAAACTGACCTTTCCGCTCTCGACATAATTGTCGCGCAGCGGGGCAAAGGCCTGTTCACCGAAATCCTTGCAGTGCGAGCAGGTGATCGACATATATTCGACCAGCTTGATCGGGGCATCGGGATTGCCCATGACAATGCCGCCGGCATCGGTTTTCGAGACGGTCTCGGACCATTTCTGTCCGGCCGGCGCTTCGACCGATTCCACTGTATCGGAGGAACTGGCACCACCCTCGGCAGTGTCGTTTGCGCCGCCGCCGCAGGCAGCCAAGGCAAAAGCGAGCGAAATCGGGAGAAGTGAAAGGGATTTACGCATAATGTTATTCCTGTTCCAGATGATCATTATTTCGTGGGAAGGGCGGCCAGCGCGGGTTGCAGAGCGGGCCAGCTGTGCACCTTGTCTAGCAGCTTGTCGTTAATTGTGAAGCTTGGCGTGCCGGTGATCTTGACCGTTTCCGCGCCATATTTGGTCATTGCCAAAATCTTGTCCTGGGCTTCCTTGTCCGCCAGACAGACATTGGCCTGCGCCTTGGTGATGCCGCGCTTGGCCATGATCGGATAGAAGCCGACGTCCGTGGCGATCTTCTTCAGCCGCTCGTTGGTTTCACCCTGATACCATGTCTTCTGCACCTCGGGAGACGTCGACATGACCGTTTTCAACCATTTGTCCTGAGAGGCCATCAACGCGTTGTGATTGCCGAAAAACTTGGCTCGCCCGCCGCATCGCGCCAGAATTGCCGCGGTAAAATCCACAGCGTCGCGGACATAGTTGCGGACTTCCGCATTCACATGGCCCTTGGCAATATATCCGGATTGCAGAGGGCCCTTGGAGGCGACTTCAAAGTCTGCGCAATGGTTGCAGGTGTAGCTGACATATTCCACCAGCCGATTTTTCGCCAGCGGATTGCCGATGATATGGCCGCCCATCGCCGACTGGGTTACGCGCTTGGTCCAGTCGGTCTGCTGTGCCGAAGCGGGCGAGACCAGCGCTGCGGCTGTCACCAATGCCGAAGCAAGATAGGCGCTTCTCAACTTCATGTCTCATCCTTCTTCTTGTCACCGCCGCCGATCTTGCCGACGACCTTTATACTCAGCTTCGCATCGTTCTTAGGGTCCGCTTCCGCCTTTGCAACTGCCGATGCCAGCGATTCGAGCACCCGGTTCAGTTCCGCGTCGCCAATATCGCGCAGATTCTCGCCGAGCTGGATCGGCGCGGGTTTGAGCGAAGCGGGGAGGGCAACCCTTTTTTCCTTGTCTTTCTTGGGCGTTACGACGCCTTGTCTGAATCTTATCTGACTGACCGCGCCGTAACCGAAAAAGCGGTTCACCCGTTCGATGATGTCAGGGGCGATATGTTGCATCAGCGTCGCATAGGCCCCGGAGACCACGAGATGCAGCGTACCGCCCTCTTTCTCACCGCGCGGGAAACGAATCGATTCGGGCAGCGATACTGCGGCATAGCGTTCGCCGACAATCTCCGCCCAGCGGCTGACCACCGAGCTCTGGATGAAGCCATAGCGGCGAAAGGCGGCGCGGCCGATTTCCGGAATCAGATCGGAGATGCTTTTCGCCGGACCACCGCGCGGGCGCTGATATTTCTGATATTTGCGCACCGGCGCTTTTTTTGATGCTTTTTTTGGCATTTTGCTGGCTGCTGGCGCACCGCTGCGGTCGCTTTTCGCCATTTCGTGGTCATTTGTGCCAATTTTCTTCGCCATAGCGATCGTTTATGGCATGGCGCGGCCATGGCCGTCGATAGTTTCTCCGCCAACGCGCGTAAAATTTCTGCCAATATTGGTGCACATTATGTGGATAACGCCAGAAAATTGCCGTGGCGCTCGCCGCCGGGCGGCGATTTGCCCGATCCCTATCATGTCTGGCTGTCCGAAATCATGTTGCAGCAGACGACGGTCGGTGCGGTCAAAAGCTATTTCGAGGCATTCACCCGTCGATGGCCGACGGTTGAGAGCCTCGCCAATGCCAGAGAAGCGGATGTGCTCGCCGCCTGGGCCGGGCTGGGCTATTACGCACGGGCGCGGAATCTTCATAAATGTGCGGTGCATATCACTGAAAAAATGAATGGAATCTTTCCTCAGAAAGAGTCTGAACTGTTGCAGCTGCCGGGGGTGGGAGGCTATACCGCAGCAGCGATCACCGCCATTGCCTTTGGCGAGCGAGCGGTCGTCGTCGATGCCAATATCGAGCGGCTGGTGGCGCGGCTGTTTGCCATCGACACGCCGCTGCCCAGGGGCAAGGCCGAAATCCGCACCGCGATGGACGCGATCACGCCAGCCAAGGGCGCCGGAGATTTTGCCCAGGCCTGCATGGATCTGGGCGCAACCATCTGCACATCGAAAAACCCGAAATGCGATATTTGTCCGGTCCGGAAACAATGCGCGGCTTATGCGCTTGGCAATATGGAATCTTTCCCGATCAAGCCGCCGAAGAAGCTCAAGCCGGTCCGCCGTGCGCGGTTCTTCTGGGTTGAGCAGCAGGACAGGATATGGCTGGCCACCCGGCCGCCAAAAGGCATGCTCGGCGGGATGCGGGCGCTCCCCGATGATGGCTGGGCAGCGAGCAACGACGGCCACGCGACTCCGCCGATCGCGGGCGACTGGCGGGTGCATGACAATATTGTGCAACACAGCTTCACCCATTTTTCGCTTGAGGTCGATTTGGCAGTTTATCAGGGCGAAAAAATCGCTACTGATATGGATCATGATATCTGGTGGCCGCTCGACAATATCGCGGAGGCGGGATTGCCGACGCTCTATGCCAAGGCTGTGAAATGGAAACTGAAGGAAGAAAAATGAACGCTGAAAAACCTGCAATCTCCTCGCTAGGGTCTTCGTTTTCCCGGCGGTCCGTGCTCGGCGGCATTGGTACTGGGGCCTTTCTCGCTGGCATGCCCGGCATCGCTTTCGCCCGCGAAATGGGTGCCGGTTTTCCGGGCCTGACCAAGATTATCAACGAATATGTCGCCGACAAGAAGGTTGCCGGCATGCTGGCGATGATCGGTTTCGGCCAGGCACCGCCGCAGGTCATTGCTGCCGGTTCGCTGACGCTCGGCGGACAAAAACCGGTCGATACCCATACATTGTGGCGGATGTATTCGCAGACCAAGCCGATCACCGGCATGGCGACGATGATGCTGGTCGAAGACGGCCTGATCTCTCTCGATCAGCCATTGTCGGATATCTTCCCGGAATTTGCCGACATGCAGGTGCTGATCGATCCGGAAGGCGCACTCGACAATGTCGAGCCGGCGAAGATGCCGATCACCATAAGACAGCTACAGACCCACACCGCCGGGCTCGGCTATACGATCATCTCCAAGGGGCCGATCCAGAAGGCCTATCTGGCCGCGGGCCTGACCCCCGGTCGGGTCAGTCGCAATCCGATTCCCGGCGTCGATCCCGGAGCGCCCACGCCAGACATCATGACGTTCGTTAAACGTCTTTCAGAACTACCATTGGTTTATCAACCGGGCACGCAATGGAGCTATTCGCTCAGCCATGATGTATTGAGCGCCGTGATCGAGAAAGTGTCCGGCAAGCCGCTCGACCAGTTTCTGCAGGAACGGATGTTTGGCCCGCTCGGCATGGACAGCATATTCTATAATGTTCCTACCGATCGCGCGATCGATCTTGCCGACAATTATGCCCCGTTCGCGGGCTCGCTGATTCCGGTCGATCCCGGCGCGACCAGCATTTTTCTCGACAAGCCGCCCTTTGCCTTCGGCAGCACCGGTCTTGTCGGAACCGCGGGTGATTATGACAAGTTCCTGCAAATGCTGCTCGGCTTTGGCACGCTGAACGGTGTTCAGGTGATGAAACCGGAGACGGTGAAGCTTGGCATGTCCAATCTTCTGCCGAAGACCGCCAGTACAAAGGGCACATGGGTTGCCAATCATGGCTTTGGCGCCGGCGGCCGGTCCGGCCTCGGTACCGAGGTCAGCCCGGCGGGGACGTTCGGCTGGGGCGGTGCAGCCGGGACATCCGCCTTTGTTGATACCGTGCGCGGTATCCGGGCAGGCGGCTATACCCAATATATCCCGTCGAACAGCTATCCCTTCCAGTCGGATTTCCCGAAATATGTCTATGCCGACCTGATCGGCAATGCTCAGGCAGGTGCGGGTAATACCAGCCCGTGACCTGAGATTGCGTCGTCCCCCAAAAGGGGGAGGCGGCAGGAGTAAAAATGTGCCGGAGAGAAGATGCTGACAGACCGAAAGATGATAGTGCCGACCTTTGCCGGCGGGACCCTGGACCGCGCCGACCAGGTGCGGGTCAACCCCGACAAGCTGCGCGCCGCGATGATGAATCCGCGGGCCAAGCTGCTCAAGCTGGATGGCCTGAATCCGGTTTTTGATGACTATGGCGATCTCGCCTGGGGCGCCGCCTATGAAGCATCGCCGGACAATGATCTGCTGCTGCTCGGCATTGAAGGTGATACGTCTTTTTTTGCGGAACTGAACGGGGCAGGGGATGCCGGCCCCGCCGCCAACCGGGCGCTGTGGCAGACATTGGGAAGCCTGCCCGCCGATCAGGCGGCAATCTATGCAACCGCCCGCAGTCTGGTCGACTGGCACGCACGGCATCAATTTTGCGCGCAATGCGGCAAGCCGACCGAGTCCCGCAAGGGCGGTTGGGCGCGCGTTTGCGACCGCGAGAATGATGGTTGCGGAGCAGAACATTTTCCGCGCACCGATCCGGTCGCGATCATGCTGTCGGAATGCGAAGGCAAGGTCTTGCTGGGCCGCCAGCCACGCTTTCCGCCAAAAAGCTTTTCCGCGCTGGCCGGGTTTCTCGAGCCGGGGGAAAGCATCGAAGGTTGCGTGAAACGGGAGCTGTTCGAGGAAGCCGGAATCAAGGTCCGCGATGTCCGCTATGTCGCGAGCCAGCCATGGCCTTTTCCTTCTTCGCTGATGATTGCCTGCACCAGCGTCACCGATGATCCAACGCTGACGCTCGACGAGGAGGAAATTGAGGAAGCGGCCTGGTTTACGCTGGACGAGGTCAAGGCGGCGATGGCCGGCGAACCCGGAGCGCTGTTTGTTGCTCCGCCGCCATTTGCGATTGCCTATAATTTGCTCAAGCATTGGGTGGATGGAAAGTCCTGAAATGACCGACCGGCTCGAACTGATGGGCGCGCCGGGATCGCCCTACACTAGAAAAATGCTGGCGTTGCTGCGCTATCGGCACATCCCGTACAATATCATCTGGGGTGGACCGATGGGTGCGCCGGAAGGTTATCCAAAGCCAAAGGTGGCATTGCTGCCGACCTTTTACTTTGCCGATGGCGACGGCAATCTGGAAGCCGCAGTGGACAGTACGCCGATTATCAGGCGGCTGGAAAAGCTATATGCCGGTCGTTCGGTTATCCCCGAGGATGAAGCGCTGCGTTTTCTCGATCTGCTGATCGAGGATTATGCCGATGAATGGCTGACCAAGGCGATGTTTCACTTCCGATGGGCGTTTCAGGCGGACGCCGATAACGCTGGCCCGCTGCTGATCCATTGGGCCGATCCGAGCATGGCGGATGATGAGGTTGGCCGCCTGGCAGGGCAATTCTCCAAGCGCCAGATTGATCGGCTATATGTTGTAGGATCGAACGAGATCACGGCGAAAACCATCGAATATAGCTTTGTCCGGCTGCTCGACTTGCTCGACCGGCTGATCCAGCAGCAGGGCTTCGTTCTGGGAGGAAGGCCATCTTCCTGCGACTTTGCCCTCCATGGCCAATTGACTCAGCTGACTCAGGTTGAGCCGACGGCGATCGCGCTGACCCGAAAGCTGGCCCCGCGGGTGCGGGCATGGGTGGACCGGATGGATGATCTGTCCGGACACAAGGATGGCGAGTGGTTGGCCGAAGCGCAATATGGCTCGCTGCACGGTCTGCTATCGGAAATTGGCCGCACTTATGCGCCGTTTCTGATTGCCAACGCCAAGGCGGTCCAGTCTGGCGCCGAGACTTTTGAAACCAAAATCGATGGTAGAAAGTGGCAGCAACCGCCCTTTCCCTATCAGGCGAAATGTCTGGTCGCACTGCGCGATGCCTATCAGGCGCTGTCCGCAGGCAGCCGGAACCGGGTTGACGGATTGCTGGCGGGAACGGGGTGCCAAACCCTGTTTGCGAAGGCCTAGACCAGTCCGAGGCTCGCCAGTTCGCCGAGCATCTCCGCGGGCATTTCCTCCGCCCCTTCCGCGCCATCGGCCAGATCGGGCGGCGCGTCTTTCTCTTCGAGATAGCGCCAGCCCTGATGGGCGCGTTTGGGGATTGGCTGGACGGCGACCAGTCGCGGTTCCAGCCTGATCCATTGCCGTCCCTGGCCATTGTCCATGAAGCCGATGATCGGCGAGCGACCGACAATCTTCTTCGCGTGAATCCAGTAGAGCGAGCCGCCGACCATTTCCTCATGCCGTTTGGGCAGATAGCGGGTGGTGAGCCGCGCTTCGCCGCCGGTTGCGCTATTGTCTCTATGCGATTCCAGCCATTTTCGCAGTGTCGCCGGGCTTTCGCTGCGATAGGCAATCTTGGTCATGTTGAGTGGCATGGGGATTATCTGTGGGGCCCGACCGGTTTAGTCAAGCATGTTCGGAGACCATTGGCGCCAAGCAGGCCAATCAAAACCGACTTTCCAGCAAATTGTTATTGCAATTGATTATCAATATCATATTGTAAGGCTGTCGAACGCAGAGGAGATGCACATTGGGCGAGATTCTAGAAAAATTATTGGTGCCATTGCCGGATATACGGACCATGCCCGCGGTTGAGGCGAGATTGATCATTGCCTTTCGCCTGGCGGTGGTCGCGATCAAGAATGACTATGATTGCGCTGAACAACTGTCCGACCGGTTGGGCGGCAAGCTGGCGGCAACGCGCATATTGATCCTGGCGGAGACCCTGGGTTTCGCGTGGCCAGAACCGTTTCAGATCGGCCGGCCCTGCTGTTCGCAAGTGACGCCGGACGAAATCTGGCTGGTCGCGGCGATTCGAATGGCTGCTGGCGGCAACCGACCGGCCTTTGACTCGCTCACCTGCGAAATGATCGGCGATGACGAACGGGAACGGATATTCAACGACCTGCGCAATTTTGTCGCAGCCTATAGCGGATCTAGGAGCTGATCAGCCCGCTGCCGGTCGAAGTCACGAGGGGCAGAATGCCAGTGCCGTAGTCATCGCTCTTCCCTTCACTCTGGCCTTAGCCGTTCAAACAGCCGGACCGTGTTTTCATTATAGACGGCTTCTCCGGTGGGGCGAAAACCGAGTTTTTTGGCCAGACTGATCGACGGGGCATTTTCGGGATTGATGATGCAAACCGTCTTGTCCGGGCTGAATTTTGCATCCAGCCACTCTTGTGCTGCCGTCATCGCTTCCAGCGCATAGCCTTTACCGTGTCCGGCTGCTGCCAATACCCATGCGGCTTCGTGGAAGGGATCGAAATCGGGTCCCAGTCCGCGCCGGAAGTCGCTGAAGCCCACTTCTCCCATGAATTGTCCGGACGATTTCTCGATCAGCGCGAACAGGCCATATCCCATGATTTGCCAGCGCCCGAAATAGCCCAGAAACCGCAACCAAGCTTCGGCTTCGGTGGCGCGTATGCCGCCGATATATTTCATGACGGCCGGGTCTTGCCACATGGCGCGGCAGTCTTGAAAATCATTGGCTATATGCGGACGGAGCAGCAGGCGTTCGGTTTCAATCACTGGACGCTCTACAGGCTGACCATGCCACTGCCCACGGCCAGACTGAGGAAGGCGAGAAAGCCCATGGTGTCGGTGATCATCGTGACAAAGACCGATGAAGCGAGAGCCGGGTCCTGATCGAGCCGGTCGAGCATAACCGGCACGAAGATGCCGGCGAATCCGGCGATCACGATATTGATCAGCATGGCGAGTCCAATAACCCCGCCGAGCACCGGATTGCCGAAAACCAGACCCGTGCCAATGCCGACGAGAACGGCAATCGTCGCGCCATTGAGCAGGGCGATGCGAAATTCCCGGCCGATAATCCGGCGCGTGTTCGAACGGGTCAGTTCATTCATCGCCAGGGCGCGGACCGAGACGGCCATGGTCTGTGTGCCCGCGTTGCCGCCGATCGAGGCCACGATCGGCATCAGAATTGCCAGCGCGACCATCTGCTCGATCGCAGCGCCGAAGATCGAAATGACAAAGCTGGCGACCAGCGCCGTCGCCAGATTGGTGATCAGCCAGCGCACCCGGGCCTTGTAGGAATCGCGGATCGGTTCGTTGATGTCGCCTTCGCCGGCACCGGACAGCAGCAGCACATCCTCGCTGGCCTCGTCCTCGACAATGTGCAGAATATCATCGACGGTGATCATCCCGATCAGACGCCCGTCGTCATTGATTACGGCTGCGGAGATCAGATTATATTTCTGGAAGCGCAGCGCGACTTCTTCCTGGTCCATATTGACCGGGATCAGCGACTGCTCGCGCTTCATCACATCGGCAATCGCGATATCGCGCGGGGTTCTGAGGATCCAGCTGAGCTGGCAGGTGCCGATCGGCCGGAAGGCCGGATCGACGACATAGATTTCCCAGAATTCGGTGGTCAGGTCGTCATTCTTGCGCAGATAGTCGATCAGGTCGCCGACCATCATATGTTCCGGCACCGCGACAAATTCGCGCTGCATGATACGGCCGGCGGTTTCTTCCTCATAGGTGAGGGCGCTCTCGATCGCGGCCCGATCTTCGGCGTCCAGTTCGGCGAGAACCGCCTGCTGCTCGCCCTTTTCGAGATCCTCGATGATCGCGACCGCGTCATCGGTGTCGAGCTGTTCGGTCAGGCCGGCGATCTGGCCGGCATCAAGCGCCTCGATCACGTCTTCGCGGACATGCTCGTTCATCTCGGCGAGTACGTCGGCGCTGACCAGATCGCCGAGTGCATCGGCCAGCGGCGCGCGTTCGTCGGCGTCGATCAGCTCGAACAGATCGGCGATGTCGGCGTTGTGGAGCGGGTTGACCAGTTCCTGCGCCAGCGTGAAGTTATTATCTTCGACCGCGTCGGATACCGAGCGGACAAATTCGTCGGTCAACCGGTTGTCGTCATCCAGCACATCTTCGCGTTCGATAGTGTCGTGTGGAGCGTCGTTGATCTCGGTCATCGTGATGCTCCCTTTTGCCCGTGTTCGGCTGCTTACTAGTCGTTGGAAGGTCGCAATTGCAATCTTTTGTGACAATTATCGCAAGGCAGGGTGATTTTTGCCGACGGCTTGCCTATATGCGCCCCAAGACCAATTCATCGAACGAAAAGGAATATGCCTGATGGCCCATGAAAAAATGACTCTCCACCTCGAAACCGGCGACGTAGAAATCAAGCTGCGCCCCGATCTCGCTCCCAATCATGTTGCCCGGATCACCGAGCTGGCAGCGGACGGCTTTTATGATGGCGTCGTTTTCCACCGTGTCATCAGCGGCTTCATGGCGCAGGGCGGCGACCCGACCGGTACCGGCATGTCCGGCAGCGACAAGCCCGATATCGACCAGGAATTTTCCAAGGAACCGCATGTCGAAGGTACCTGCTCGATGGCCCGGACGATGGATCCGAACAGCGCCAACAGCCAGTTCTTCATCTGCCTTGACGACGCCGGATTCCTCGACGGTCAATATACCGTCTGGGGTGAAGTGACCTCGGGCATGGAAGCGGTACACGCTCTGCCAAAGGGCGAACCACCAGCGAAGCCGGGCGCTATCAAATCCGTCACCCTCGGCTGATCATCCAAAATGCGTCTCGATAAACCCAGGATCGCCCCGCTCGCCGAGTCAGAACTCGACGAGGAAAGCAGGGCGATGCTGGGCGAGCGTTTCAAGACCGGCAAGATCTTCAACATCTTCCGAACGCTGATCAAGGCACCGAAAGCCTATAAGGCATTCATGTGGTGGGGCGGTTATATCCTCTCCGACCATAATGACCTGCCCGCACGCGAGCGTGAAATCATCATATTGCGCACCGGCTTCAACTGGAAGTCCGGCTATGAATGGGCGCAGCATGTCCGGATTGGCAAGGACTGCGGTCTGACCGATGAAGAGATTGAACGGATCAAGGTCGGCCCCGATGCACCGGGCTGGACGGCGCTGGAGCGGGCGATGTTGCAGGCGACCGATGACCTGACCGGTGACGGGCATGTTGCCGATGCCACTTGGGCGGCGCTCGCAGAGCTGACCGAAAAACAGCGCATGGATCTGGTGATGACGGTCGGCCAATATAGCCAGGTTTCGATGATGCTGAACAGCTTCGGCGTGCAGCTGGATGACGATCTGCAGCTTGATCCCGATCTCAAGGCCTGAGCCTAAAGACCCGCTTTGATTACCCAATCATGGAAAATCCGGACCGCGCGGTTCTTCATGTCGCGTTTGCGGCAGACGAACCAGTAGCTGTAGGGGCTGTCGACCTGATGGTCGAACAACCGGACCAGCCGGCTATCATTGGCATCCGAGAAATGGCCGCCGTGCATGATCGCGATACCCAGGCCCTGCGCCGCCGCTTCCAGCATCAGCGGGCCGCTGTCGAGATGGTCGATACCTGCCGGTTGCAGATCAGGCAAGCCGACCGCTTCCTTCCACTGATCAAACGCCCGACCCATATTGCTGTGAATCAGAATATTGTGATTCTTCAGATCTTCCGGATGCTTGACCGCATTCGGTCCCTTGGTCAGCTCCACCGACGCAATCGCGTAGACCTTGTTGCTGTCCAGTTTTACCGAATAGAGATTGGGGTCGACATCATCGCTGATGATAATCGCCGCATCAACGGCATCGCCGAGCATATTTTCCGCATGGGCGGAAGTGTCGACGTCGATATGCAGTTTTGGGTAGAGTTTTTTCAGTTCCGGCAGGCGCGGCAGCAAACGGGTGGCTCCGAACAGCGGCAGGACACCGAGGCGCAAGCGCATGTCACCGCCGGTTACGGTCATCTGATCGACCGCTTCGCCAATCGTTTCCATCGCTGGAGCGACCGCTTCCAGCAACATCTGACCATCCGCGTTCAGCACCATCGACTGGTTCCGCCGCTCGAACAACGGCTTGCCGATATGATCCTCCAGCGACTTGATTCGGCGGCTCAGCGCAGGCGCAGACAGGGCCAGTTCGGCGGCAGCAGCCTTGGAAGACCCCAGGCGGGCAACACGAATAAAGGCCTCTAGGGCGCGGAGGGGGGGAAGACGGCGCATCTTATGGTCAATATTGAGATTAAATCAGCTTTGTGCAATGCAAAAATCTGCGGTGAATCGCCTGAATGGCGGGAAACTGTCACTAGCATTAGTCTAAGGTTGCAATCTGTGCAACTATTAATGTTCTTTTCGCACTTGCACAATAACCGGATTCGATGCATTTAGGATGGGCCTTTCAGGCATCCTCTCCTAAAAACTTTTCAGGCCAGTTCTTCGGAACTGGCCTTTTTTTTTGCCATATTCCGGTGCGTGACCGGACAATTGAAAATCAGAGTCGCATATCGTCCTGCGGATGCCTATCTTGTTGGAAACAAGCAAAACGATAACAGAGGAGATACGCCCCCGTGTCCGATCCAGCACCAGCAAAAGAACAATCCGAGGACGATAGCAAGCAGCTGAAACTGCAAGTCGCCAATGCCCGCCCGGAAGACAGTGGTCGTGGCCTCGCCCGGCTATCCCGGGATAATCTGGGTAAACTGGGATTGATCGAAGGCGACGTCGTCGAAATTATTGGCAAGCAGACAACCCCGGCCCGGGCGGTTCTGCCCTATCCGGAAGATGAAGGGCTGGACTTTGTCCGCCTCGATGGCTTGCAGCGCGCCAATGCCGGTGTCGGCGCCGGTGACTATGTCGAGATTCGCAAGGTCGAATCAAAACCCGCCAAGAAAGTCGTCTTCGGGCCCGCCCAGAAAGATCTGCGTCTGCAAGGCAATGGCGGCGGTCTGAAGCGTAGTTTCATGGGCCGACCGTTGAAGGCGGGCGATTTTGTCGCCACTCACGGCCAGCAGCAGGTTGATCGCGCCGACATGCCGCCGCAGCTGCGGCAGATGCTGGCGGCTCCGGCCTTTTCGCTCACCCAGATCCGGCTCAACGTCATTTCGACCTCTCCCAAGGGGATTGTTCATATTGACGAAGCGACCGAGGTAGAGCTGCGCCCGGAATATGAAGAATCCGCCGAGCATCGTCGCGCCGACGTCACCTATGACGACATCGGCGGGTTGCACGAAACCATCGATCAGCTCCGTGAAATGGTAGAATTGCCACTGCGCTATCCGCAACTGTTCACGCGGCTCGGCGTCGATCCGCCACGCGGCGTGCTGCTGCACGGCCCTCCAGGGACCGGCAAGACCCGGCTCGCCCGCGCGGTGGCCAATGAAAGCGAAGCCGAGTTCTTTCTGATCAACGGACCGGAAATCATGGGCTCGGCCTATGGCGAGTCGGAAAAGAAACTGCGCGAGATTTTCGAAGCGGCGACCAAAGCCGCGCCCTCGATCCTGTTCATCGACGAGATCGATTCGATCGCACCGAAGCGCGGTCAGGTTCAGGGCGAAGCTGAAAAGCGGCTGGTGGCGCAGCTGTTGACGCTGATGGACGGGCTCGAATCGCGGGTCAATCTGGTGGTGATCGCGGCGACCAACCGCCCCGAAGCTATCGACGAAGCCCTGCGCCGTCCCGGTCGCTTTGATCGGGAAATCATCGTTGGCGTGCCCGACGTTGCCGGTCGGCGCGAGATTCTTGGCATCCACACCCGCGGCATGCCGCTCGACAAATCCGTGGACTTGAAGGAGCTTGCGCGCACTACCTATGGTTTCGTCGGAGCAGATCTGGCGGCGTTGACGCGGGAAGCCGCGATCGAAGCCGTGCGCCGGATCATGCCCAAGCTCGATCTGGAATCGGAAAGCGTGCCGCCGGAGGTGCTCGAAGAACTGGTGGTGTATCGGCATGACTTTGTCGAAGCGTTGAAACGGGTGCAGCCATCGGCGATGCGCGAAGTGATGGTTCAGGCTCCCGATGTCCGCTGGGAAGATATTGGCGGCCTCGATGACGCGCAGATGCGGTTGAAAGAGGGCATCGAACTGCCGATGAAAAACCCCGAAGCCTTCGCCCGGCTAGGCATTCGTCCGGCCAAAGGCTTTCTGCTCTATGGTCCGCCTGGTACCGGCAAGACCCTGCTGGCCAAGGCGGTTGCGCGCGAAGCCGAAGCCAATTTTATCGCCACCAAGTCGAGCGACCTGCTGTCCAAATGGTATGGCGAGAGCGAGCAACAGATTGCCCGCCTGTTTGCCCGGGCCCGGCAGGTTGCGCCGACAATCCTGTTTATCGACGAGATCGACAGTCTGGTGCCGGCGCGCGGCGGCGGCATGGGCGAGCCTCAGGTGACCGAGCGGGTGGTCAATACGATTCTCGCCGAAATGGACGGACTGGAAGAAATGCAGTCGGTGATCCTGATCGGCGCGACCAATCGACCGGGTCTGGTCGACCCTGCCTTGTTGCGTCCGGGGCGGTTCGATGAACTGATCTATGTGCCGGTTCCGGGCAAGGCCGGGCGTCGCCGAATTCTGGCGATCCACACGTCAAAAATGCCGCTCGCCAAGGATGTCGATCTCGACGAGATGGCGGAGAGGACGGATCGCTATTCCGGTGCCGACCTCGAGGATCTGGTGCGGCGGGCGGGGCTTCATGCACTGCGCGAATATGGCGGGCTGGTTGAAACCGTGCAGATGAAACATTTCGAAAAGGCGCTGGAGGACAGCCGTGCCTCGGTCACGCCGGAAATGGAGGAAGAATATTCCAAGATGGAGACGCAACTGAAGCAGAATGCGATGCGGGTAGAGCCGATCGGTTTCGTGGCTCCAGGCATGCTCACTCCGGTCAAGGACAGCAAGCACTAGGGCCTCACCTTAGCCCTCTGCGTTGATCCGTTCATCGAGTTTGAGGGTCTTGAATCCCCAGACGAACAGGAACACACAGACGGCGACCGCCAGCCAGAATGGCAGCGGACCGGCATAGGTATAGAGCAGCACGCCCAGCGCGGGTGAGGCGATAAAGGCCATGCCGTTGACCGACGCGACAATGCCGGCGACGCCATTCTGTTCCGAGCGCTTCACCGCCAGCGATGCGCCGGCGGTGAAGCCCGGACGGAACAGACCGAAGCCGAGCGAGGCCACCGCGAAGCCGATGATGATGCCGTGCAGGTCGTGCGACAGCCCGATGATCAGACAGCCGCCCGCGCCCAATACCATCCCCCACAAGATCGAGGTCCGCGGCCCCATCTGCAGCAAGGGAATCAGACCCCATTGCGCCAGCAGGGTGGCCGCCGCACCGGACATCAGAACGATACCGGTCATTTGAATGCCCATCTCGGGATCGCCGCGTAGGCCAAGCCGGTCCAGCACCAGAAAGCCGATAACGCCGAGAATCAGGGCATGGGCATTGCCGCCCAATATGCCGGTAATCAGCCAGGGTTTGACCCGTTCATCCCCCCAGCGCAATTGCGGCGGTAGCCCGCGTTGGTCATCGTCGCCATCCTCGTCATCTTTCAGACTGTTGGAGGACGGTGCAGAACTATAGGGTTCCGACGTGACCACGCCGCGCGCCTGATAACCGGGATTGTCATTGGGCAATTTCAGCGCCAGCGCGACCATCACCAATATGCCGATCGCAGCAAAGGCAAACATCGGGCTGGAAAGGCCCAACACCGGAATGATCAGCAAGGGTGCGATCGCGGGTCCGACGATTGTGCCAAGGCCAAAGGATGATGAAATGAGCGATAGCGCCTTGGTCCGATCGGCGCGCGCCGTCCGGGCGGCGACATAGGCTTGCACGGCAGGCGGAGCGGCGGAACCAAGGCCGCCATAAAGACTGCGGAACAGAGCAAACAGGATGAACGTCCAAAGCGCGCTATACCATCCGAGCAGCCCGAAAAAAAGCGCGAGGCCAGCTAGGGCAAAGGATGTGGTAAAGCCGATCATCCCCAGCCGCATCAGCGCCTTGCGACCGCGATGATCGGACTGGCGCGCCCATTTCGGAGCGGTGTAGACCCAGAGCAGGGCCGACCAGCTGAACGCCGCGCTCACCCAGAAATCGGGAATATTGAGCTGCGTTCCGATCGTCGGCAGGATCGATTGCATGGCGGTGTTGCCGGACGCGGTGACCAGCATGACCGAGAACAGCACCGCCATCCTTGTGCTGTCGATCGGCTTGGCATCGGGATAGGATGATACCTTGCGGTCCAGCGGTTCGAAGTCGGGAGAATCGGCCATCGGCTTCCCTATGCCATGCTATTTCTGCCAGTCATAGCCGCGTTCGATGCGGGCAACATGCAGGCTATATTCGCTATACCATATGTCGCGGCCCTGGTCGCGGATGACCGCGTGATCCGGGTGGTCGCGCCACGCCTTGGCGCTGGCATCGTCGCGCCAATAGCTGACCGTGATACCCAGCCCATCTGCGGAACGGGCGTGATCTTCGCCAAGATAGCCGGGCTGCTGCGCCGCGAGCGCGCCCATCGCCGCCGCTGCCGACTGATAAGCCTCGTCATCTTTGCCGGTACGCTGCGCGCAAAATATCACCGCGATGGAGTCTTTAGGATGAAGCAGCATATCGCGCTTTTAGCCGGTCGATTGCTTTGGGCAACTGCTATTATATTTGTCAGCGGCGCTGTAACGCCCTAGTAAGACAGATTGATCTGGCACCGGAGGAATGACTTGACTAACAGTATCGCCAAAACGAAATTTGTAGACCGTGTCAAATCCGGACTGGAACGCCGCCTTGGACCCTGGGGGGTTTTCTTCAAGGGCTTCCTGAAGCATCCGGTGATGGTTGGATCGATCATGCCGTCGTCGGATATTACGATCAAGAAGATGCTCGAACCGGTGAAATGGGACGAGTGCGACCTGTTCGTCGAATATGGCCCGGGCGTAGGCACCTTCTGCCGCCCTGTGCTTGAGCGGATGAAGCCCGGTGCGACACTGATCGTGATCGATCTGAACCCCGACTTTATCGATTATCTGGGCAAGTCGATTCGTGACAGCCGCTTCTACCCGATCCACGGCTCCGCTGCCGATGTGCAGAAGATCATCCGCGAGCTCGGCCACGAGAAAGCCGACTATGTCCTGTCCGGCCTGCCATTCTCGACATTGCCCGACCAGCTCGGTCCGAAAATCGCCAAGGAAACCTATGAGGTTATCCGGCCAGGCGGGGCCTTTCTGGTCTATCAGTTTGTCAAAAAGGCACGCGACTATATGACCCCGCATTTCGAACATATTGATAGCGGCTATTCTTTCTGGAATATCCTGCCCTGCCATCTGTTCTGGGGATGGAAGACCAAATAGACGTTGGTCGACGGCTGAATGCCGTTCGTCGAAGCCACCAATCGGTCCGGCCGGATTTACCGTCATATTTGAGATTATAGGATTTGCATTCGATTGAGAGGAATAGCCTGATGTCCCGTTTATCCCGTTCGCTGTTGCTGGCGCTGACCACCACAGCATTGACCGTGGCCGCCCCCGCACTGGCCAAACATCATGAGACAGCAAAGCCCGCGCCGGTTAGCGAACTGGTCGCGGCGGTTGATATTCCCTATGAAGAATTCACTCTCGATAACGGGTTGAAGGTACTGGTCCACACCGATCGCAAGGCACCAATTGTCGCCGTCTCGATCTGGTATGGTGTCGGTTCGGCCAATGAGCCGGAAGGCAAGACCGGCTACGCACATCTGTTCGAGCATATCATGTTCAACGGTTCCGAAAACGCCCCGGGCGATTTTTTCGAGCCGCTGCGGCAGATTGGCGCAACCGATCTCAACGGCACGACCTGGCTCGACCGGACCAATTATTTCCAGACTGTCCCGACCTCGGCGCTGGACGTCGCACTGTTCCTTGAAAGCGACCGGATGGGCTATTTGCTCGGCGCGGTAACGCAGGAGAAGCTCGACAACCAGATTGGCGTCGTCTCGAATGAAAAACGACAGGGTGACAATCAGCCTTATGGTCTGGTCGGCTATCGCCAGACCGAATTGCTGTTTCCCGCCGACCATCCTTACGGCCATGACACGATCGGTTCGCTCGAAGATCTCGAAGCGGCATCGCTGGACGACATGAAACAGTGGTTCACCGATCATTATGGCCCGAATAACTCGATCCTTGTGCTGGC
>PFJE01000130.1:22756-23368 GCA_002783865.1 Sphingomonadales bacterium CG_4_10_14_3_um_filter_58_15
ATCGAAACGCTCGATCCGGCCTTGCCGACGCTGGATGCACCGATCTACGAGGTGATGAAAGACAAGGTCGCAACCACGCGCATCTATCGCAACTGGGTGGTCCCCGGCCTCAACGATGCCGATTATACCCCGCTCGATGTCGGGATGACCGTGCTCGGCGGCCTTGCCAGTTCGCGGCTCGACAATATCATGGTGCGCGACGAGAAAAATGCTGTCGCCGTGTCGGCCTTTGTCATTCCGTTTGTGCACGGCAGCCTGGTAAATATTCAGGCCGACGTCAAACCGGGTGAAGATGCGGATGCGGTTGCCAAGCGACTGGATGAAATCATCGCCGACTTTATCGCCAATGGCCCGACCGCAGACGAAGTGCAGCGCGTGGCGACCCGCGATGCCGCTTCGCGGATTGCCGGACTGGAGCAGGTTGGCGGCTTTAGCGGCAAGGCGGTCGCTCTGGCGCAGGGCAAGCTTTTTTCCGACGATCCGGAATTTTACAAAAAGGAACTGAACCGCCTCGCCTCGACAACGCCGGCAGCGGTCAAGGCTGCGATGCAGAAATGGCTGACCCGGCCGGTGCTCGGCATCCGGGTGATCCCGGGAGAGCGGGATGAATAT
>PFJE01000159.1 GCA_002783865.1 Sphingomonadales bacterium CG_4_10_14_3_um_filter_58_15
AACAGAATAGGATCATCAGCGATCTGGCGTGAACGACCGGAACCGGGGCGCGAATCAGACATAAAATCGAGCAGCTGCGAATTTCTACAAACGGGGCGATGCCGACCATCAGCTATTGTATCCGTAAGATCCGCCTTTGCGCCCATAGCAAACAAGCCTATGATAATTTGCTAGGCGTCTTGTAATTAAACATCATGTCGTTTGTTCGCCTCACGCCGATCTGCAAATAGATGCCATTCAAGCACCGATTGAGGTTTCCTGAGCGCACGTGCTTGTCTTCGGCAGAGAAATGCCAGCGGGTCGCACGGCGGATATCTTTAACCACCCGTTCTGCGGGCTTTTTTGCGGTGGAGTGTTTTGGTTTCATGCTTCGTTCCTTCGTCACTACGATGAAACCAAAACACTCCTTAATTCACAACATCAATTTGGTGACATAGGTGCTGACGGGGAACAATTACCAATCCAAAGTCGGTCGAAGGAACAGACACATCAAGATTCATATCGCGAATAAGCATCTTAGCCTGTTCGATGGGATTGGGATGATTTGAATCTTCACCATTGATGGGTGGTTTATAACCTGTCTCGGAAATAGCTCTTTTTATTTCAGAAGCCTCGTCCTCAAGTCGTGAAATTTTGTATTGAAGATATTGATATTCAAGAGGATCCTGATCTGCCAACAAAAGTGAAGTGCGAAATGGAGCGATGACGCTTTCCGTGCGTTCTACTTCGATCTCGTCCAAATGCCGTTGCATCAACTTGGCACGATTGATGTCTTTTATTGGCGATCGCGGTGGGCTAACTGACGATACCCTTTCATCAAAATCAATATCGATTTCGATAGATCGCGCGACCGCTTCATCACGATCTTTTGTTCCAAGTGAACGTTGATAAAAGTTTTTTGCACCCATTCTCGATTGATAATTCGGTATTTTCTTTACTGCTTCTGGGATTCGACGAACGTAGTAAAATATATCCCCACGCTTTTTGATATATGGAACGGAAATTGACATCCCAATTGTAATTGACATCCCAATTGTATAGCAGATTGTATGGCAAATTTTAATATTTATATAAATAAATCAATTTATTAAGTGAATTCAGTGGATTGTAATGCAGTTTATTCGAACCCAGCAGGGCTCACCATATATTTTGACATCAATCTGCAGAGGCGATCCGGCTATTGGCCGGATGACCGCAGCCGTCGCGCCTGGAATGCGAACCGGGCAGCCTTGGAAACATCGCCCTGAAAGGACGTGTTCACCGCCCCGCTGACGAGCGCGCTCAGCACCGGGATCAAGGATCCTGCCTTCTTTTTCGGGATGGCCATGGCGAGGGCGCGGGAAATGCGCTCGATCGCCTGGTCGACAAGCGGATCGGCAATCGCCGGGTCCGGATCAACCAGGCTGCCGTCTGCCTGTATCTGGGTTTCCAGATCGGCAATTCTCTTTTGTCTGACGGTTTTGTCGTTCAGCGCGGCGATTTCCAGAATCTGCAGTCGAAAAAGCTGTTCCGCCGGCCCCTGCCCCTCATATCCATAGGCGCGTCCGGTATCGCGTATATTCCGCGCAGCCAATCCGATCGTCGCGGGAATGTCGGTTGTCATCGTCAATGCGCCGCCAAAGCCGGAAAGTGCACCGGTTGTTCCGTTCAGCAATTTTGCCGTATTCTCGATCTTTTTTGCGGCGCGCTGACAGGCCTGCATATCAGACTGGTCATGTTTGAAGTTGACCAGCTGTGGCTTGCTGGTCGCCGAATCAATCGCCTTGACCAATTTATCAATCCAGCCGGAGGGCACCATCTTTGAAGCGACCTTGGTCGCGGGCGACGTGATCGCTTCAATGCCGCGACCGAGAAAAGATGGTGAAGCCGTCCGAAATTCATTTTGTTGCTGGATCAAGTCCATTTTAATCTCCTGTGATCGCCACTGCCAGATTGCAGAAATTGTCACTATGCAATGACAACGTCCGTCCTGCCATTTGGCTCCATGGCTTCGGTCTAAAACAGCTGCCTGACCTGAAACTGTGAGACTAACGAAGCGCCTCGGCCAGTCCGGGCCGGTCCCGATGCTGTTCGGGCTATGAATGTATCAGCGAGCCTGAGCGGCTTCCTGGCGGGATTTCAGTCGGGACAGGGCTCGAGAGGCGTGACGACCAGAAACCACTGCTCGCCGTTGCATCGCCGCTGGATCATGACCTGCTCGCGCAGGGCGAACATAGCCGCGGCCGGATCATTTTCTACCACCGGAACGGCGGCAAATCGCATCCTTGCAGCTTTATCCGAATAGGGCGGCCAGGGGGTGCCTGCCGCGGCGGCCGATGGCACACCGGTCGCGGCAAAGCTTGTCCAATAGTCGATCATTGCCAACGCCAGCGCCCGGTCTGCCGGATCAACAGGTTCCGGCCAGTTGGGCGGCAGCGCGGCATCGCTGCCCGCCCGGCCAAAAGTGAAGGGCAGTTCTCCCGCGTGAAAATTGCACAGATCGCGCGCCCGGGCTGCAGCATAGCAATGGTCGAAAATATAGGAATAAGCGGGCTGTCCCGCTGCTGTTTGCTGCCGGACCATTCGCTCGCTCGCCCAGCCATAAACCGCATCGCGCGTCGCACTGAGCTGGCTTTCCGCAATATCCGCAGCGGGATAGAGTTGCAGATAGGCCGGAGCAAGCGGCCCATAAAGCCGCGCGATTTCCGCTTCATAGGCGTCTGGTTTGCTGGAGATAGGGGGGATCAATGCCCGTTGAGAGCGAATTTCGCCGCTGTTGTAACCAGTCAGGATCGGCACCTCGGCCTGTTCTCCGCGATCGAAGATATCGACCACCTGCGCCTGCAATATCTTGCCGTCGATTGTCGGTTGTGCGGGAAAGCCGATCTGCCCTGCTTTGGCAATCAAGGCCTCGGCATCCAGCGCCCGCAGAGCAGCGATATCCTCGCCCAAGACCGCGCCAATCGTCTCGGCGGAGGGCATGCCGTAGACGCTCTCGCGAAGACGCGGCACCGCCCGGATATTGGTGCTCTGCATGATTGCTTTTGCGAACAGCCCCTGCGCCCGCGGGGTGGCGAGCAAATAGGTAACGCTCAGCGCCCCGGCGGATTCACCCATCACCGTCACGTTCCGGGGATCGCCGCCAAAGACGCCGATATTGTCCTGCACCCAGGCCAGCGCGGCGATCTGGTCGAGCAGCCCGTAGTTGCCGGATATGCCGTCAGGCGATTCAGCGCTCAGTCCGGCATGCGCAAGCCAACCGAAAACACCGAGCCGATAGTTGATAGATACAAAGACGATGCCGCGCCTGGCATATTCGGCGCCGTCATACATCGGGCTGGCGCTTGTCCCCCGTTGCAGGGCGCCGCCGTGAATCCAGACCATCACCGGTGCATGCTTGGCGTCTTTTGGCACCCAGACGTTGAGCGTCAGGCAGTCTTCACTGGTTGTGGCGACCTCTTCGAAATAGATGCTGTTGGCGGGATAGGGCGGCTGGCTGCAACTGGCCCCAAAGGCGCTCGCGTCGAACAGGCCCCGCCAAGGCTTCGGCGGCGCGGGCGGGCGCCAGCGCCCTGCCCCCACTGGCGGCGACGCATAAGCTATGCCCTTGAAAATATTGATATGGCCTTCCGAGACTCCGGCCATCCGTCCCTGTGTAATCCGGACTTCGGGCCGGTCATCACGGGCGCTTGCTGGGCCACCAGTTGCGGTCGTTGCCAGCATGAATATTATCGTCAAGAACCGCATCATTTTGCCTGTCATGTCATCCCTCTGCTGCTGCCGCGATACTTGCCATCGTCCATTTTGCAACCTACACTCACACATGAGTGAATATCAAGCGCCTAGTGCCCATTGCCAGCAGGCGTGCGGCTGTGGAGCAAACGGCGACGATGGAGGGGAAAGCTGCGATGAACGGACCGACAAGGCGCCATTTTCTGGCCGGACTGGGCGCAATGCCCTTAACCGCATCGATCGCCGGAGCGACAGAAACCAGCAGCCCGGACCGTGTCGCCGCAGATCTCGCCACTTATATTGGATTTGGCAGCAAACAGTCCGGTGGCAAAGGGGATACCGACTGCGGCCTCTGGCTGGCCTCGGAGCTTAAGGCCGCCGGGTTCGCCGTCGAAAAACCGCGCCTCTCCGTGCCCTGGTTCGAACCGACCGAGTGCAAGATTGATATCGGCGGGGCGCAGGCATCGCTATGGCCGCAACCGATTGTTGCGCCCACCCCGCCGCACGGGGTGCGAGGTCCGCTGGTCCGGGTGGACAGCGTCGGACGAGCGAGCGCATCGCTGCAGGGAGCGATTGCGCTCGTCGACCTTCCCTACAACCGCTGGAGCTCGGCTCTGGCGAAGCCAATCCGACACCCGATCGAGGCGGCTTTTGCAAAGGGTGCCAAAGCAGCTGTGGTCATCACCAACGGACCGACCGGTAAAATCATCGCGCTCAATGCCGATGGGCGGTCACCGATGTTTGCAGGTCCGGTCGGGTTGCTTGCTCCAGCCGATGCGGCGCCCTTTCTGAATGCGGCGATAACCCATGCGGCAGCAACAGTGACCCTGACCGGCAAGGGCGGCCGCAGGCCCGCGTTTAATATTATCGGAAAACTGGACCGGGGTATCGGGCGCTGGCTGATCGTTTCCACACCGCGATCAGGCTGGTTCGGTTGCGCGGGAGAACGTGGCGGCGGCATCGCGGCCTGGCTCGACCTTGCGCGCCGCGCGCCGTCGATGCTGCCCGATCATGATATCGCCTTCCTGTGCAACAGCGGGCATGAATATGAAAATCTCGGCGCAGAAGAAGCGCTAAAGGCGGTCGCCCCCAAGCCCGTTGAAACCGATTTCTGGCTCCACCTTGGTGCCAATCTGGCCGCCAGTGACTGGCACGAAGGACTGTTCGGCCTGGCACCGCTGGCGGGCGTGGATTCGCAGCGCTATCTGGTTGTCAGCGCGCCGCTCCTGCCCACAGCGAGACGGCTGTTTGCGGGGATGCCGGGGCTCGAAAGCCCCTACCCCAGCGACAAATTGTCGGCTGGGGAGCTTTCCACCATCATTGCGGCGGGTTATCCCTCGGTCGCCGGAATCTTCGGCCTCCATCGCTTTCACCATGTCGCCGACGATGATGCGCGCTGCGTGTCCCCTGCATCCGTCGCGGCAACCTGTGCCGCGTTCCGTCATTTGCTGATCGAAGCGGCAAAGGGCTGAATCCTCAGCCTGATTCGATGTCCCGTTTGTAGGTTTCCGGCAGGAACAATATGCCGACCACAGCGGTGATCCCGGCAAACACGATCGCATACCACAAGCCCTGGTAAATATTGCCGGTCGCCGCAACCATCGCAAAGGCTACGGTCGGCATGAAACCGCCAATCCAGCCGTTGCCAATATGATAGGGCAGCGACAGCGAACTGTAGCGGATGCGAGCCGGGAACAGCTCTACCAGCAATGCGGCAAGCGGGCCGTAGACCATCGTTCCCAACGTCCCCAGCGCGCACAGAATCAGAATAACCTGAAACCGGTCGATCCTGGCCGGATCGGCGGTGGTCGGATAGCCGGCGGCTTCCAGTTCCCCTTCCACCTCCGAACCGAATGCGGCAATAGCTGCTGCCGTCGCCTCGTCCGTGAGACCGGCGGGATCGGGCGCATTTATCGTGCGCTCGCCGATGCGAACCGATGCGATCGTCCCGCTTGGCGCATCAAGATTATCGTAATTGACCCCGCTTTTGGCGAGATAGGATTTGACGATATCACAGCTGGTCTCGTCAAAGCTGTTGCTGCCAATCGGATCGAACTGGAACGAGCATTCGCTGCCATGCGCGACGACTGCGACCGGCGAGCGTTCGATCGCGGCTGCCATCGCAGGATTAGCCGCACTGACCAGTGCACTGTAGAGCGGGAAATAGGCAAACACGGCGATGACGCAGGCGGTCATCATGATCGGCTTGCGCCCAATCTTGTCGCTGAGCCAACCCCAGAATACGTAGAGCGGAATCGTGATGGTCAGCGCAGTGGCGACCAGGAAGTTGGCGGTGGCGCCATCGACCTTGGCAATTTTTTCCAGAAAAAATAGCGGATAGAGGTGCCCGGCAAAACCGATCACCGCCTGTCCGGCCACGGCACCGAACAGAGCGATCAGGACAATCTTCAGATTTTTCCACTGGCCAAAAGCCTCCTTCAGCGGGGCTTTCGACGTTGCGCCATGCGCCTTCATGCGCTGAAACACTGGACTTTCATTGAGTTGCAGCCGGATCCAGAGCGCGACCAGTAACAGCACGACGGAGAATAGAAACGGCAAGCGCCAGCCCCATTCAAGAAAGTCATCGGCATCCAAAGTCGTGCGCAACCCGACGACGAACATGGAAGCCAGGATCAGGCCGAGCATC
>PFJE01000092.1 GCA_002783865.1 Sphingomonadales bacterium CG_4_10_14_3_um_filter_58_15
CGGTTTGACGAGTTTTCCGCTCATGATCCTGTCGCGCCCTGCATGATACGTTGCACGGCCCATTCGGCCTTGATTGCTGCGCTTGTTTCCATAGCGTTCAATGTACAGGAAGGAACCTTTATTCCCAACAAAATCACCACCTGATTGTCCATCGGGAAACGCTCGGGCTGTTCAACCAAATCAATGATCAATTTGAGGTCGATCCCGGAAACGTGGTTGCGTTCCCATATTCCCAGTGACCGAAGCTCCAGCTTGCCGGCGAGACTGGCCGGCGGACTCAGCAGCAGGGTCCGGTCTTTGCGGCTGATATTAACTTGGTCATCGCTGATCAAGGTGGCGCCGCGGTCGATCAGCCGCAACGCGAGATCCGACTTGCCGGAGCCGGATTTGCCCCGAATTAGGAGGCCTGCGCCCGAAATCGCGACCGCAGTCGCGTGGATGGTCATGCGATCATCGTCGCCCGCTGTTACGGTCATTGGAAAGCCTTTGGCAGACGAACTTCGAAACAGGCACCGGATTGATCGCCGGGCCGATCCAGAATCTGGATAGTACCCTGATGGCCTTCGACGATTGTCTTGGCGATCGCCAGGCCCAGGCCGCTATGCTTGCCGAAGGCCTCGCCCTGGGGCCGATCCGAATGGAAACGCTGGAAAACCTGCTCGCGCTGTTCCGGCGGCACGCCCGGGCCCTGGTCCGCCACATGGATGACAATTTCATCACCATCCGGAGTCGCCAATATCTCGACCAGCCCGCCCTGGGGCGAAAAGGACACGGCATTGTCGAGCAGATTGCTGAACACACGTTCGAGGCGCCCGCCATCTCCCATCACCTTGGCAACATCCTTAGCCGGCCGGGCGAAGGCGATATGCACGCCGAGATTGGAGGCGCGCTGCTCACGCGCGGCGAGCAATTGCTCGAGCATCTTGCCGATGTCGATCGGATCAAACTTGGCCCGGGCCAGTTCGGCATCGACGCGAGAGGCATCGGAGATATCGTTGATCAGCCGGTCAATCCGGCGAACATCGTCATTGGCGACGTCGAGCAGCTGTTTTTGCAAGTCCGGATCCGTCACCCGTTCCATTCCTTCCAGCGCCGATCGTAGCGAGGCGAGGGGGTTCTTGATTTCATGGCTGACATCGGCGGCGAAGGCTTCAGTCGCATTGATCCGGTCCCGCAACGCCGCGCTCATGTCCGACAGCGCGCGGCTCAATTGCCCGATTTCATCGCGGCGGTTCGGCATTCTGGGAATGGCAATCTCGTCCGATCGCCCCATGCGCACGCGCAGCGCCGCGCGAGCCAGTTTCCTAATCGGGCGGACAATGGTGCGGGCGAGAAAAAGCGAGAGCAATATTGAAACAGCAGCAGCAACCAGAATCACCAGCAGGACGCTGGATCGTTCTGCTCTGACAATCCGCGTGATATCCCGGGCATTGGCTGTCAGCAGAATAGAACCGGTGCCATCAGGCAGCGATTTTCCGGCTACAATAACCGGGGTACGATCCGGCGCGAAACTGACGGAGCTGATCGCTCCAGAGGCGTTGCGGGCGGCGACCAGTTCGGGCCACTGACCCGCGACGTCTCTGTCCGGTTCGCTGAAATTCGGGATGGGAGCGCTGACCACGAAACTTTCGATGGTTTGATCCAGGAAGCGAGCGGCATCTTTTCGCCAAGGCTCCCTTTCCGGGTCGACAAATTGGTAGGTCGGCTTTGCGAGGGCGAAGCTGTCGATGGTTTTTGTACCATCGGGCGCATATAGCCGTAGCCGGGCGCCTAGGTGGTCAGCGAATTTAAGAATGAGCGCGTTCTTATAATCGGCGTCCCCGGCAGATAAGGCATCGGCGACGATGGTCAGCTGCATGCGCGCCTGTGCCAGCCGCTCTTCGGTCAGGCGGTCACGATAATTGTTGAGATAGAACAGGCCGCCGGCCAGCAATGCAATAGCGAGGACATTGACGACCAATATGCGGGTGGTGAGCGACAGCCGTGCCGACCAGCGCAGTGACAGGCCGTTTTCTCCCTCCTGGTCGTCCTCATTCCGTGTAACGATAGCCGGCTCCATATAGCGTATCTATTGCATCAAATTCAGAATCAACTTCGCGAAATTTTCGCCGCAGTCGCTTGATATGACTGTCGATTGTTCGATCGTCGACATAGACGTCATCCTGATAGGCAGCGTCCATCAGCTGGTTCCGGCTTTTGACCACGCCAGGCCGGTGCGCCAATGTCTCCAATATCATGAATTCCGTGACCGTCAGAGTCACATTCGCATCTTTCCAGCGAACCAGATGGCGGGCCGGATCCATTTCCAGATTGCCGCGTACGAGCGGCTCTGCGGCTTCGTCATCCTGACCTTCATCGACCGATTTGATAAAGTCCGCGCGTCGCAATATCGACCGTACCCGGGCGATCAGCAGCCGCTGGGAAAATGGTTTTTTGATATAGTCATCGGCCCCCATCGCGAGACCGAGGGCCTCATCCAGTTCTTCATCTTTTGATGTCAGGAAAATGACCGGCAAATTTGACTTTTCGCGAACTCTCCTGAGCAGTTCGAGACCATCCATTTTCGGCATTTTGATATCGAACACCGCAAGGTCCGGGGGATTCTCCAGAATCGCGTGAAGCGCCGCTTCGCTGTCTGAATATACCCGGGTGATAAAGCCTTCGGCCTGCAAGGCGATCGATACCGATGTCAATATATTGCGGTCGTCGTCGACAAGAGCAATATTGGCTGCCATTTTGTTTGCGTTCCTTTGCCGCTTGCGCTGGATGTGACCTAGGGGATGGGATACTATGTTACAAGATGGCTTGTCGGTAGCGGTTTCTAAAAGTGGCGTGCCGACGAGGTTGGAAAATCCATATTTTTACTAGACCATGGGGAAGAAATTTGACCGACTCGACAGGGTTCAGTAAGCGCCATTTCAAATTCGCCAGATCGGCGTGATCGCAACCTGTTTCAAGCTTTAGGGGATTATCAGTGTCAAAAGTTTCGTCTGTTTCGTTAAATGATCAAGGCTTTACCAACTCGGCCGAACAACACTGGAACCTGGGCGCCCCCGCTTTGGTCGAAGCAGCCGTTTCCCGGGGCGAAGGCCATTTGGCCAAAGACGGCCCGCTGGTTGTGGAAACCGGCAAGCACACTGGCCGTTCCGCCAATGACAAGTTCATGGTCCGCGATGCCGAAACCGAAGACAGTGTCTGGTGGGGCAAAACCAATGTTGCGATGACACCCGAACATTTTGCCGCGCTGAAAGCCGATTTTCTGGCCGCTCTGGCAGAAAAAGAAACGCTGTTCGTGCAGGATCTGTTCGGCGGGTCGCAGCCGGAGCACCGGGTCAATGTCCGCATCATCAACGAACTGGCCTGGCACAATCTGTTCATCCGCACGATGCTGGTCCGGCCCAATGCCGATGAGCTTGCAGCATTCGTCCCGGAATATACGATCATCGATCTGCCCAGTTTCAAGGCCGATCCCGCCCGCCACGGCACGCGCAGCGAAACCGTTATTGCGGTCAACCTGACCGAGAAGCTGATCCTGATCGGCGGCACCGCTTATGCCGGTGAAATGAAGAAATCGGTCTTCGGCCTGCTCAACTATCTGCTGCCGCTCGATTCGGTGATGCCGATGCATTGCTCTGCCAATATCGGTCCCGAAGGCGATACCGCGATTTTCTTCGGCCTGTCGGGAACCGGCAAGACCACCTTGTCGGCTGATGCCAGCCGGGTGCTGATCGGTGACGACGAGCATGGCTGGTCCGATACTGCGGTGTTCAATTTCGAAGGCGGTTGCTACGCCAAGATGATCCGGCTGTCCGAAGAAGCGGAACCGGAAATCTATGCCACGACGCGCCGGTTCGGAACTGTGCTGGAAAATGTCGTGATGGACCCGGAAACCCGGGAACTTGACCTAGACGACAACAGCAAGGCGGAAAATACCCGCGGCGCCTATCCGATCGAATTCATCCCGAACGCGTCGGAAAAGAATATGGGCCCCGTGCCGAAGAATATCATCATGCTGACCGCCGACGCGTTCGGTGTGCTGCCTCCGATCTCGCGGCTGACGCCCGAGCAGGCGATGTATCACTTCCTTTCGGGCTACACCGCCAAGGTTGCCGGTACCGAAATCGGTGTGACCGAGCCGGAAGCGACCTTCTCCACCTGTTTCGGCGCACCATTCATGCCGCGCCACCCGTCGGTTTACGGCAATCTGCTGAAAGAACGCATTGCCAAGGGCGGCGTACGCTGCTGGTTGGTAAATACCGGCTGGACCGGCGGCAAATATGGCGAAGGCAACCGGATGCCGATCAAGGCGACCCGGGCGTTGCTCAATGCGGCACTGGATGGCAGCTTGAATGATGGCGAATTCCGCATCGACGAGAATTTCGGCTTCGAAGTGCCGGTGTCGGTACCCGGTGTCGATAGCGGCATTTTGGATCCGCGTTCGACCTGGTCGGATCCAAACGCCTATGATGAAACCGCACAAAAGCTGGTCAAATTGTTCATCAACAATTTCGAGCAGTTTGCCGAGCATGTTGATCAGAATGTCCGGGAAGCGGCGCCAACGGCGGCATAGCTGCCATCAGTGCCTTGCTGCGATGTGCCTCGCGGCGAGGGATGGCGTCTGCCTGTCGTAACGTTCTGCTGGGGGGCTAACTCAGTGGTTCATCCCTAGCCATTGCGGCAGGGAGGGCTGGAGAGTTAGCCGCTATCTGTCGGAAAAGGGCAATGCGCCTCCGGCCGGATATTTTTCGACGGCTTCGCGGAAATTTACAAAGCTCAAAATGGTTTGGGACGGCATCCAGGCCGCTGCACTGGCGTCGAGGCTTTCCCCGATCCACTTGCCCAGCAACAGCAGCCGCTGGTTGACCTGCGGCAGATGCCTGGCACCGGTCAGGTTGCCCGTGAGCGCGACGCCGATGGCAGAATCGGCCGGTGACAGAGTGTCGGTTGAAAGCCATTGATCTTTCATCGCCGCAATGCGCTGACTTGTTTCTGCGGCGGTCAGGCGGGAGAGCTGGAAGGGCATGGCATAGACTAAGACTTCAACCATCTCCAGATTTTTGAATTTGGCGCGGTTGATCGATATTTTCGCGCTTGCCGTTTCCGACCAGGGCAGGTCGGTCAAATCAAAATCGTCCGCCAGGCGGGCAATGATCAAAAGAGAAGGTTCGGGATTCACGCAGCTTGCTCCATCTCTGGTTGGGCCTGTCCTCTTGTTCTTTCTATGTTCTAGCAAAAAGCCGGTGTTTTGGCAATGTGGCTGATCAACGCCGCCCCCGTTTGAGCCCGAGATTGTTTTTCTCTCGCCAATATTTGGAAAATCATCGAAACATTTGATTGTCAGGCTGTCGGTGCGCCGATAACGGTCAGGCTATGACGAACCTGATCTTATCATTGCTGATGCTGGCAGGAGCCGCCCTGGTTGCGGGCGGCGTCTATGTTCTGCGCAAGGGCATCAACAAAAAGCAGGGCTGGCTGATGCTGCTGGCCGCCGCCGTTATGTTCGCCAATGTCGGAATCTGGACGATACCGGTCCCGGAGAGCAATCAACCTGTTGCGGCGAATTCCGCTGACTGACCCTATTTGATCGGCGAATCCGGTGCCAGCCGCATATCGAGATAATTGTCTATCGATCCCATCAGCAATTCCATTTCATGTTCGTAGAAATGGTTGGCGCGGGGAATCTCGTCGTGGTGGATGGTGATGTGCTTCTGCGTGCGCAGCTTGTCGACCAGTTTCTGGACCGCGCTGGGGGTCACGACTTCATCATTGACGCCCTGGACGATGATGCCCGAAGACGGGCAGGGAGCCAGGAAGTTGAAATCATACATATTGGCCGGCGGCGAAACCGAAATGAACCCGCGGATTTCCGGACGGCGCATCAACAGTTGCATGCCGATCCAGGCACCAAAGCTGTAGCCGGCGATCCAGGTGGTCTGCGCTTCGGGATGGAAGCTCTGCACCCAGTCGAGCGCAGCCGCCGCGTCGGACAATTCGCCGATGCCGTTGTCGAACACGCCCTGAGAACGACCGACGCCGCGAAAATTGAATCGCAGCGTGGCGAAGCCGCGCTTGACGAAGGTCTTGTACATCGCCTGCGTGATCCGGTCATTCATCGTGCCGCCCGCTTGCGGGTGCGGATGCAATATCATGGCAACCGGCGCACGGTCGCGCGGTCCTGGGCTGAAGCGGCCTTCGAGGCGGCCTTCTGGTCCGGTAAAAATTACGTCAGGCATGGATTTTCAATTCTTCGATCTAGATTGTCGTCTCCAGAGCGCGAGAAGTCAGAATAGCTTTTGCGCTGGATGCAGCGTCTATATAGGGAGAGTGAACAAATCCGCAACTCA
>PFJE01000113.1 GCA_002783865.1 Sphingomonadales bacterium CG_4_10_14_3_um_filter_58_15
CGGCCGAGTAGGTGCCATCCTTGCCGAAGACGACATCTGCCAGAAGAAAATAGCGCAGTTGATCCACGCCAAAACGTTCAGCCAATTCCATCGGATCGACAACATTGCCGACCGATTTTGACATTTTCTCTCCACGGTTCAGCAGGAAGCCGTGCCCGAACACCTGCTTCGGTAGCGGCAAACCGGCGCTCATCAGAAACGCCGGCCAGTAAACGGCATGAAAGCGGACGATATCCTTGCCGATCAGGTGCAGATCCGCGGGCCAATATTTTGCGAACATGCCCGTTGTATCGGGATAGCCAACGCCGGTCATATAAGTTGTCAGCGCGTCGACCCATACATACATGACATGGCCAGGCGACCCGGGTACAGGCACGCCCCAGTCAAAACTCGTCCGCGAGACGCTGAGATCCCTCAACCCGCCTTCGACAAAGCGCATGACTTCATTGCGCCGACTTTCGGGCTGGATGAATTCGGGATGCTCTTCATATAATCTCAGCAATTTATCCTGATATTCGGACAGTTTGAAAAACCAGGTTTCTTCTGCGGTCCATTCGACCGGCGTCCCTTGCGGGGAGAGCTTGACACCCCCCTCGCCTGTTTCCAACTCATCTTCCGCATAAAAGGCTTCGTCGCGAACCGAATACCAGCCTTCATAGCGGTCGAGATAAAGATCGCCATTGGCTTCCATCGCTTTCCACAAGGCCTTGCTGGCGTCATGATGCGCAGCCTCGCTAGTCCGGCGGAAGCCATCATGTCTTATATTAAGTTTATCGCACATCTCTATGAAATATGAGGACATTTCATCAGCCAGTTTGATCGTATCGACGCCCGCGTCCCGCGCGGTCTGGACCATTTTCAATCCATGCTCATCGGTTCCCGTGATCAGCCGAACATCTCTGCCATTCAGCCTATAAAATCGGGCAATGGCATCGGCGGCAATCGCCTCATAGGCATGACCGATGTGCGGACGACCGTTCGGATAGCTGATCGCGGTGGTTATATAAAAGGGTTCTGACATAGCCATCTCTCTTGATGGATTGGCAGCGCTTGTAAACAGCCAAAATCTCTATTTTGCCGGGTTTTCCTGCGCAAGATCTGCCATCAGGCTGCCAAGACGGAATATTACGGCCTGATTATCCAGTGCTTTCGGCAGTGCGGCAGCGGCTAAATCACTGGCTTCCCGCCATTTTTCAATGGCATGCACCGAACAGGCGATCTGCTGCCCCTTGATCTGCTCGGCAATCAGACTGGGAGCCCGCTCCAGAAAGGCACGATATCTCGGGGTGGCGGCTTTCAAGGAAAGCTTCCGGGCCAAATCGCTTTTCAACCGATTATCCCGGTCGCCGGACTTGATGATTTCCCGGGCCATTCCCTCCAGCTCCGCAAGCCCTACCTCGACATATTTCAGCGCCCGGCCGGGCGATCCTTCTCCCGCCACGACCAGGGCCTCAAGGTCCGCATCACTCAAGCGAGGTGCAGTTTTTTTCAGCACGATACGCATATCTTCATCGCTCAGCGGGTCGAAGCGCAGCATCTGGCATCGCGAACGGATAGTCGGCAACAGCCGGTCCGGCATATGACTGATCAAGAAGAAAATGGTTTTTTTGGGCGGTTCCTCGAGGTTTTTCAATAGGGCATTTGCTCCCGAGCTTTCCAGATCGTCGGCCGCGTCGATGACAACCACCCGATATTCGGAAATCGACGTCTGGTTCTGAAACAGCGGTTGCAAGGCCCGTATCTGCTCGACCTTTATGTTCCGGGCCAGCTCATGCTCAGCCAGCGAATCCAGGCCATTGTCCCTCGCCTTCTTCTCCTCCTTGTCGCCTTTTGGACCCCGGCGAAGCAGCCGGAAGTCCGGGTGAGAGCCGGCGGCGAGAAGATGCCCGGCCTCATCGTCCTGTCCAACGGAGAACTCTGCCGGGAGATTGCGCGAATTAAGCAGAAAATGTGCGGCCTGCTGGGCAAAGCCGGCTTTGCCCAGTCCCTTGTCACCGGCAAGAATCCAGGCGTGGTGCAGCATATTTTTGGCCAGCGACTGGCGAAATATCTGCCGGGGTTTATCGTGGCCCAAATATGACGTCATGACAATAAATCGTCGATATTTTCGAAAAGCTTATCAGTGATGGCTTCGGCGGAATGCCGGGCATCGATCAGCCGGACGCGCTTTGGATCATCGATGGCAAATTGACGAAAATTGGCCATGACTGCCCGATGATAGTCGCTATCCCTGCTACCGATCCGGTCGCTGTCGCCTCGATCCCTGGCCGTTGCTCGTTTTGAGGCAACCGTCTCTGGCAGATCGAGAACGAAAGTTCGATCCGGCATCAGCCCCTTACTGCCTACCTGGTGCAACTGCATAATCTCTGCGTCCCGTAGCTCGCCGCTGACGCTTTGATAGGCCCGGCTGCTGTCGACAAAGCGATCACAGATTATCCATTCACCGCGCGCCAGCGCAGGACGGATCAATTTGGCGCAATGTTCGGCACGCGCGGCCGCGAAAAGAAGGGCTTCCGTGCGCAGATCCCATTTATCGTCGCCCCCGGTAAGCAGCAGCTCGCGGATGATTTCCGCGCCCGGGGTACCACCCGGTTCGCGGGTCAAGCAGACCGCAAGGCCTCTCTTCCCAAGCGCATTCGCCAGCGCCTTGGCCTGAGTCGACTTTCCGGTTCCTTCGCCGCCTTCCAGGCTAATAAAACGGCCCTCGATCACGCCAGTCCGAGCAAAGATTTCAATCCGGCCCAGACACGGTCAAAAAAGCCCGCCTCTCCAATATCTTCGCCGGCCACCAACGGCACCGACTGCTGACCGGCGTCGGCTGTGGTTACAACCAATGTTGCGATCGCCTGTCCTTTGGCGATCGGCGCCCTGATCGGACCGTTATAGGTCACCTTCATCGATATTTTTCCGTCAGACGCTTTCGGGATTGTCGCGAAGAGATCCTTTGCCGCGACCAGAGATACGGTGGAACTGTCCCCCAACTGAACTTCAGCGCTCTGGATTTTCGTGCCCTTGTCAAAAAGCTTTTTGGGTTCCCAGGCGTTGAATCCCCAGTTCATAAACTTGACCGATTCCTCAATACGACCGCCGTAGCTATCGAGCCCCGCGAGGACCGACACCAACCGCCTCCCCTTCTGCTCCGCCGAACCGGTAAAACCATAGCCCGCTTCTTCGGTGTGACCGGTCTTCAGGCCGTCCGCTCCAGACACTTTGCCCATCAGCGGGTTGCGATTTGACTGCGTGATGCCGTTCCACTCGAATGTGTCCTGACCGTAGAAAGCATCATATAATTTCGGAAAATTATTGACCGTTGCCGATCCGAGCTTGGCCAGATCTCTGGCCGTCACCACCGTCACGCCTTCATCCGGCCAGCCGTTGCTGTTGCCGAACCGGCTCCTGGACATGCCGAGTTCCTTGGCCCGCTTGTTCATCAGCCCGACAAAGGCCGGTTCGGTGCCAGCTATGCCTTCGGCCAGAACGACACAGGCGTCATTGCCGGACAGGGTCACAATGCCATACAGCAATTCACGCACACTGACCTGGTCGCCGACGCCAAGAAACATCGTCGACCCCTGATTATTCCACTTCTTCCACGTTTCTTCGTTGACGCGGAATTTGTCATCCAGCTTGAGTTTGCCTTTTTGGATCAGATCAAAAGCAACATAGACGGTCATCATCTTTGCCATCGACGCCGGCGGGATTTGCTTGTCGGCATTTTTCTCGAACAGCACCGCCCCGGAGGACAGGTCCGTCATATAAGCGATCGGAGCATCGGTTTCAAAATTGGGTGCAGCGACAACCACGGATGATAGAGCGATGAATGGCAGTGACGCCAAGAGGTATTTTTTCATGTAGGTCAAGATTCCCGATCAATATTTAGCGACTCAGAATTAGTTGTCAGCCCGCAAAATGCGCGCTCCACTATAGCCGTGCTGCTGCGCCTGTGCCAGCCCTGCTTGTGCTTCTGTTTCACTGGAATAGGGTCCGTAGCGGACTCTCCAAATCGATCGCGTGCCATCGGGCATCACTTTCGCGCCGATTTTTCTCGCAAGCGTATCCGCTCGCTTCTTGTCGCTGAATGCCGCAACCTGGACTGCGTAAGTACCAGCGAATCCGCCGACATAATTGTCGCCGACGCTATTTTCTGCCGCCACCGGCCGACCGGGACCCTCCACAATAAAGCGGCCATCGCGTGTTCCAGCGGCTTTCGTGGGCGCGGGACGGGCGGCTTTACCCGCCACGGGAGGAGCATAGGCTGGTGCCGCTGCCTGCCTGATTGGTGCTGTTGGTTTGGGCAGCTTGGCAAGATTGTTCCGGAGAATTGAAAGCAGTGAATCCGGCGTAGCAATACGCTCTGTTGCGGGAGCGCCCATCCGCAGCACCGCCCGCTCCTGTTCGTTCGGATTGACTTTGCGGACCCGGACGCCGGAAACGCCATCTTGATCTATCCCGAGCTGCTTCGCCGCTCCATGTGACAGATCGATCAGGCGGTCGTTGGAAAACGGCCCGCGGTCATTGACCCGGACCAAAATGGTCCGCCCGGTATCCAGGGCGGTCACCTCGACGTAAGTCGGCAGCGGCAGCGTTTTGTGGGCGGCCGAAATACCCTGAGGGTTAAACGCTTCGCCATTGGCCGTCGCGTTGCCCGCGAGTTCATCGCCATACCAGCTGGCATAGCCGACTTCATCGTAGCTCTGCACATCCTCTGGCGTGTAGGTATTGCTACCGATTTTGTACGGCTCGCCAATTTTCTGAGGATAGTCGGACACCACGACAGATCCAATTGGTCGGCCCGCGCCCCCGGGAGCGGGTAAGCCATCCGGGAACTGGCCGAAATCGCGCGATCCGCTGCAGCTGGCCAATGCCAAAACAGCGGTCGATAAAACTCCAAGTTTAACTGCGTATTTCATCCGCCAATAACCCCACTGCTAGTCCGTAAAAATTCGAACAATTATAATCCAGAATGACCCGATAATTACCGGTCAACAAATAGGCCCTGTTGCCCGCCCCATCAGGCTCGAGCAAGGTTGCCATGGTATTTTCACCGAGAGTCTGGCCCGTCGCCGGGACAACGCCCATCGCGCGCCATTCCGCCATGCTCTTCCACTGACTGTGGCGACCAAACACCCGCGGGCAGCGGGTCGGAACAATTTTGCTTTCGATTGATGAGCGATTAAGCGAAGAGGGTACGTTGACAGCAATGCCCCAAGGCTCGCCCCTGCGCCATCCAGAATTGACGAAATAATTAGCGATCGAAGCGACGGCGTCATATTCGCTTTCCCAGATATCTGCATATCCGTCGCCGCTGCCATCTTTCGCAAGGCGCAGATAAACCGACGGCAGAAATTGTGGTTTTCCCATGGCCCCTGCCCAGCTGCCCTTGAGAGCAGATTGGGGAACGCCCTGATCGATGAGCTTCAGTACCGCAAGCAATTCGGGTTCAAACAGGGCGCGGCGCCTGCCTTCATAAGCCAGCGTCGCCAGCGACCGGGGAATATCGAAATCGCCGGTATAGGAACCGTAATTGGTTTCCTTGCCATAGATCGCCATGATGATCGGGCCAGGCACGCCGGTTTCGCGTTCCACATCGATCAGCTTGGCGATCAAGCGCCGATAGGCATCCTTGCCCTGCGAGATCCGCGCGGGCGTGATATGTCTTTGCTGGTAGGGTGCAAAGGGCGGGATCGCGCTGTCCGGACTGCCGCCGGGCTGAGACCGATCCAGTTCGATCACACGGGGATTATATGTCAGCCCCGGTAGAACTTGATCCAATGTTTGTGCACGCACGCCTTGCTGCAGAGCTTTCTGCCTAACCTGCTGGAGATAGGACGCAAAGCCTGAACTCTCTTGTGCATTGGCGTTTTGTATCGGCGTTGCAGTGCTCAAACTAGCAAAGGTGAGAGCGCTGCATGCGATAGCGGTCATGATACGCATGAATACTTCCCTTTCGTCACGCCTTTGTCGCACAAAGCGAGTCGGAGGGGAATCCCTAAATAACCCATCGACGCCACCGCTCGACCCGAAAGCGGCGACGGACCGCAATTTTGCCCCACAATTCCATACATTTGCAAAATGTTTTGCGCTTTCAAATCGGGAACGCTAGGACGCGTGCGACCCGGCTATGAAGGCTATGCGGACAGGTGGCAGAGTGGTCGAATGCAGCGGTCTTGAAAACCGCCGAGGGTGCAAGCTCTCCGTGGGTTCGAATCCCACCCTGTCCGCCACTCCCCTGTTTCCATACATCCCGAGCTAACCCGTGAGACCCGCAGATTACTGCGGGTTAGCGGGTGATTCGGGTCCTCATTT
>PFJE01000090.1 GCA_002783865.1 Sphingomonadales bacterium CG_4_10_14_3_um_filter_58_15
GCGGAATCACGCCGATCAGCGCGAACATCGGGATCAGCGCCAGCGCCTTGGGGAAACGCTGCGCATATTTGTCCGCCAGATAGCCCGACATATAGGTGCCGATCGCCGCCATCAGCGCCAGCGCCATGGCGATCTTCACCGAGGCGTCGAAGATCGACATTTCATGGGTGCGGATCAGGAAGGATACGAAAAACTGGCCGACGCCATAATTGACGAACGAGGCGATGGTGACGCCCAGGGTGACGTGCCAGTAGGATGGTTTCTTGGACAGGATTCGGAGCACTTCGCGAAATCCGACCTGCTCTTTGTTCTGCATTTCCGCCGGGTCGGTATAGCCGCGCGGCGGTTCCTGGATCGTCATTTTCACGATCATCGCGACAATGATGCCGGGCACACCTACCACCACAAACGCAACCCGCCAGCCTTCGATATTCTGCCAGTCCAGAGCATTGGCGGCCCAGGTCCAGTTCCAGCTGCTCAGCATCGCGCCGACGATCGGCCCGTCGAGATTGCCGACGATATAGCCACCGAAAACATAGGCGACCATGCCGCCGAGCGGAATCCCAAGCGCGTAGACCGAAACGGCTGTGGACCGTTCTGCGGGAACAAAATAATCCGCGATGAGCGAATTGGCCGGAGGCGAGCAACCCGCTTCACCGATGCTGACGCCGATGCGGAAGATGAACAGGGCGATGAAGCTGGTGGCGAAGCCGCACAGAGCGGTCATCAGGCTCCATAGCGCCACCGATCCGGCGATGATCCAGACCCGGTGATGCTTCTCGGAGAAGCGCGCGATCGGAATGCCGACAAAGGTGTAGAGAATGGCAAAGGCGGGGCCGCCGAGCAGGCCCATCTGCCAGTCCTCGACGCCGAAGCTTTCCTTGATCGGCTCGGTCAGGATGTTGATGATCGTGCGGTCGATGAAATTGAAAATATAGACGGTGAGCAGGATGCCGAGAATATAGTTGCGGTAGCTCCTGCTGCCATAGCCGGTTTCGGTAGTGCCTTGGTCGGCGGAACGGGGGGTGCTGATCGTGCTGGCCTCGGTCAAATGCAAACTCTCCTGCTGTTTCCCTACTGATTGTGACGTGCGGGATTTTCTTGCAGGATACCGAATTTTTTCCCTTTGTATATTGCCTTAACCCCGACTTTTGCCGGACACCGCGGCTATCCGACTTTGCCCGGCTGGCACTGGAGGAAAATACGTAGTTACAAATGGTCGTGCATTTTGTTTAGTCGCCGGACCCCGGGCGATGGACAGAGCGACGTTTCATCGCGCCGACGATGATATTTCGGAGTCCAAGTCATGAAGAAAATATTATCCGCCGCTGCTACCGCCCTGGCTCTTTCTCTGGCAATCCAGGGCTGCACCCGGACTGCAGAGACCGAAGACGGGGCAGAATGCCGAACTTCCGACAACGAGGCGACAAGCGAAGCCCAGCAAACCATGGACAATGCGAAACACGCTGCCAGTCAGGCTGCTGTGCAGGCCCATAATGCAGCAAAAATGTCCGTGATCGCCGCAAAGCTGGCGGTCTGTTCTGAAGCGCAAAAGGACAAAGAGGCAGCCGCGCAAATGGCGATCGCGGCCGAAGCCGCTGCCAAGAAGGCGCAGGTCAGGATCGTCCGGGCCAATGCCGAAATCGATCTGGCGGTGAATGAAAATGCTGGCAAAGCTCAGGATCTGGCGGAGGAGGCCGTGGCCGCAACCGGAAGAGCAGTGCGTGAAACCGGCGCGTCGCTTGAGGCCGGATTGGCATCCGATGCCATTGCCGCGAAAAAGGCAGCGGATGCCGCACAAAAGGCGGTGATCAAGGCCGCTGCCGCGACTGCCGATGCCAGCAAAGCTGCGCAAGTGGCGGCAAGGGAAACGTGGGAAAAAGAAATGCAGGAAGGCAGTGAAGGCGAATAGCTGGCCCTCAGTCGTGCGTCCGTCCGAAATCGGGCGCGGCGTCGTCCTGGCCTTCCTCGATGATCCGGCGGCGGATGGCGCGGGTCTTGGTGAACAGGTCGAACAGCTCGTCGCCCTTGTCCCAGCGGATCGCCCGCTGCAGGGCCGAGAGGTCCTCGGAAAAGCGCTGGAGCATTTCCAGCACCGCTTCCTTGTTGGCCAGGAAGACATCGCGCCACATCGTCGGGTCGGACGCGGCGATGCGGGTGAAGTCGCGGAAACCGCCGGCGGAATATTTGATCACTTCGCCGCGGGTCACATCTTCCAGATCGGAGGCGGTGCCGACGATCGTGTAGGCGATGAGATGCGGCAGGTGGCTGGTCACGGCGAGCACCAAGTCGTGATGCTTGGCATCCATGATCTCGATATTGGCACCCAGTTTTTGCCAGAAGGCCTTCAACCGCTCGACATCGCCCTCGGCGGCGTCTTCCGGGGGAGTCAATATGCACCAGCGGTCGTGGAACAGGGTGGCGAAACCGGCATCCGGGCCGCTATTCTCGGTCCCGGCGACGGGGTGGGCGGGGATGATCCGGGCCCCGGGCAGCGCTGCGGCGAGGGCGGTCTGCACGCTTTCCTTGGACGATCCGACATCGCTGATCACGGCATCGTCGGGCAGGTCGTCGGCGATCTCGGCCGCGACATCGGCCATTACCCCGACCGGCACGCAGAGGATCACCAGATCGGCATCGGTGACCGCGGCACCGGCGCTATCGCTGACATCGTCGCAAAAGCCTAGTTCGAGGACGCGGGCGCGCACTTCCGGATCGCTGTCATAGCCGGTGATCCGGGCCGACGGCATGGTTTGCCTCACTCCATGGGCGATCGAGGAGCCGATCAGCCCGATGCCGATGATCGCGATATTGGCAAAGGGCAGCATTAGTCGGCGGCTTCCAGTATCTCGCGCAAAGCCTGCGCCAGACCCCGTGTCTCGTCCTCGGTACCGATCGTCATCCTGAGGCCGTTGACCAACCCCTGTCCGGGCAGCCAGCGCACCGCATAGCCCTTGTCCATCAGCGCCGCATTGGCGTGTTCTGCCGTGACCTTGCCCTCGAACAGCACCAGCAGGAAATTGGTGTGGCTCGGCACCACCCGCAGCCCGTGATTGCCCAGCGCGCTCATCTCCTCGCTCAACCACTGCCGCCATTTGGCATTATGCTCGCGGCTCATGGTGACAAAATCATCGGCGGCGAGCGCGGCGACCGCAGCTTCCTGTCCAGCGGTGGTGACATTGAACGGCAGCCGGATCCGGTTCATCGGGCCGATGATGTCGGGATGGGCATAGCCCCAGCCAATCCGCTCCGCGGCCAGGCCGTGGATCTTGGAAAAGGTCCGGGTGACCAGCACATTGGCCTCGCTCTCCGCCAGTTCCATTGCGCCGTCATCCTGCCCCTCGTCCATATATTCGGCATAGGCGCAATCGAGCACCAGCAGCACATGGCCGGGCAGCGCCGCGTGCAGCCGCGCGATCTCCGCCCGCGGCGCAAAGGTGCCGGTTGGATTGTTGGGATTGGCAATGAAGATGACGCGGGTCTGGTCGGTCAGCTTGGCCAGGATTGCATCGACATCGGTGCCATAATCCTTGTCATCGGCGATCACCGGGGTGCCGCCATAGCGGCGCGCGGCGATATCATAGACGGCAAAGCCATATTTGACATAGATGATCTCGTCGCCCGGCCCGCTGAACGCATTGGCGGCGAGATGCAGCACATCGTCGGAACCGGTGCCGCAGATGATCCGCGCCGGGTCCAAGCCATATTTGGCGGCAATCGCCTCGCGCAGCTTGGTCGAGCCGGGATCGGGATAGCGGTCGACCGCGCCGGACGCCGCGTTCAGCGCTTCGCCCGCCGCCGGACTGCAGCCGAGCGGGTTCTCGTTGGCCGACAGCTTGACCAGCTTGCGCCCGTCGTCGCCGCTCGATTTGCCGGGCACATAGGCCGCGATACCCATGATCCAGTCTTTCGGTTTTGGTCCGTTCATTGGCTTTGCCTGCTTGTCTGAAGATGTTCTGTCTCGCCGGACTAGCCATTGCGGCCTGTCAGTCAACCGCATTATCATTTGACGCTCGGGATTTCGCCGCTTAGCTCCCTGTTGATGAGTGAAGATGAGCGCTTTGGACTGGACCGGTCGGTCCGCCTGCTGGGACCGCTGCCGCTGGACAGCGGCGCCAGCCTCGCGCCCGTCGAATATGCCTATGAAACCTACGGCGAGCTGAATGCCGAGCGCAGCAACGCGATCCTCGTCTGCCACGCCCTGACTGGCGATCAATATGTTGCTTCGACCCACCCGCTGACCGGCAAGCCGGGCTGGTGGGAGCGGATGGTCGGCCCCGGCAAGCCGGTCGACACCGACCGCCATTTCGTGATCTGCGCCAATGTCTTGGGCAGCTGTCTCGGCAGCTCCGGGCCGGCGACGGTCAACCCCGCGACCGAACAGCCCTGGGCGATGGATTTCCCGGTGATCACCATCGCCGACATGGTTCGGGCGCAGGCGATGCTGCTCGACCATCTCGGCATCGAGCGGTTGCACGCGGTGATCGGCGGATCGATGGGCGGGATGCAGGCGGTCAGCTGGGCCGCGCTCTATCCCGAGCGCGTCGCCTCGGCGGTCATCATCGCCTCGGCGGCGCGGCACAGCGCCCAGAATATCGCCTTTCACGAGGTCGGCCGGCAGGCGATCATGGCCGACCCGCGCTGGCGCGGCGGTGCCTATTATGCCGATGACGACCCGCCGAGCAGCGGCCTCGCGGTCGCCCGGATGGCGGCGCATATCACCTATCTGTCGGAAGCCGGCCTGACCGAGAAATTCGGCCGCCGCCTGCAGGACCGCCCAGATGGTAAAAAGGGGGCCAAGACCTTTGGTTTCGACGCCGATTTCCAGGTCGAATCCTATCTCCGGCATCAGGGGATCAGCTTTGTCGACCGGTTCGATGCCAACAGCTATCTCTATATCACAAGGGCAATGGACTATTTCGATCTCGCCGAGGCGCATGGCGGGGTGCTCGCCAATGCGTTCAAGGGGTCCAAAACCCGTTTCTGTCTGATCAGCTTCGACACCGACTGGCTCTACCCGACCAGCGAAAGCCGGGCGATCGTCCATGCCCTCAACGCCGCCGGCGCCGAGGTCAGCTTCATGGAATTGTCCAGCCCGTTCGGCCATGACAGCTTTCTGCTGGAAAATCCGGAGATGAACCGGATTGTCGACGGGTTCCTGAAAGCGGGAGAGGGTCGATGAGCATCGTGTTGCCGTTAGGGCTGAGCTTGTCGAAGCCCGGTTCTCGTCGAGAGGCGTCCTTCGACAGGCTCAGGACTAACGGTATGGAGCCCGGCAAATGACCAGACTCCGCCCCGACCTGCAGATCATCGCCGACAATATCGCACCCGGCAGCCGGGTGCTCGATATCGGCTGCGGCGATGGTGCGCTGATGGCGGCGTTGCGCGATGAAAAGGGCTGCGACGCGCGCGGGCTGGAGATCGACCCGGCCAATGTCGCCAGCGCCGTCGCCAAGGGCCTGTCGGTGGTGCAGGGCGATGCCGACACCGATCTCGCCGCCTATCCCGATGCCAGCTTCGACTATGCCGTGCTCAGCCAGACGTTGCAGACCACTCACCGGCCCGATATCATGCTCGACCAGCTGCTCCGCATCGGTCGCCAGGCCTTTGTCAGCTTCCCCAATTTCGCCCACTGGCGCATCCGCATGTCATTATTGTTCGCCGGCCGCATGCCAGTCACCCGGCTGATCCCGCAAAGCTGGTACGACACGCCGAATATCCACCATGTCACGATCGACGATTTCCGCGCGCTGGTGCAGGACGGCAAGTTCTCGCAGGAAGGGCAGTGGTTCCTCAGCGGCGACAAGCAAATGACCCGCGGCATGGCGAATTTGCTGGCAGAGCACGCGGTGTTCTTGCTGCGGGGATAACCTCGTCATCCCAGCGAAGGCTGGGATCCAACCCAATGGCAGCGAGATTCGCGAGCTTGGTTTAGGCGCCAGCCTTCGCTGGCGTGACAACAGCACTATTGACATTGTACAACATTAGGTACAAGAACGGCCCGTCATGTTGATGGAAAATTTCTCCAAGGCCCGCGCCAATCTGAAAGCGCTGATGGACCGCGTGGTCGCCGACAAGATTCCGCTCAAAATTACCCGCCAGAATGGTGAAGCGGTGGTCATGATCTCCGAAAGCGAATGGGCCGGCATGGAGGAGACAATCCACCTGCTCTCGTCGCCAAGAAATGCCGAACGCCTGCTGGAGGCCATACGCGGTCTTGATGCTGGCGAAGGCGAGGAACACGAGCTGATTCATTCGTGAAGATCATTTTCTGGCCGACCGCGTGGGAAGACTATCGCCACTGGCAGAATGAAGATCGGAAGTTGCTCAACCGAATCAACACTTTGATCGAAGAATGTCGACGTCACCCTTTCAAAGGAACCGGCAAGCCTGAACCGCTTCGCGGTCAGCTAAAGGGCTGGTGGGCGCGAAGAATTACGCAGGAGCATCGGTTGGTTTATCGAGTGCGTGGCGAGGACGATGCACAAGCGCTGGAAATTGCGCAGTGCCGATATCATTATTAACTAGGTCGGGTTCATAGTGAATACCGTCATCCCAGCGAAGGCTGGGATCCAACCCAATGGCTATGAGTATCCGGAGCTTGGTTTAGGCCCCAGCCTTCGCTGGGATGACGAGTATATTGATATTGGCTAACACTCGGAAACTGCCTTCACTCCCGCTGCACCTCGTCCAACCCCCAAGCCGCCAATATCGCCAATCCGCTCATCCCCGCCATGATTGCCAGCACCACTTCTCCGCCAAACCAGTTCGCCACCAGACTGAAAACCCCGCCCGCCAGCAACAACAGGCCGATGACCGTATTGGACAGAGCGGTGTAAGCGGCGCGGGTGTCTTCGTCGGCCATGTCGACCAGATGCGTCGACCGCCCGAGCCGCACGCCCTGATAGGCGATCATCAGGCCGAACAGCAGCACCGGCAAAATATATCCACCCGCCAAACGGTCGGCGAAGGCAAGCCAGCTTGTCGTACCCAGAATGATGGCCGCGAGCAAAGCCGAGAACACCAGTACCTTGCGGCTGGACCGGTCCGACAGGCGGCCCCAGACAAAGCTGCTCAACAGGCCGGCCAAAGCGGACGCAAGCACCAGAAAGCCGAGCTTGTCATAGCCTTCTCCGGCTTCGCTGCCGACCGCGATCATGAACGGCGGTGCCAGCGCGGTGGCGGTCAACAGGCCGCGGGTCAGGATGAAGCGGACGAGCTGCGGATCATCCCGCAGATAGGTGAAATTGTGCAGCGCCTCTTTCAGCGCATTTTTACCCCCTGCGGTGGCTCCGGCGCGTTCCTTCAGGGTCGCGAACAGCATCGCGCTGACCATCCACGCGCCGCCAGCCAGAAACAGGCCGCCGATAACCAAGGTCATGCGGTCAACCAGCTGGAACGACAGGGCCAGCGCATAGACGATCACCGTCACCGACGCGATCGACCCGGCCAAACCGGTGGCAGTGCCGCGCCGCGACTGGTCGATGGTCTTGCCAAGCACATCCTTGTAGCAGACCGAGCAGACGCTCCGCGCCAGAGCGAGTATCGCAAGCGCGAGGACTATCGCCCAGCCTGCCGCCGCGCCGGTCAGGCTGATCGCGATCAGCCCGATCACGGCGGCGGCCAGACCCTGTATCGTCGACCCGACGGCCCATACCCATTTGCGGCGCTGCAGACGCCGAAGATAGCCTGCTGTCAGCAGCTGCGGCAGCAACGCGCCCGCCTCGCGGACCGGCACCAGCAGCCCGATCAGCGCTACCGGCGCGCCGAGCGATGTCATCAGCCAGCTGAGCACCAGCTTTGGGTCAATCAGCCCGTCGGCGCTCTTGGTCAACGCCAGCGCGCCGACATGTTTGAAGAAATTGCCCGGCTCCTGCTGGCACGCGCTTTCCGGAATATCGGCGCAGATGCGGCCTTCGTCATCGATAACGATCGCCTGAAAGGCTTTATCGGTCGTTGATCTGCTGGCCATGGCCGGGTTTTACCCGACTAGCGCTCCCGTGTCGCGCTGAACTTTATCTCCGGATTGCGCTCCTGCTGGTAATTCACATCCCAGGCCGATTTCGCCAGAAACACCAGATTGTCGTCGCGGTCCTTGGCCAGCGAACTCTGGTTGATATTGGCAAAGGCATTGAGCGTCGCATCCTCGCCACTGATCCAGCGGGCGGTTTCGAATGGCGCCATTTCCAGATAGGCATCGACCTTATATTCCGCCTCCAGCCGCGACACCAGCACCTCGAGCTGCAGCTGCCCGACCACGCCGATGATCCAGTTGGCGCCAAGTTCCGGATAGAAGACCTGGACCACGCCCTCTTCGGACAGATCATCCAGCGCCTTGCGGAGCTGCTTGGTCTTGGTCGGATCGCGCAGGATCACCCGGCGCAGGATTTCCGGGGCAAAATTCGGCAGGCCGGTGATCCGCACCTGGTTCTTCTCCGACAAGGTATCGCCGACCCGCAAGGTGCCGTGATTGGGAATGCCGATGATATCGCCGGGCTCCGCGGTATCGGCAATTTCCCGGTCCTGTGCGAAAAACAGGATTGGCGAATGGATGGCGATCGGCTTGCCGAGACCCGAAGGCGTCAGCTTCATGCCGCGCTTGAACTCGCCCGAACACAATCGCATGAAGGCGATCCGGTCGCGGTGCTGCGGGTCCATATTGGCCTGGATCTTGAAAATGAAGCCGGTGACATCGTCGCTCGCCGGATCAATCGGTGCCGGTTCGGCTGGCTGCGGGCGCGGGGGTGGTGCATAGTCGGCAATCGCGTCGATCAGTTCCTCGACACCGAATTGTTTGAGCGCGGAGCCAAAATAGACCGGCGTCAGATCGCCGTTCTGATAGGCCTCGAGATCAAAGCCGCTATATCCGCCCTGCGCCAGTTCGCCCTCGCTGGTCAGCCGCTCGAGCGCGCCTTCGCTCAGCACTTCGGCCAGCTTCGGGTCATCGAGACCGGAAAACTGCTGGGTCACGCCGTCATATTGTTTGCTGTTGCCGGTCGGCTGGTGCAGCTGATTGTTGATCAGATCATAGACGCCCTCAAACTGCCCGCCCATGCCGGTCGGCCAGCTCATCGGGCAGACGTCCAAGGCCAATTTGTCGGCGACCTCGTCGAGCAGCTCGAACGGATCGCGGCCTTCGCGGTCGACCTTGTTGACGAAGGTGATGATCGGCACGCTGCGCATCCGGCAGACTTCAAACAGTTTCAAGGTCTGCGCCTCGATTCCGCTCGCCGCATCGATCACCATGATCGCGCTGTCGACGGCCGTCAGCGTGCGATAGGTATCCTCGGAAAAATCCTCATGGCCCGGCGTGTCGAGCAGGTTGAAGACAATGCCGTTACGCTCGAAGGTCATGACGCTGGACGTGACTGAAATGCCGCGCTGCTGCTCGATCTTCATCCAGTCCGACCGCGCCCGCCGGTTATCGCCCCGCGCCTTGACCTCGCCGGCCAGGTGAATAGCGCCGCCTTTCAGCAGCAGCTTCTCGGTCAGTGTCGTCTTACCCGCATCGGGGTGAGAGATAATCGCGAATGTACGGCGGGGTTTGGCGTTGGTCATATCTGCAATTTTCTTGTCAATCGTCATCCTGAACTTGTTTCAGGATCTATCCATCGTCGGGACAGAGGCTCTATGGGGAGGAATGGATGCTGAAACAAGTTCAGCATGACGAGCATCCCTAGCCCCTCAATTCCGCGCCCAATTTTCCGGCACTGGCAACGACCTTATCCGAAAGCGCCTTCAGATCGTCTTCGGTCAAGGTTGCGTCCATCGGCTGCAGCGTCACTTCCACCGCCAGCGACTTCTTCCCCTCACCGACGCTCGGCCCCTCGAACAGATCGAAAATACGGGCATCGGTGATCAGCTTCTTGTCGGCACCCTTGACCGCGCGCACCAGATCGCCGGCTGGCAAATCCGCATCGACGATGAAGGCAAAGTCTCGGGTCACGGCTTGCAGCGCCGGCGGCGCAAAGGCGTCGCGCATATGGCCCGCCTTCTTCTTCAGCGGAATCGCGTCGAGGAAAATCTCCGCGCCGACCGCTGCGCCCTTCAGGCCCAGCGCCTTGGTGACCGAGGGATGCAGCGCGCCATAAGCGGCCAAAATCTTCTTCGGGCCGAGCCGCAGCGTGCCGGACTGGCCGGGGTGATAGGCATTGCTGTGCCCAGAATCATCAAAGCCGAAATCCATCAGCTTGTCGACCGGTACGCCGGCCGCCTCGAGGATCGCCAGCACCTCCGCCTTGGCGTCATAGGCGTCGAACCTGCTCGCCGCGCCGCCTTGCCAGCTGCGCGCCGACTTCTCGCCGGTCAGCACCAGACCGATGGTCGGATGTTCGCTGCTTTCGAGATAGCGGCGGCCGACCTCGAAGAGCCGGATCGACGCTGCGCCGCGCGCGCTGTTGCGCTTGGCCGCGGCGATCAGGCCGGGCAGCAGGCTTGGCCGCATCACCTTCAGATCCTCGCTGATCGGATTGGCCAGCGCCCATGTGCCGCCGCCAAAAGGTGCGGCTTCCTTCTCGGAAATGAAGCTCCAGTTGACCAGTTCGTTCAGCCCGCGCGCGGCTGCAGCCCGGCGTGCCTTGCGCTCGGCCAGCTGCTCGGGCGAGGCGGTCGGTTTGGCGACGCCCGGTTTGCGGGGAAGCGGGGTCGAGGGGATACTATCGAGTCCTTCGATACGGACGATTTCCTCGACAATATCCTGCCAGCCCTGCACATCGCGCCGCCAGGTCGGAATGGTGATGGTCCAGTCATCGGCAATGGTGAAACCCAGCGCTTTGAGAATCGCTTTCTGGCGATCGGGCGCGACATCGAGTCCGCCCAGCGCGAGACATTGGGCCGGGTTATAGGCAATCCTGCGCTGCTCCGTCGGCGGCGATCCGGCGCGAGTGACCGCGCTGGCGGTGCCGCCGCACAGTTCGAGTACTAACGCAGTGGCCAATTCCAGGCCATCATCGAGAAACGCCGGATCGACCCCGCGTTCGAAGCGCTGGCGCGCGTCGCTGGTCAGCATCAGTTTCTGACCGGTCTTGGCGATATTTTCCGGGGTGAAATAGGCGCATTCGATCAGCACCTCGGTCGTGGCCTGGTCAGAACCGGTGTTCGCACCGCCCATGATCCCGCCGATATCATGCGCGCCATTGTCATCGGCAATTACCGTCATGCTCTCGTCGAGCGTGTATTCATTGTCATTGAGCGCGAGCACGGTTTCGCCCGGCTTCGCCTTGCGCGCAACCAGGCCGCCATTGAGCTTGCCTACATCATAGACATGCAGCGGCCGCCCATGCTCGAGCATCACATAATTGGTGATATCGACCAAAGTGTTGATCGGTTTCTGCCCGGCGGACTTCAGCCGCGCCTGCATCCAGTCCGGTGACGCGCCATTGCTCACGCCTTTGACGGTGCAACCATAGAAAGCGGGGCAGCCTTCGGGGTCTTCGGTGCGAACATCGGGGCCGGCGCCGTTGCGGGCGATGGTGGCAATGTCCAATGGCTTCAGAGTGCCAAGACCCGCAGCAGCCAGATCGCGCGCAATCCCGCGCACGCCCATGCAGTCCTGCCGGTTGGGGGTGATCGAGACATCGAACACCGGATCGTCAAGCTTGGCATAGTCGGCGTAGCTGGTGCCAACTTCACTGGCCGCACTTTTCGGCAATTCGATGATCCCGTCATGATCATCGCCCAGCTCTAGCTCGCGATAGCTGCACATCATGCCGAAACTCTCGACATCCCGGATTTTTGCGGGTTTCAGCGTGAAATCGCTGCCCGGAATATAGGTTCCGGGCGGCCCGAAAACACCAATCATCCCCGCTCTCGCATTGGGCGCGCCGCACACCACCTGCCACGGTTCCGCCGCACCATCAGCAACTTTAAGCAATTGCAACTTGTCGGCATTCGGATGCGGCCCCGCTTCAAGCACTTTCGCCACGCGAAAGGGTCTCAGCGCATCGGCGGGATTTTCCATCCCTTCGATTTCCAGACCAATGCTGGTCAGTTTTTCAGCAATTTCGGTCGCACAGGCATCAGTGTCGAGATGGGCCTTGAGCCAAGAAAGGGAAAATTTCATGCGCCGACTCCTCCGCTCAAGGTGGGAACGTCGAGTGCGCCAAAGCCGTAATGGTCGGCCCAGCGCAAATCGCCGTCGAAGAAAGCGCGCAGATCGTCCATGCCATATTTCAGCATCGCCAGCCGGTCGATGCCGCAGCCAAAGGCAAAGCCCTGCCAGATATCGGGATCAAGCCCGCAATTGCGGATAACATTGGGGTGAACCATGCCGGAACCCAGAATCTCCATCCAGCCGCCCTCATTGCTGCGGGAGTCACCGCCGATGATCCGGCGGCCCTTTTCGACCGAAAAGCCGACATCGACTTCGGCGCTGGGCTCAGTGAACGGAAAATAGCTCGGGCGCAGGCGCAGCTCGATATCGTCGCGCTCGAAAAAGGCGCGGACAAAGGTCTCCAGCGTCCATTTGAGATGGCCCATGTGAATGTTCTTGTCGATCACCAGCCCCTCGACCTGATGGAACATCGGCGTATGGGTGGCATCGCTGTCGCTGCGATAGGTGCGGCCAGGAGCGATGAGATAGATCGGCTCGCCAGCGCCCTCGGTCCGCTTGGCAACGTCCATCATCGTGCGGATCTGCACCGGCGAGGTATGGGTGCGCAGCAGTTTCGGCATGCCGCTGTCATCGGACGTTGCCGATTCTGGGGGAAAATAGAAAGTGTCGTGCATCGCCCGCGCCGGATGGGTGTCCGGGATATTGAGCGCGGTGAAATTGTGCCAGTCGTCCTCGATTTCGGGACCGGTGGCGACCGAGAAGCCGAGATCGGCGAATATTTCGGCGAGCTCGTCCATCACCTGCGATACCGGATGGATACTGCCTTTGGGTGCCGCAGGCGCTGGCAATGTCAGGTCAACCTTTTCGGTGGCCAGCTTGGCATCGAGAGCCGCTGTCTCCATCGCCTCCTTGCGGGATGTCAGGGCATCGGCGACCGATTGCCGCATGCCGTTGATCTTCGGGCCTTGCTCCTGACGCTCTTCCGGCGTCATCTGGCCCAGGGTTTTGAGGAGCAGGGAAATCTCGCCCTTCTTGCCCAGCGCCGCCAGGCGGATCGCCTCCAGCGCGTCGCCATCGGTTGCAGCGTCAATCTGCTCCAGATATCTGTCCCTGATCGCCTCGATGTCGCTCATCATATTGTCCCGTTTTTAATCGCTGCCCGTCTAGCAAGCCCTGCATAAAACCCAATGCATAAAACCCAATAAAAAAGCGCCGCGAGATTGCTCCCCGGCGCTTCTTTGAATGTATGAAAATGCTTAAGCTTTCGCCAGAGCATCCTGCGCCTGTTTGATGATACCGCTAAACACAGCGGGTTCATTCATCGCCAAGTCGGCCATCACTTTACGGTCGAGTTCAATCCCGGCCAGCTTGGTGCCGTGGATGAACACTCCATAGGTCAGGCCTTCGGCGCGAACCGCAGCGTTGATCCGCTGAATCCAGAGCGCGCGGAACGCCCGCTTCTTAACTTTACGATCGCGATAGGCATATTGACCGGCTTTTTCGACGGCCTGCCGCGCGATGCGGATGGTGTTCTTGCGACGGCCATAATAGCCCTTCGCCTGTACCAATAATCTTTTATGTTTTGTACGAGTGGTCGTACCCCGTTTGACACGTGCCATATTCTATATCCTGTAAGTTAGAGAGTCGCTGCGGCGGGCTTAGCCCAGGCCGTATGGCGCCCATTTCTTGACTGTCCGAGCATCCGCATCACACAATTTCTTGGTGCCGCGGTTCTGGCGGATATATTTGCTGTTATGGCTCATCAAACGGTGGCGCTTGCCGGCTACGCCGTGCTTGACCTTACCGGTTGCGGTGATCTTGAAGCGTTTCTTCACACCACTTTTGGTCTTCAACTTGGGCATTTTGGTCTCCTCTAGATGGTACCTTTACGGACACATGTGGCAGCCCAACACTGGCCAGTGCATCACTTAGGAAGGGGCGCATTAGCAGGATTCGGCGGGAAAGCAAGGGCAATTGAACCGATCTCTTAGTTTACACTCGTCTGAAAACGCACCAGTTGAAACTCTGACCCGATCCCCACGGCGTTTGGTGCATTTCGCGCCAGTCCTCAAGCAATTCAAAGTCGCTGCCTAGTTCATTTGACAGAGTCCGGGAATCGTAGCGCTCCACCGCCAATCCGCTGCACCTTTCGGGGCCATCTGGAGCAAAAGTAGCCATGACGACAATACTGCCCGTATGCGTAGCTTTTAGGATGGCAGTACGATATGCAATGCGCTGATCCCGGTGTGTCAGAAAATGAAATACCGCTCTGTCATGCCACACATCATACTGGCGTTCGGGACGCCAGCGGGTGATATCGGCAATAATCCATCGCACCATAACTGCCTGCTCGCCCAGCCGCTGTTTTGCAACTGCGAGCGCGGAGCCGGAAATATCGAGAACAGTCAAGTCCTTCCAGCCACGTGCGGCAAGATGATCGACCAACAGAGATTCTCCGCCGCCAATATCAATGAACGCGCCGCTATGTCCTGAAACATGCCGGTCAATTGCAGCCAGGGAAATCGAAGGCAGCTGCTGGAACCAGCTTACATCTTCGTGGGCTTTTTCTTCATAAACCCGGTTCCAGTGATCCGATTCATTCATCGACTGCTCTCCCTCGGCCAGCTAGCAACCCGATCAATGATGACAAGCAATTGCCTCCAGTACATCATCGACCCGCGCCTGGTCGCCGATTGCCAGCACATGGCCGTCCGATTCCGCGTGCAGCGGTTCGCCGTTCCAGTCGCACATCATCCCGCCGGCACCATCGACAATCGGGGCGAGGGCGGCAAAGTCGTGCAGTTTCAGCCCTGCTTCGCAGACCACATCGACATGGCCGCTGGCGACCAGGCCGTAATTATAGCAATCGCCGCCATAGATGATCTTGCGCGGCGCGACCTTGCTGGCCAGACCCATGAAATGCTCGGCATCATGCTCGCCAAACAGATGCGGCGACGTGGTAGCGAGGACGGCGTCCTTCAGCTCCCGGCGCCGCGCGGATTTTGCGGGCTGGCCATTGAAGATTGTCGGGCGGCCAACGACGCCAATCCATCGTTCTCTGCCAATCGGCTGGTCGATAATCCCGATCACCGGAAAACCGTCCTGCATCAGCGCGATCAGGGTACCGAATATCGGCCGGCCGACGATGAAGCTGGTGGTGCCGTCAATCGGATCAAGTACCCACTGGCGCGATGCGCCTTCATTGTGGGTGCCATATTCCTCACCGATAATGCCGTCGTCGGGCCGTTCCGCCTCGATGATCGCCCGCATCGCGGCTTCCGCCGCCCGGTCTGCCTCGGTTACGGGGGAGGAATCCTCCTTGGTTTCCTGATCGAATTTGGCGCGGTAGAACGGGCGAATGGCCTCGCCCGCGGCTTCGGCCAGTTTTTGCGCGAGATCGATGTCTTTCGGGGTCATAAACGCGTCTATACCAACTCGTCACCCCAGCGAAAGCCGGAATCCATGGCTTTCGCAAATTGCCTTGGCAAGCTATCGCTTTTCGTCGAAGTGGCGATCAGTCCCACAGGCTGCTGACGGAGCTTTCGTCGGCGATCCGCTTGATCGCTTCTCCCATCAGGGGGGCAATCGGCAGGATCCGGATCTTGTCGGAATCGAGCGCCGACTGCGGCGTGCGGATGGTATCGGTGATGATCAGCTTGCGCAGCGAGGAATTGTTTACCCGCTCCACCGCCTTGCCGGACAGAACGCCATGGGTGATATAGGCCGCAACATCGGTGGCGCCTGCCGCGATCAGCGCATCGGCGGCGTTGCACAGCGTGCCGGCGCTGTCGGCGATATCGTCGATCATGATGCAGAAGCGGCCTTTGACGTCGCCGATGATATTCATCACCTCGGAAACGCCGGCCTGCTCGCGGCGCTTGTCGACAATCGCCAGAGGCGCGTTGTCGAGCCGCTTGGCCAGCGCCCGGGCGCGAACCACGCCGCCAACGTCGGGGGAGACGACCATGATAGCCTTGTCGCTATGACGCCGGATGATGTCCTCGCTAATGACGGGCGCGCCGAATAGATTGTCGGTCGGGATATCGAAGAAGCCCTGAATCTGCCCGGCATGCAGGTCGACGGTCAACACCCGGTCGGCGCCCGCTTCGGTGATCAGATTGGCAACCAGCTTGGCCGAGATCGGCGTGCGCGGCCCCGGCTTGCGGTCCTGCCGGGCATAGCCGAAATAGGGGATGACTGCCGTGATCCGCTTGGCCGAGGCCCGGCGCAGCGCGTCGATGCTGATCAGCAATTCCATCAGATTGTCATTGGCCGGATGGCTGGTCGACTGGACGACAAACACATCCTCGCCGCGCACATTTTCGTGGATTTCGATGAAAATCTCGTCATCGGCAAAGCGCTTGACGCTGGCGTCGGTCAGAGAAATGCCGAGATAGTCGGCAATCGCGGTAGCGAGCGGCAAATTGCTGTTGCCGGACATGAGTTTCATAATGCGTTCCCCGATACGGTAGTCCGCAAGACTCGCCAGCGGCACCCATGACAATTTTGTGACCCTGTTAGACAGATGGCCGGGAAATCAAAAGACCGTATTTGCGTTAATTTCGATTGCTCCGCCCTCTGGCCCTTTCTATCAGGGCGCGATGACGGCAAAGCTTACCATTACCATGGCGCAATTGACCCAGAGCGTCGGCGATTTGCGCGGCAACGCGGATGCAATGATCGCAGCGCACGGCGCGCGGCCCGACAGCGACCTGATCGTGTTTCCCGAACTGCAGCTGATCGGCTATCCACCGGAGGACCTGGTTCTGAAGCCCGCGGTGTGGGAGCGTGCTGCGTCGGAGCTGGATCGATTGGCAGCGGCGACTGCAGGACCGGGAGCGGCGATGCTGGTCGGGTCTATCTTTCGCGAGGATGACAAGCTTTATAACGGCATTGCCTTGCTCGAGGGCGGACATATCCGGGATATCCGCTACAAGGTTGAATTACCCAATTACGGGACCTTTGACGAAAAGCGTTTGTTTGCATCGGGCCCACTGCCGGAGCCGATCGAGTTCCGGGGCTGCAAGATCGGCCTGCCGATTTGTGAAGATGTCTGGTTTCCGGCTGTGTGCGAACATCTCAAATCACTGGGCACGGATCTGTTCATTTCGGTGCATGGCAGCCCCTATGAGATCGAGAAAGACGATATGCGTCTGGGGCAGGTGGCGACCAAACGGGTTCGCGAGACCGGGATTCCGATGCTTTTCCTGAACCGGGTTGGCGGGCAGGACGAAATCGTGTTCGATGGAGCCAGTTTCGTGCTCAACGGCGATGCCAGCGTCATGCACCAGCTGCCCGACTGGGACGAGGCGATTGTTGATACGCGCTGGTCTTGTGAAGGGGATGAATGGCGCTGTGCGCCGGGAGAGATCCATCAGCTGGATGACCATCCGGCCGATATCTACAATGCGATGATCGTCGGCCTGCGCGACTATGTGAATCGCAACCGTTTTCCTGGCGTATTGCTCGGACTTTCCGGTGGCATAGACAGTGCCCTGTCGGCGGCCGTCGCGGTTGATGCTCTTGGCGCGGACCGGGTGTGGAATATCATGATGCCGTCGCGCTTTACCTCGCAGGAAAGTCTGGATGATGCCGCGGGCTGCGCTGAAATGCTCGGTACTCGGCTGGACACGATCCCGATCAACCCGGCGGTCGAGGGCTTCGACGCAATGCTCGAGGACAGTTTTGCCGACAGCAATGTCGATATCACCGAAGAAAATATCCAGTCGCGAATTCGCGGCGTAACCCTGATGGCGCTGTCGAACAAGTTCGGTCATATGCTGCTGACCACCGGCAACAAGAGCGAGATGAGTGTCGGCTATGCCACCATCTATGGCGATATGGCGGGCGGCTATTCGGTGCTGAAAGATGCCTACAAGCTGACTGTGTTCAAGCTGTCAAAGTGGCGCAACGCCAACAAGCCGAGTCTCGGCATGGGTCCGGATGGTCCGGTCATGCCGGAAACGGTGATCAGCAAACCACCGAGCGCGGAATTGCGCGAGGATCAGAAGGACAGCGACAGTCTGCCGGATTACGAGATTCTCGATCCCTTGCTGCATGGGCTGATCGAGGAAGAATTGTCGGTCAACGATCTGGTGGCGCGGGGATTCGATCGGGAAACGGTGGTGCGGATCGAACGGCTGCTCTATATCGCCGAATATAAACGCCGGCAGGCCCCTCCGGGCGTGAAGCTGGGTACCAGAAACTTCGGCCGCGACCGGCGCTACCCGATCACCAACGCATTCAGGACCGTATGACAATAAAAACCCGCTTCGCCCCGTCGCCGACGGGCCATCTCCATGTCGGCAATATCCGCACCGCGCTGCACAACTGGATGTTCGCGAAAAAAGAGGGCGGCACGTTCTTGCTGCGGCTCGACGATACTGACGCCGAGCGGTCGAAGGAAGAATATGTCGAGGCGATCCGTGCCGATCTCGCCTGGCTGGGTCTGACGGCCGACGAAGAGCAAAGGCAGTCGGCGCGCTTTGATCGCTATGAAGAGCAGCTGGAAAAGCTGAAAGCAGCGGGCCGGGTCTATCCCGCCTATGAGACCGCGCAGGAACTGGATCTGAAGCGGAAGATTCAACTCGGTCGGGGCAAGCCGCCGATCTATGACCGGGCGGCCATGGACCTGACAGCGGAGCAGATTTCTGCCTTTGAAGCGGAAGGCCGCAAGCCGCACTGGCGCTTCCAACTGGACCACGCAACGCCGATTACATGGACGGACCGGATTCGCGGCGACCAGCATTTCGATCCGGCCTTGCTCTCCGATCCCGTGATCCGGCGCGAGGATGGCAGCTGGCTCTATATGCTGCCCTCGGCGATCGACGATATCGATATGGGCATCACCCATGTTGTGCGCGGCGAAGACCATGTCGCCAATACCGCGGTGCAGATCCAGATGTTTCATGCGCTAGGTGCCGAGCCGCCGGAATTTGCGCATGAGGCGCTGCTGGTCGGCACCGAGGGCAAGCTCTCCAAGCGGCTGGGGTCGCTGGGCGTCAGCAGCTTTCGGGAGAAACATATCGAGCCGCAGGCGATTGTCGCCTTGCTTGCCCGGATCGGGACCAGCGATCCGGTGGAACCGGTAACCGAGGTTGAACCGCTGATTGCGACATTCGACTTTGCCCGTTTTGGCCGCGCACCGGCGCGGTTCGACGAGGAGGAACTGGCGCAGCTGAACCAGAAGATCGTGCATCTGCTCGAATATCAGGATGTGAAATCCCGGCTGCCGGACGGAATGGATGCTGCGGCATGGGACGTGATCCGCCCGAACCTGCACGATATGCATGATGTCGATCAATGGTGGCAGGTGGTAACCGGGCCGGTATCGGTGCCCGATATGCCAGCGGAAGACCGGGAATTTCTGGCCATTGCGCACAAGACACTGGAAGAATTGGAAGCATCTGACGACCTCTGGAAAGACCTGACCGGCGCCCTCAAGGAAGCGACCGGCCGCAAGGGCAAACCGCTGTTCATGCCCCTGCGTCAGGCGCTGACCGGGCTCGATCATGGTCCGGATATGAACGCCTTGCTGCCCTTGATCGGCAAGGAAGCCGCGCTGGCGAGACTGGCGACGGCCTCCGCGTAATCCCTTATATTAAAACGAAAAAATCGCTCGGCACCGGTCCGCTTGCAATCTTTAATGTAATAGTATAACATCACAAATGGCGATGGGGCCAGATAGTCAAACAGGCACAGGCCGCTCCGCCACTTTTTGAGGATGGTTGAGAGGATCAAATGATGAGCTATGTTTCCGTTTATGAGAACAAGACTCCGCGGGCGAAGGGCGTGCTGTTGGCCGGCGCGGTTCACGCGGCCATCATCGGTGGCGTGATTGCGATGCCGGGTATTGAGGTGCCGGAAAAATTTAACGGCCCGTTCAATGCAATTCCTATAGTCAAACCTGAGCCATCCGACCCGGTGATTATAGAAGACCCGCCCAGGCCGGATTTGCCGCAGGAGGACCACTCACGAGCGCCTGATATGCCGATTGCGGATGTCCGGTCCATCCCGATCCAACCATTTCCGACCTATTCGGACCTGGGCAATGCGTTGGGGTCTTCGGGAACGGCAGCAGGAATTCCGCTTGATCCAATCCAGATCGCTCCGGACCCGGTGATCGTCGGTGCTCGCCTCAACAGCCGCTATGCGGATCAGTTCCAGCCCGCTTATCCCCCGGGCCAGTTGCGTCTCGAGCGGGAAGCCGAGGTCAGCGTCCGGGTGCTGGTCGGCACCGATGGCCGGGTGAAGCAAATCGAACTGATCGATTCGCCGCATCAGGACTTCTGGCTAGCGACGCGCAAGCAGGCGCTGAGCAAATGGCGATTCACACCGGCGACCAAAGATGGCAAGCCATTTGAGAGCTGGATGACACTGAAAGTCCGCTTTGAAATCAACAGTTGATCGTTGCGTCGGATGGCCTGACCCCTGTTTCCCGCGGCAAATTTGCGGGAAGGGCTGGTCATCCGCGCGCCCCCGCACTATTTGAACGCCATGGGAATGTTAAAAGATGCATCGGTAAGCGGCGGTTTTGGTGATCTGATCGCAGTCTTTCGTCAGAGCGAGCCCGGCGAGCGCGTGCTGCCGGCGGTATTGGCGATCGCCTGTACGGCGTTCATTTTGCTCCTTTTCTATCTCGATCCCAAGGTCAACACGTACACTTATGTACCGCAGGAGGTCATTTATGTCGAAAACTGGAAGACCGACCGGACCGATGAGGAAATCTTGCAGGACCGCTGGGAAATCCAGTGCCTCAAGGACAAGCTTGAACTCGAGCGGCGCGAAGCGATGAAATCACTGGGCCGGATGTCCGGCATGGATGTCGAGCAAATTGAGCGGGAAGCCGAAGCGGCCCGGGTCGCGCGCGGTGAAGTAGAGGTGGAGCGCCCCGCCGGACTGCAATGCTGAATCCAGCCGCTGATGCCGACTATATGGCGGCGGCGCTGTCACTTTCGGAGCGGGGGCGTGGCCGCACCGGTGCCAACCCCAACGTCGGTTGCGTTATTGTCAAAAATGGCATCATCCTCGGTCGCGGCTGGACCCAGCCGGGCGGACGCCCGCATGCCGAAGAAATGGCGCTGGCGCAGGCGGGCAAGGCTGCCAGGGGCGCAGACATCTTTGTGACCATGGAGCCCTGTGCCCATGACAGCAGCCGCGGCCCAACCTGCAGCCTTGCGATCATCGAGGCAAAGCCGAAAAGAGTGGTCGTCGCGACGCTTGATGCCGATGAGCGCACCAGGCGCAGGGGGATCGACCGGCTCGGCGACGCCGGCATTCCGGTCTCGGTCGGTATCCGCGAATGGGAGGCGCGCCGCGCGATGGCCGGTTTCCTGTGCCGGATCGAGAAGGGGCGCCCGTTTGTCACGCTGAAACTCGCGATGTCGCTGGATGGCTGCATCGCCATGGCCGACGGCACGAGCCAGTGGATCACCGGCGACCGCGCGCGGGCCCATGCGCATATGGAGCGGGCACGCAGCGATGCGATTCTGGTGGGAGCAGGCACGGCCCGGGTCGACCGGCCGGGGCTGGATGTGCGGCTCGACGGGCTGACCGATCGTTCGCCGCAACCGATCGTGCTGGGCAGCGACAAGGACAGGCCCGAGCATTGGCTGCAGATTGACGAGCCCGCCGGTATCGCCGGACTTGCCGAGATCAACTGGCTGCTGGTCGAGGGCGGGGCAAAAACCGCTGCCTCTTTCCTGCAGGCGGGACTGGTCGACCGGCTGTTATTCTATCGCGCGCCGATCGTCATCGGCGGCGGCCTGCCTGCCATTGCCGATATCGGTCTGGAAAAGCTCGGCGAGGCGCACGGTCAGTGGCGGCGCACCGATCAGCGCGCTCTGGGGCAGGATATGCTTGAGATATATGATCGCGCCGCCTAGGTTCCGCTCCGTTCACAGCAAATAGGATCACCTATGTTCACCGGCATTGTTTCCGATATCGGCACCATCGAATCGCTCGATCAGCGCGGTGACCTGCGCGTCAAAATCTCCTGCGGCTATGATATGGCTGGCATCGATATGGGCGCCTCGATCGCCTGTTCGGGCATTTGCCTGACCGTGGTCGACAAGGGCCCGGACTGGTTTGCGGTCGATGTATCGGGCGAAACGCTCTCGTGCACTGCCCCGGGGCAATTTACTGCCGGTCGGCGGATCAATCTGGAGCGTGCCCTGAAGGTCGGCGACGAGCTCGGCGGCCATATCGTCACCGGCCATGTCGATGGGGTCGGCGAAGTTGTGACCTGCCGGCCCGCCGGTGATTCGAGCGAAACCGTCATCCGGGTATCGAAGGATCTGGCACCTTATGTTGCGGCCAAGGGATCGATCACCGTCGACGGCGTTTCGCTGACGGTCAATGCGGTGGCCGACAAGGAAACGGGTACCGAATTCACCCTGAACATCATTCCCCATACCGCTCAGGTGACCACACTAGGCGAATTCGAAGCGGGTCGGCCCGTGAATCTGGAGATCGACATCTTGGCGCGCTATCTGGCGCGGATGGAACAGGTTCGGTCGCTGAACTGACGCCAGGTATAATGACGACTACGGTGCAGCTTGCTGCCGTTAGTGGTGAGTATCGTCATCCTGAGCGGCAATTCCAGCCCCTCCTGTTCAGAGGAGGGGATTCAAGGGGTGGTGGCGATGCGTCAGCATCGCTCGCGTCAGCGAACAAGGATGGTGCGGCTGCGGTGGTCACTCTGATAAAAAAGGACAGGGCTTCGCCGAGAGAAACCACCCCAACCCCTCCTTTAAAAAGGAGGGGCTTATGTGAGTTGATGACGGAATTGCCGTTAGTGGTGAGCCTGTCGAACCACGCCTATCGTCGAGAAGCGCCCTTCGACAAGCTCAGGGCTAACGGCAACTCGCAAGTGCGCTGCTCTGGATTGTCAGGTCGCCTTGGGCTTCTCGCAATGAAAACTGTCGGTCAGAACGGCAACCATTTTTGCTTCTTGCTGAATTTCATATAGCCAACATTGGCGCCCAGCCGCAGCCCCGCGCCCAGCCGTACCGGGATCAACACCTTGTCACCGCTGCGCAAATAGCTGACCTGGAAGCCGCCAATAAAATAGGCGGCGCCTTCGCCGGCCGGGA
>PFJE01000103.1 GCA_002783865.1 Sphingomonadales bacterium CG_4_10_14_3_um_filter_58_15
GAGACATCATCGTCCTCGCGCGGCATGAGCCGCGGTCCGCGCTGGATTTGGGTGACATTGGCGCCAAGCCGCGCAAAGGCTTGCGACAATTCGCACCCTATCGGTCCGCCGCCAAGCACAACCATCCGCTGAGGAACGGCATCAAGCTTGGCAAATTCTTCCCACAGCGTATCGCTCGTGACATAGCCTACATCCTCAAGCCCTGGCAAGTCGGGGACGTGAGGTGCAGCTCCGGCGGCGATGACAATCGAGCGCGTCGTCAGCCGCTGCATTTGACCATCATGGCGCTTGATCTCCACTGTCCAAGGATCAATGATCTTGGCATAGCCCTGCACGACATCTACGCCCAACTGGGTGTAGCGCTCGACGCTATCATGCGGCTCGATCTCAGCGATAATGTCATGGACCCGCTGCATTACGCGTTTGAAGCTGAACTTTGGATCGACTGCCTCCAGTCCATAGATATCGCCGTGGCGCATTTGTTCGGCGAGCTTTGCGCTTTTGATTAGCGCCTTGCTCGGCACGCACCCGTAATTGAGGCAGTCACCACCCATTTTGGAGGCTTCGACCAATGTCACCTTGGCTTTGACGGTCACGGCAATATAGGATGAAACGAGTCCTGCGGCGCCAGCACCAATAACTAACAGATTGCGGTCAAAGCTTTTGGGCTTGGCCCACTGTGCATAGACGCGCCGACCTTTGATAAGCGCCATTATCCACTTGCCGACCCATGGAGTTAGGGCAAGCGCCGCAAAGGACCCCAACAGGCCAGGCGAGGCAATGTCGCCAAGAGCGTCGATGCGTGCGATTTGTGTTCCGGCATTTACATAGACAATCGTTCCCAAAAGCATGCCGAGCTGGCTCACCCAAAAATAGGTGAGGGTCTTGATCGGCGTCAGCCCCATCAAGAGGTTGACGAGGAAAAAGGGGAACACAGGCACCAGTCGGAGCGAAAAAAGGTAAAAGGCCCCATCGCGCGCTATGCCGTCATTCAATGCCTTTAGTCGATTACCGAAACGCGCCTGAACCCAGTCTCTGAACAAATAGCGAGAGGCCAAAAAGGACATGGTCGCGCCAACGGTTGATGCGAAGGACACAATCAGCGTACCGGTGACGACACCAAAAATCGCACCTGCCGCCAACGTCAGTATTGCTGCACCGGGAAATGATGCCGCTGTGGCGGCCACATAGACCAGAAAAAAGACAATAATGACAATCAAAGGAGAGGCACGATAGTGCGCGTCGATTGCATGTTGCTGGCTCTTGAGATTTTCCAGTGTCAAGGTTTGTCCCACATCGAAATAGACAAAGGCAAAAATTGCCAGAGCAGCAAGGATGAGGATAACAATCTTCTTCATGCGAAATTTCCTGATCAAATCTTCTACGGACTAGTGTTCTGAACATCCCCGCCCGCGAGATCTTGCACGCAGGAAGCGAGCATCGTTAAGACATCGTCTCTCCATTGCTCGAATCATGTGAGGCAAATGTTCGAACAGCCTTGCCAAGTTCAGGCAGCTGTCGTTCAAAGTTCGTGCATCCCCGGCACATGGTTACATGCAGCCGCAAATTCGCGCGCTCGGAGCGCGTGAGATCCCGCTCCTGTTGCTGCGACAAGAGAAAGGTTGCGTCATGACAATTCAGCATGGGTCCGTTCCACTTCCAAACCAGTTATGCTCAAGGCAGGCCCGCAAACCAAGTCTTGCGCGGTGAAGGATGACATAGATATTGGAAATAGAAAGGCCTGTTTCAGTACAGATTTCTGCAGGACTCAACTCGATGACTTCACGCATCATAAAGATGCGGCCTTGCTGGGCCGGCAGGCAATCGAGACAGGCATTGAATATGTCGAGAAACTGTCGGCTGTTTAGAGCGGCTTCGGGATCTCCCCAGTGAGACGGCCGCGACGCGTTGTGCCATCTCCCTTTGTGGTTGAAGGCCGCCGGGTATCCATTTGCAACATCATCGTTTCCGAGATCAATTCCACCGACAGGATGCTTCTGGCGCCGCCGCAAGATATCGGCAAGCTTGTTCTTGAGGATTGCAATGATCCACGTTTTGAGCGCAGCTTCTCCGTGAAAACTACGCGCGTTCTTAAGCGCGCCGGCAAGTGCCTCCTGAACCGCATCCTCGACCTCTGCATCATTGCCAAGCTGAAGTCGGGCAAAACGCAGCATTTCATCACGGACACGTACTAGAAATCGTTCATCGAACACGCTGCCTGCCAGCGCAGGGTCATTCCCGGCTGAAACAAACTGTTCCATTCAAGCGCCCATTGCCCTGCGGGCCTTCGCAGCACTGTAACTCGCAACAAGGAACGGGACAGCATAGTTCATCAGAAATCGCGGCCAATCGGCACCTCCGCCATGCCAGATCGTGGCACCTTGATTGATAAAATTCAGGCACGTTCCAACCACAATCGCCACGCGTATCGCGCCTCCGGCCACAGGCCTCGAAATCATGAGGATGAACAATTCTGATACGGGCATTTGATTCACCTCTCTTGTTCCGCAGTAACGGTATGATGCCGCACGAAGCGCCGATCAATCCAGTCCTTAAGCCGCCACAATATTCCTCCAGACAGAGCAAATGCGCCCCAAGACAGAATTGCGCGCTTATCTCCGGTCGCGAGCAAGTAAAGTGTCCGGCGTCGCGGAATATATTGATGGAGAATCTGTCCATTGAGCTTCGCTCGCAGATTGACCGCGAGTACCGGGCCAGACCGGACGGCATGAACCCCAGATCTTGCGACCTCGCGATCCGTTCGGGTGACAATATCGCCCGCTGCAAAAATATTATCATGCGACACGGATAGGAGATCGCTGCCCACCTCGATGAAGCCTTGTCTGTCGAGAGCAAGCCCGGACGCCTTGAGCCAGCGCGGTGCCTTGCTCCCGGTCGCAGCGATCACATAATCCGCATCAATGACCATTCCCGTAGGAAGAAGTACAGCATCTTCAGACCCAACCACATCTCCATACAATACTTCAACATGCCGCCCTTCCAGTTCGGCGCGAACCCGCGCGATAGTCGCTCGAGCATGACCTGTGAGAAAGCCATTTTCCGAAGTCACGAGCAACACTCGGGGCTTGGTCGATATACTGCGAAACGCGTATTCTGCGGCAAGTGCCAGCTCAACTCCCGCTGCTCCGCCGCCGACGATGACTAGGCTAAATCCATGCCTCCCGGCCGCGTCTTTCAAAACCAGCGGCCAGCGGGCGACGAAGGCGTTCATTGGCCTGACAGGTAATAGCCGATCGCCCAAACTCGCTAGCGGCGAGGTATCAACTTCACCGCCGACAGCCAAAGACAAGAGATCGAATGACACAGATTCTCCTGATGACAATGTCAGTTGGTTGCGGTTCGCATCAAGCCCTTCAACGGTGCCGATCACCAATCTTACGCCGGCACGTTTCGCCAAGGGCCGCAAATCGATCAGTTGCTGTCCAGCACGATAATGCCCGGCCAACCAACCGGGCACCATGCCAGAATAAGCAGTAAATCGGTCTGAAGTCACCAGCCAGGTTTCCACACCGTACAGGGGCGTGCGGGCCCAGTCATCCAGCACCGCCAAATGGGCATGTCCGCCGCCGGCCAGGACGACGCGCTGCATAACCTTAGTCGGAAACCGATCGTCGGGCATCAGATCCAGCCATCAATTAGCCGGAGCCACGACTTCGATGCCTTGTCGTCCGGCCATCCGTCTGCTGTGCCTTTGTTCACCGCTTGATGACCTTTGCTTATTCCATTCGTCACCGAACTACAGCGCGAAGCAGTCAAGGTCGTCTGCGACCTGGAGCGGCCCGGAATAGTAATTGCGGATGGCGGTCTCGCCTTCTGCCTGATGACTGAGTGCGCGCTTCATATTATGCGCGAGGACCAGATTTTTCGGTTTGATGGCCGCCGCAACCTCGCCGATAGAACCGGGCCAGCGGTGCAGTCCGCGCGGCTGGCCGTCGCCCTCCGGGATCACATTGTGCATGATCAAGATATCGGGTTTGAAATCCTGAAAGACCTGAACAAATTTTTCGCTGAGAAAGCTTTGATCCCCGGCAAAAATTACTGATTTTTCGCCAGTCTCCACCAGATAGGCGAGCGCGGGTACACCGCCATGGTGAACCGTGATGGCGCTCACTTTCAAATCACGTTCCTGAATGATTGGTTGCAATGTCTCGATGGCAACATCGATCTCAGTGGGCTCGAGCATCGGCAAGCCAAAATTTCCGTCGAGATAACCCGAAAGATAGCGGAACGCACCTGTGTGCTCATCAAACAGAGCGGTCAGATGGTCTTTGATGCCCGGATACAGCTCATCCCCGCTTGGCCCAGCTATCGGCAGCGGCGCGGCGCGGTTGGCGAATCCCCCGCTATTCAGGATCGCATCCAGATCAGCCACATGATCGGCATGAAAATGGGTAAACAGTATGGCCCGATGGTCTGCAAATTTGGCCCCGGATTCGCCGTAGCGCACAAACGCGCCGCTCCCCGCATCAACCAGAAGCGCAGCTTTACCCCCAATCCAGACTATTGCACTTGTGCCTGCACGATGCCCTTCAGCGACTGGCCCGCCCGACCCCAGGATCTGGACTGCAACGGGTGCCGTACATTGAGAAGGAGCGGGAATCGCACATGCAGCAAGGCCGACTGGCATCGTAATTACGAACAGCAGGTCCTTAAACCTCGTCATCGTTCGCCTACAGCACCTCACCAACGGATCAGTGCGGGAACTACCAACCGGCCAGCCATCGCGCTAACCACCACAGCCAGGCTGTGCCAAAGGCCAATGTGAAAGATATCGTCAAACGGGCAGTGCAGCGAATAGGAAAAAATGCCTAGACTGCCTGCAGCTATTCCTGTGAGCAGGCCAGCCTGCTCGGGCGAAGTGGGTGCGCCGCGTCGAAGCCACATTGTCAAAGCTCCGCCAACGATCAGGCCAAGCAAGCCACCATTTATCAGGCAAGAGACGCCCTGCGCTGGCTGGGACTGAACGAAAACATCTCCATCCCTGGCAAGGCTAAGCACTGCCGCCGTGAGAGGAAGCAGTGCGGCCATGGCAGCGGCCCATGTCCAGCCGACATGAATATTGCCAACTTGAGGGCGGCCCATGCCAATGACGGTGAACGATGCGGCAATACCCAGAATCAAAAACAAGCCGGTAGCCAGCAAAAACACCGGATTGAGATTGCCAGAGATCAGGTCCGGTCTGAATCCGACAAGCAGCGCCATGACACCTACTGTAAGCGCTGCACTGCCTGCTGCGACCACAAACCCGCGCTGAAGCGTTAAAGGCCGGCTTGGCTGCAAATCATCAACCAGACTGTCGATGAATTCATGAGTGTCGGTAGGCATAGGAATTAATCTTTCTCTATCATGGTCGCGAGTTTTTTCAATCCTCGGTGAATATTGACTTTGACCAGAGATTCACTCTGACCGCAGGCATGAGACGCTTCGGCAATTGTTAGCCCCTCGATCTTGACCAGCTCGATGGCGCGCGCTTGTGCGGGCGGTAAATAGGAAAACATCCGGTCCAAGCTGATCCGTGCAACAATTGCAGGTTCTGAATCATCGGACGCAAATCCCTCATCAAATGTTGTTTCGTCGGCCTTGTATACTTTGCGCAAGTGGTCAACCCAGCGATAGCGTGCGATTGCTGCTAGCCAGGGCAGGAATGGACGAGCCGGATCATAGCTTGCGACTTTCCGATGGAGCGAGAGCAAAGTGTCTTGCACCAGATCATCAATTTGGTGCTGCACAATTCTTCGTGCATAAAAGCGCTTCAACCATTTCTGACATTCCGCAAGCAGCGTTGCATAGGCTTGACGATCGCCAGTCTGCGACAGCGCCATGAGGCGGGCCATTGTGGCATCGTCTGCTATCATGGGCGGGTTCTTTTCATCAATGGGGTATCGAGTGAAAAGAGCCCGCCGCCCCGAACGATCAGAACCAGTGCAAGTGCGACCCAGAGGGAGTGCACCGGCCACCAGGCGTCAGGGTATACAAATATCTGGATCACCATCGTCATCCCAAGCAACGCAGTTGCAGAAAGTCGCGTAAACAGACCCAGAACGAGCAGGATTGGAAAAACATGCTCAGATACGGTTGCCATCACCGCAGCAAAATCGGACGGCAGTGGAACGCCACTATATTCCTCGCTGAAGAGAAAATAGGCGGTGTCACTAATCGTGAACCAGGTGCCTTCTTCAATCTTGGTTTGGCCCGA
>PFJE01000134.1 GCA_002783865.1 Sphingomonadales bacterium CG_4_10_14_3_um_filter_58_15
TATTCTCGACATCCTCGCCGACATAGCCGGCCTCGGTCAATGTGGTCGCATCGGCCATCGTGAACGGCACGTCAAATGTCTTCGCCAGAGTCTGCGCCAGCAGCGTCTTGCCGCAACCGGTCGGTCCGACCAGCAGGATGTTGGATTTCGCCAGCTCGATATCGCCGGATTTGGCGGCGTGGTTGAGTCGTTTGTAATGATTATGGACAGCCACCGACAAAACGCGTTTCGCGCGCTTTTGGCCGATCACATAATCGTTCAGCACATCGCAGATTTCCTGCGGCGTCGGCACTTCGCCGTCCTTACGGCCGGTAGCGGCGCCCTTGGTTTCCTCACGAATGATGTCGTTGCACAGTTCCACACATTCATCGCAGATGAAAACGGTGGGTCCTGCAATCAGCTTGCGGACTTCATGTTGGGATTTGCCGCAGAAGGAGCAATATAAGGTGCTCTTCGAATCAGATCCCGTCAATTTCGTCATAAAAAGTCCTTTAAACCGGCCAACATTGTAATCTAACCGTCAAATTCCAAATTGCCACAGCTTTTTTCGCCGCTTTCCTAGTGAATATGCAAGTCTATCAAATATGGCTTAAATTTCATTTAGGGCAGCGCTAACTGCTTATTTAGGATCTTCTACCGGTACCGGGCGCTTGTTGTAAACCTCATCGACGATGCCGAATGCCTTGGCTTCGTCCGCTTCGAGGAACGTATCGCGGTCCATCGCCTTTTCAATCTCTTCGATCGATTTTCCGGTATATTTGGCATAAAGCGCATTCATGCTGGCACGGATACGCAATATTTCCTTTGCCTGGATCTCGATGTCCGACGCCATGCCCTGGGCGCCGCCGGATGGCTGGTGCAGCATCACCCGGGCATTGGTGGTTGCCATCCGCATGCCTGGTTCCCCGGCAGCAAGCAGAAAGCTGCCCATCGATGCTGCCTGGCCAACGCAAACCGTGCCGACTCTGGGACGGATATATTGCATCGTATCATGGATCGCCATGCCGGCAGTCACAACGCCGCCCGGTGAATTGATATAAAGATAGATATCCTTCTTCGGATTCTCTGACTCCAGAAACAGCAATTGCGCCGTGATGATCGATGCCATCCCGTCCTCGACCTGACCGGTTACGAATACAATCCGCTCGCGGAGCAGACGGGAAAAAATGTCAAAACTGCGTTCGCCGCGGTTGGATTGTTCGATAACAACCGGGACTAGAGCGTCTGTAATCGGATCATGCATGTTGTAATTCGTCCTGTTTTTAGCTTCTTATACGCTTGTCTTTGGCTTCGCCACTACATCGGGATTATCGCGGAATTGTTCAAGGGCTTTAACGATGTTGGATGAGAATGATTGCGCTCCAGAAAAAATACATCACCGGCACGACGATCATTGCGCACCATCCCGGCTATCCCTACATGTTCTTCAAGGCAATGCTGATCGTTACCCGATCGGTGCTACTAAAAATTCCATTAGCGGAGTCAAGAATGATAACCACCAACAGCCCGATCATTCCCACCTATAATGATGAGGACGAAGACGAAAACAAGTCCGGTGGCCTGCCCGGCGCGATGATGACGAAGTTTCTGGAAGCCCGCACGATCATGATATTCGGCGGAATTGACCAGAAGCTGGCGGAGCGTGTGTCGACGCAGCTGCTCTATCTCGATCACGTCAATCAGGACCCCATCCGGATTTTTCTGAATTCTCCCGGCGGTCACGTCGAATCGGGCGATACGATCCACGATCTGGTGCGTTACATCAGCTCGCCGGTCGCGATGATCGGCACCGGTTGGGTGGCGAGCGCCGGCACGCATATTTTCCTCGGCGTTCCCAAGGAACAGCGTTTCTGCCTGCCCAATACGAGATTTCTGATCCATCAGCCATCCGGCGGCGCCGGCGGCAAGGCATCGGATATCGCCATTCAGGCGCAGGAGATCGTCAAGATGCGCGAACGACTGGCGCGGATCATTGCTGAAGAAACCGGACAGGATGTCGAGCGGGTCCGCAAGGATATTGATCGCGATTACTGGATGAGCACGGAAGAAGCCAAGGAATATGGCATTCTCGGCACGGTGATCAACAAGGCAAGCGAAGTCACCATCTGATCCGGGTAAAGCCGCAAGTCGCGGACTGGAACTGGCTAAGATCAGCACATAAAAAAGCCGGACAGGTCCGCCCTGCCCGGCTTTTTTACATTCAAACCAAATATATTATTTCTTGGCCGGCGCCTTCTTGGCGGCCGGCTTTTTTGCAGGCGTCTTGGCCGCCGGCTTCTTGGCTGGCGCTTTTTCAGCAGCAGCCTTTGCCGGGGCTTTCTTGGTCGCAGCCTTTTTGGCCGGCGCCTTTTCTTCCTTTGCTTCAGCCGGAGCCTTCTTGGCAGCAGGCTTTTTCGCAGCGACTTTCTTCGCCGGCGCCTTTTTCTTCGCAGCTGGCTTGGTCTCAGCTTCGTCTTCTGCCTCGATCGCCGCTTCCAGCTCTTCGCGGGTCACTTTGCGATCGGTAACTTCAGCCTTGTCGAACAGAAAGTCGACGACCTTGTCTTCATACATCGGCGCACGAAGCTGGGCAGCGGCCATCTGGTCCTGCTGGATATACTGGATGAACCGGTCGCGGTCTTCCGGGCGATATTGCTGGGCTGCCTGCTGGATCAGCATGCCCATTTCCTGCTGGCTGACTTCAACGCCATTGGCCTGGCCGATTTCTGAAAGCAGCAATCCGAGACGAACGCGACGGACGGCGATATCGCGATATTCGTCTTTCTCGTCTTCCATTTCCTTGCGCGCCGCTTCGGTATCTTCTTCTTGCTCGGCTTCCTGCTCGAGCTGCTGCCAGATCTGGTTGAATTCCGCTTCGACCATGCCCGGTGGCACTTCGAAATCATGGCTGGCGGCGAGCTGGTCGAGCAGCTTGCGCTTCATATGGGTGCGGGTCAGGCCATTCAGTTCCTGCTCGATCTGCCCCTTGAGCAGTTCCGACAGCTGATCAATGCCTTCGAGACCCATGGATTTCGCCATTTCGTCGTCGGCCTTGGCTTCTTTCGGCTTCTGCACTTCGCCGATGACCACATCGAACGTGGCATCTTTGCCCTTCAGGTCTTCGACATTATAATCATCCGGGAAGGTCACCTTGACGAGAACTTCGTCATTGGCCTTCTTGCCGATCAACTGATCTTCGAAGCCCGGGATCAGGCGGCCGGAGCCAAGCTCGATCGCCATGCCTTCGCCCTTGCCGCCATCAAACGGCACGCCGTCTACCTTGCCTTCAAAGTCGATCAGAACCTGATCGCCCTCTTGGGCTTTGTAGGATTTGGCGGCGGTTTCGAACTGCTTCTGGCTTTCGGCAAATTTCTGCAGCGCTTCATCAACGGTCTTCTTGTCCGCTTCGACCTGCAGGCGCTCCAGCTTCAAGCCTTCAACGTCCGGTGTCGGAACATCCGGCAGAATTTCCAGATCCATCTTGACGATCGCGTCTTTGCCGGGCTCATAGCCTTCATCGAGATTGACATTGGGCTGCATCGCCGGACGGAGCTTGTTGTCCGCCATGGTTTTTTCGATGCTTTCCTGAACGGTGCTGCTCAGAGCATCCTGCATCAGGGCATCATTGTGCATCTTGCGCACGAGATTGGCCGGGACCTTGCCTTTGCGGAAGCCGGGCATGTTCACCTGCGGCGCCATCTTCTGGACTTCGGCTTCGACCCGCGACTCGATATCTTTCGCGGTAATCTTGATTTCATAGGCCCGTTTCAGACCTTCGTTCAGCGTTTCAACAATCTGCATGACTATCCTTTGATGCCTTCATATTCCGTGTGATTTCGATAAATATTGCGACTAAACTTGGTGCGGGCGAAGGGACTCGAACCCCCACACCCTAAGATACCAGAACCTAAATCTGGCGCGTCTACCAATTCCGCCACGCCCGCCCAGTCAAGTCGTCAAAATTCCATCGAAGTACGATTGACCCGCGCGCCTAGCGTAAAGGCGCGTTGAGGGCAAGTGGGGTTTGTGATGGATTTACCCCAGACTCTTCTTCAACAATTCGTTCACCACCTGCGGGTTGGCCTTGCCCTGCATTGCCTTCATCGTCTGACCGACGAAGAAACCGAACAGCTTGTCCTTGCCGTCGCGATATTGGGCGACCTTGTCCGCGTTGGCGGCCATCACTTCTGCGATAACAGCCTCAATTGCACCGGTATCCGATTCCTGGACCAGCCCCTGCTCCTCGACGATCTTCTTCGCGCCGTCGCCGGTTTCGAGCATGATCTCGAAGACCTGCTTGGCAATCTTGCCGGAAATCGTGCCGTCGGCGACGAGGCCGAGCAGTTCGGCGGCCTGCGCCGGGGTGACCGGGCTGTTCTCGATGCCGACGCCAAGCCGGTTGAGCGCGCCGAAAAGCTCAGAGGTCACCCAGTTGGCGGCGCTGCTGGCGATTTTTTCGGGTTCGTCGCTGATATCGAGCAATTGTTCGAACCACAGCGCCGTTTCATGCTCGGCGGTCAGAACGGCGGCATTATAGGCGCTGAGGCCCAGAACATTCTTGTAGCGGGCGCGCTTTTCGTCCGGCAGTTCCGGCAGGCTGGCCTTGCAGTCGAAGATGAAATCATCTTCCAGTTCCAGCGGCAGCAGGTCGGGATCGGGAAAATAGCGATAGTCGTGCGCGTCTTCCTTGGAGCGCATCGAGCGGGTTTCGTTGCGATCGGGATCGAACAGACGGGTTTCCTGGACGACGGTGCCGCCATCCTCGATCAGATCGACCTGACGCTGCGCCTCATATTCGATCACCGCCTGGATGAAGCGCATCGAGTTGACATTCTTGGTCTCGGTGCGGGTGCCGAGTTCGCCGCCGGGCTTGCGCACGCTGACATTGACGTCGGCGCGCATCGAGCCCTGTTCCATATTGCCGTCGCAGGAACCGACATAGCGCAGGATCGAGCGGAGCTTGCGAACATAGGCGGCGGCCTCCTTGGGCGAGGTCATGTCGGGCTTGGAGACGATTTCCATCAGCGCGACGCCGCAGCGGTTGAGATCGACATAGGACATGGTCGGATGCTGGTCGTGCATCAGCTTGCCGGCATCCTGTTCGATATGGATACGCTCGACACCGATCGCCTTGCCGTGGGCATCGGGGTCCTTCTCGTCGAGCGAGATCTGGATCACGCCCTCGCCGACGATCGGATGGTAGAGCTGGGAAATCTGGTAGCCCTGCGGCAGATCGGCGTAGAAATAATTTTTCCGGTCGAAGCGCGAATATTTGTTGATCTGGGCGTTGATCGCGAGACCGGTGCGGACCGCCTGCCGGACGCATTCGGCGTTGAGCGTCGGCAGCATGCCGGGCATCGCCGCGTCGACGAGGCTGACCTGCGTGTTGGGCTCGGCGCCAAATTCGGTCGAGGCGCCGGAAAAGAGCTTCGATTCGGAGGTGATCTGGGCGTGGACCTCGAGGCCGATCACGACCTCCCATTCGCCGGTGCCGCCCTGGATACGATATGTTGATTCAGTCATTTCTACCACCACTGCTCCGGTTTCGCGACAAATCCGGCGCGTTCCTCGATTGCCAGGCCGGCGTTGAACACGCCCTGTTCGTCCAGCGCCTTGCCGATGATCTGCAGGCCCAGCGGAAGGCCCTTGCCGTCCAGTCCGGCCGGCACCGACATCGCCGGCAGCCCGGCCAGCGAGCTGGGCACGGTGAACACGTCGTTGAGATACATGGCCAGCGGATCGTCATTCTTCTCGCCGAGGCCGAAGGCGGCGCTCGGCGCGGTCGGGGTCAGGAGCAGGTCGCAGCTGTTCCAGGCCTTGTCGAAATCCTGCGAGATCAGCGTCCGGACCTTCTGCGCCTGGGTATAATAGGCGTCATAATAGCCGGCGGAGAGGACATAGGTGCCGATCATGATCCGCCGCTTTACCTCGGGGCCAAAGCCGGCTTCGCGGGTCGCGGCATACATGTCCTGCAGCCCTGCCCCGTCCGGCAGATCGCGCAGACCATAGCGCACGCCGTCATAGCGCGAGAGGTTGGAGGATGCTTCGGCAGGGGCGATGATATAATAAGCCGGCAGCGCATATTTGGTGTGCGGGAGAGAGACATCGACGATGGTCGCTCCGGCATCCTTGAGCATTTCTATGCCCTGCTGCCACAGCGCGTCGATTGCGGCGGGCATATTCTCGACGCGATATTCCTTGGGAATACCGATTTTCTTGCCGGCCAGATTGCTGTTAAGCGCTGCTTCCCAATCGGGAACCGGGAGATTCAGCGAGGTCGAATCCTTGGCATCAAAACCGGCCATCGCCTCGAGCATGATCGCGCAATCGCGGACATCACGCGCCATCGGGCCTGCCTGGTCGAGCGAGCTGGCGAAGGCAATCGTGCCCCAGCGGGAGCAGCGACCGTAAGTCGGCTTGAAACCGGTAATGCCGACAAAGGCCGCTGGCTGGCGAATCGAACCGCCGGTGTCGGTGCCGGTGGCGGCGGGCGCGATGCGACCGGACACAACCGTCGCGCTGCCGCCGGAAGACCCGCCGGGGGTGAGGTCGCTATTGCCGCCGTCATTGCGCCGCCAGGGCGAGATCACATTGCCGAAGGCGCTGGTCTCGTTCGACGAGCCCATGGCGAATTGGTCCATGTTCAGCTTGCCGAGCATCCCCGCACCGGCCTTGAACAGATTGGCGGAAACAGTCGATTCATATTGCGGCACAAAACCCTCGAGAATCAGGCTGGCCGCTGTGGTCGGCACGCCCTGGGTGCAGAACAGGTCCTTCATGCCGATCGGGACACCGGCCATCTTGCCGAGGGTTTCGCCCGCCGCCTTGGCCTTGTCGGTCGCTTCCGCCGCCGCCAAAGCATGTTCCGGTGTTTCGACCAGAAAGGCATTCAGCGGCTTGGCAGCACTAACCCGCGCGATAAAAGTCTCTGCGACTTCCTTCGCGGTGAAATCACCATCCGCGATGCCGCTGCGGATACCGGCGATGCCCAGTTCGAATATTTCGGTCATAGCGCTGGCTCCGTTCGTGCTGAGCTTGTCGAAGCATTGCTGTGTGCCGCCGGGCCCTTCGACAGGCTCAGGGCGAACGGGGTTTCTTTCCGAAACATCATTATTCGATCACCTTCGGAACCGCAAAAAAGCCATGTTCGGCAATCGGCGCGTTGGCCAATATCTTGTCGCGAATTTCGCCGTCGGTGACGACATCTTCGCGCAGCCGCAATTTATTGGGAATCACCGCCGTCATCGGCTCGACCTTCGAACAATCCACCTCACCCAGTTGCTCGACCCATCCCAGGATCTGGTTGAGCTCCGGCACAAAGGCGTCCGCTTCGGCATCGGTGATCGCGATCCTGGAGAGGCTGGCGATCTTTTTGACGGTTTCCTTATCGATTGACATGACTCATTCTTTTCAGGTTCATCTTTTTTCGGGTATTTCGGAATTTATTTGTGTACCGAGCGCCGCTAGCACTGGCGCGGAGCGGCTTCAAGCGGATTGAAGCAGCAGCAACCTGGTTGGAGTATCATTTGGCCCGTAAGTTTCTCTATTTTGTCGCAAGCATGGTGATCCTCGTGCTCGCCGGAGCATTTGTTTTTCGTCTCTATGGCGATGAACTGATGGAAGTGGCGTTCGTGCCGGACACCAAATTCACCGCTCAGGAAGTGCTGGAAACCAATGTCTACGCCGATCCTGATATGTGGTTGGCGCGCCCGGAACTGGTCAAAGGCAACCCAGCGCTTTGGCTTCCTGAGGGTTATGCGGACAGCGAGCCAGCAATGCCTGAGGAGAAGAAAGCCGCGGTTTTCTTCATTCATCCGACATCCTTTCTGAAAAAAGAACGGTGGAATGCACCGCTGGACGACAAGGAATCGCAAGCGCGCGCCCGCATTTTCCTGCGCGGTCAGGCGAGCGCCTTCAATGCGGCCGGAGAAGTCTGGGCGCCGCGTTATCGGCAGGCTACGCTGGGCGCGTTTCTGACCGAGAAGCCCGAAGGCCAGCGGGCGCTGGATGCGGCCTATCAGGATGTGCTGGCGGCTTTTGACTATTTTGTCTCCGCGATCCCGGACGACCAGCCGATCATATTGGCCGGCCACAGCCAGGGCAGCCTGCATCTGACCAATCTGCTCAAGGACCGGGTCGCCGGTACGCCGCTCGCCAACCGGGTCGTTGCCGCTTATGTCGTCGGCTGGCCAGTTTCGATCGACACCGATATTCCGGAAATGGGCCTTGGAATCTGCGAAGCCCCGGACCAGACGCGCTGCATCATGGCATGGCAAAGCTTTGCCGAACCCGCGGATTATACTCGAATCGTTGACGTTTACGACCAGACGATCGGTTTCAATGGCGAGCCGCGCAAGGATAGCAGGCTGCTATGCTCCAACCCGATCAACGGCGATGTCGACTCGGCGGCGGCGGCTTCCGCCAATCTCGGCACCCTGGTGCCCAATGATGATTTGAGCGAAGCCACGGTTACGGTGGCTGCGGTTCCGGCAAAATGCGACGATCGGGGCTTTCTGCTGATTGGTGATCCGCCGGACCTCGGCCCTTACGCCCTGCCCGGCAATAATTATCATGTTTATGATTACAGCCTGTTCTGGTCCAATATCCGGGCCGATGTGCGACGGAGGATGACGGCATTTCTGGCACGTTGATCAGCGATGATGTAGCGGCCTTCGCTCAGGCCCTGCCGGAAGCCGGACGCCTGCTCGGCTTGGATATCGGCACAAAAACAGTTGGCATGGCGCTGTGCGATTCCAACTGGACCTTCGCGACGGCGGCAGAAACGATCGAGCGGCGCAAATTTTCCAAGGATCTCGAGCGGATCAAAACGGTGATAGCCGATCAGCATATCGTTGGGATCGTCGCTGGTCTGCCGCTCAATCTGGATGGCAGCCAGAGCCAGCAGACCCAGGCCGCGCGGTCCTTTGCGCAGAATCTGAAACCGCTGGGACTGCCGATCCTCTTGTGGGACGAACGGTGGAGCACGCAGGCGGTGACCCGCGACCTGATCGCTTCCGATGTCAGCCGGAAAAAGCGGGCCAAGGTGGTCGACAAGATGGCGGCGGCCTATATTCTGCAGGGCGCCATCGACAGGCTTGCCGCGCTGGCATGATGCCTCTATAGCACCCGCTTTAATGACATCGCAGCAAACAGGTTCACCGCATCAGTTTCCCACCGGATCGGATGCTTTCCCTCATCGTCACCTATTGGGTATCGCCGGGCTGCAGCCGTGGGAGATATTGTTCCTGCTGGAAGAGGCCAAGCAATGGGTCGATCTCAACAAGAAATCCAGCAAGCATGCGGACAAGCTCGACGGTTTGACGGTGATCAATGCCTTTTTCGAGAACAGCACGCGCACCCTGCTCTCCTTTGAAATTGCCGGGAAAAGAATGGGCGCCGATGTCGTCAACATGCACGCGGCGCAATCGAGCATCAAAAAAGGCGAAACGCTGATCGATACGGCGGTAACCCTGAACGCCATGAAAGCTGACGCGATCGTCATCCGCCACGGCAGTTCCGGCGCGGTGCAGCTGATCGCCGACAAGGTCGACTGCCCGGTACTCAACGCCGGCGACGGTAGCCACGAACATCCCACTCAGGCGCTGCTCGATGCGCTGACCATCCAGCGCCGCAAGGGCGATATCAGCGGCCTGACAGTGACCATTTGCGGTGATGTGATGCACAGCCGGGTAGCGCGATCCAATATCTATTGCCTGACTACGCTCGGCGCAAAAGTACGGGTTTGCGGACCGCCTTCGCTGCTGCCCGCCGCGCTTGACCGTTTCAATGTGGAGGTTTTTACAAATTTTGATGAGGCGCTTGAAGGCAGCGATGTGGCGATGATGCTGCGGCTGCAGAACGAGCGGATGAACGGCGATTACATCCCCAGCCCGCGAGAATATCATTATCTCTACGGGCTGACCCGGGACCGTCTGGCGCTCGCCAAAGCCGATGTGCTGGTCATGCATCCCGGCCCGATGAACCGGGGTGTCGAGATCGACAGCGATGTTGCCGATGATCTGAATCATTCTGCGATAACCGAGCAGGTGGAGATGGGGGTTGCGGTGCGCATGGCCTGTCTTGATATCCTCACCCGCAAGTCTCGCGGCGTGGAGGGCTGGACATGACAAAGATTTTCACCAACGCGCGCCTGATTTTACCCGACTTTGAACAGCCCAAAGAGGGCAATCTGATTGTCGACGGTGATCGCATCACTGCGACGGGAGATGTTACCGATAAGGAACCCGGCGAAGAAATCGACTGCAAGGGCAGAATATTGGCACCGGGTATCGTCGATCTGGGCGTTTTCGCGATCGACAAGCCGGCCTTTCGCTTTGGCGGCATCACGCGGGCTGCCTTGATGCCCGATCAGTCTCCGGTGCTGGATCTGCCGGCGATGATCAAGCATAATGCGGTCGAAGGTAAGCCGGATCTGTGGTCGCATCCGATTGCGGCCGCGACGACCGGACTGGAAGGCAAGCGTCTGGCCGAAATCGGTCTGATGAATCGATCGGGGGCAAAAGCGGTTGCGACAGGCCGGCAGTGGATCGCGGATAGCGGAATCATGCTGAGGCTGCTGCAATATTGCAAATCACTGGAGCTGCCGCTGATTGTGCACAGCGAGGACGCGGGTCTGACGGCCGGTGCGGTAGCGACAAACAGCGAAACCGCGACGCGGTTGGGGCTGGCCAGCGCAACAGCCGCCGCCGAAGCCGTTTCGATCGCTCGTGATATAGCCTTGGTCCGCGAAACCGGTGCCCACGTGCATTTTCGTCAGGTTACCACCGAGGTCGGCCTGAACCTGATCCGCGCAGCAAAATCGGACAAGCTGCCAGTGACCTGCGGTATCACCCCTGCCCATCTTCTCCTCTCCGATATAGCGATCAGCGACTTTCGGACGTTTACCCGGCTGTCTCCACCCCTGCGCAGCGAAGAAAACCGTCTGGCATGTATTGAAGCGGTGAAGGACGGGACCATAGATGTGATTTCTTCGGGGCACGATCCGCGGGGGCCCGAGGATAAGCGTCTGCCCTATGCCGAAGCCCTGCCCGGCATGGCGGGAGCCGAGACATTATTGGCGCTGTCATTCACTCTGGTTCACGAAGATATTATTTCGGTCGGTCGCCTGTTCCGGCTTTTATCGGCCAATCCGGCGGAAATCCTTGGGGTCGAGGCAGGCCTGTTGCAAACCGGATATGAAGCAGACTTTATCCTGATCGACGAGGGCAGCCCCTGGCAGGTGGATACGCGTAAAATGGCGGCTACCGCTGGCAACACGCCGTTTGACGGCCTCCCTGTTCAGGGTCGGGTCACCGCCATATATAAAGGCGGCAGAGCTTATTAGCTCGCCGCCTTCATGCAATTTTTCGACAGACTAGCGAGACGCGAGTTTTTTCTCGGACTGACTGGCCATACGCGAAGGCGCTGCTTTGTTGACGCTGCTCGCGTGACGCACGATGCAGTTCCCGCCCCTGGCCTTGATGCCCGCACACATGGCTTCGGCGGTCTGCGCATTGCCAAAGCCGACTGCGGCCAACCGGTACAGTGTTTTGCCCTTCACGTTGATCCGCGAGCTCGCATATTCGAAGCCATTCAGATCACTGTTTCGGGATGATAATATCCCCCAGGCGCGCTTGGCACTTTCGGGTGAAGAAAAGGCGCCGAGTTGAACCAGATGCGTCCCAGACTGAGAGCCACCGCTTTTCGGTACTGGCTGATAGGCCGCTTTTTGCAGCACAGGTGCGGATGCCGATTTGGCCTGAACAGCGACGGCTTTTGTCGGTGTCGGCTTGTCGCTCTCGACGACGAATTTTGTGCCTTGTCCCACACGGGCGGGTTTGGGTTGCGCCTTGGCTGACGGCGTATCGGCCGTCATCCTTGGCGATGGAGTGCTGGCCGGCAACGATACCGACGCCACCTTGACGTAATTTTCCCGGGCGAGAAAATCGACCTCGGCTTCCGCTGTTGGCGCCGGGCCGATTGCGGGCAGCGGGGTGTTGCGATCAAAGCTGGCGACTTCGGTGCCATAATCTTCGTCGGCAGACGCCGCGACATTGGCCGGTGCGTAACTTTGCTGGAGCGCCAGTTGCACCGGTTGACCGGGATCATTCGAGACGGGAGTCACATTGAGCACCGTCGCAACGCGCGTTTCATACGCACCGGGACGCGCCATTTGGGCCCATTCCATAACCCGGTCATTGACCGCAGCCGGAGCCACATCCTGCAAGGCCATCAGCTTGGCCTCTTTCCAGCGACCGTCGAGTGCATAGGCGAGGCCAAGATTTTGACGGGTACGGGCTGTCACATTAGCTTCCCGGATCGCTTGCTCAAGCACTTCAACTGCCGTCTTGCTGTCTCCGGCGAGCGCCAGAGCCAGTCCATAGTCGGCGGCCGGGATAAATTGCCGATTGCTGACAATCAGGGCTTTCGCCTGGTCAGCCTTGCCCTGGCCCAATTGCGCCAGGCTCAGGCTTAGGATCGTGCGGGCGTCGGTCTTGCCAAGTTCCATGGCATCCAGAAAACTCCGTTCGGCCGAAGCCATGCGACCGGCGGCCAGATAGGCCTGCCCGAGCAAAGCCCGCGTTTCAGGATCGCTGCCGAAACCGGCGACGGACCGCTCAGCATAGGCAACCGCGTCGTCGGTATCGCCTTTTTCCAGCGCTTGTTCCGCTTTCTTTGCGTATGTCGCTGCATCTTTCGCCGTTGCCGGTTTGCTCGACATCGATGCGACGGAACCGCCGCCAAACGGCCCGCATCCTGTCAACATGGTGGCGAACACCATGGAGGAAGCAGCTATTTTCAAAATCACATCGCGTTTCATTTCTATGCCCTCGCAATAAAAGTCAGTCGTTTCCGTTCAAAATTCTCTTCAAGCCCGGTTTAGGCAACTCCACGCGACGGAACGCGTTCGGCCAAGCCATCCAGTTCGGGGATAGACTTCAAATATTCGTCCACAGCCCTGGTTACCAATTGCTGCGCCGAGACGTTCTTGATCGCTGTTGCCAGCCGCAATTTCAGATGCCGTTCCGGATCCAGACGAAGGGTGAAGGCGGTTTTAGCCTTGCGCGTCCGGGATATCTTGGCTGGCCATGGTTTCTCAGGCTCGCGCTCGCGGCTGTCGCGCTCTTTCGAAAGCGCCGAATGTTCGGCCAGCGGCTGAACTTCACGGGAGATAGACAAAGGCACCGGTACGGCGGTCGTTTCCCTGTCACCAGAATCAGCTGGCTCTTCTCTGGGAGGCGTCGCACCCAATTTGGCGGCGATTTCTTCCTGCTGCTGCCTTACAGCCGCCCCGGGGTTCGGGATCGCTCCAGCAAGCGGATTATGGTGAACATGTTCAATCGGATGGGCGTCATGATCGGGATCGACGTCATAGCCCATATCATTCCAGCCCAAATCCTCGTGGGATTCACCGGAGTGATCGGAGGAAAGGTCCGGAAAATTCGTATAGCCCTGACGACGCATCGCCGGCTTTGCTCCGCCTTTTCTAGCCAGCAAGCTGGATGAAAGGGACGCAAATGGTTTCGGATCATTCATTTTTTCAGCCTCTCCCATTACGAACCAACCACCCGGCGGCCGAAATTGCCGCCTGGACGCTGCATGTTGGGATTGACATTCTGTGCCATTGCAGGGGCACTGAAAATGGTCCGGCGGAAGTTTTTCTCAAGCCGGTCGGCGATATAGGACCAGAGATGAACGATCTCCTGTGCCGATCGACATTTGGGATCGACTTCCATCACGGTGCGGCCATCGATCATGGAGCCGGCAAAATCGGTACGATGATGGACGGTGATTGGGGCCACCGTACCATGCTGCGATAGCGCTACCGCAGCTTCCGACGTAATCTTGGCTTTCGGTGTCGCTCCATTGACGACGAAAAGCAGCGGTTTGCCAGCGCGTTCACAAAGGTCAACGGTCGCGCCGACGGCTCTGAGATCGTGCGGACTGGGGCGTGTTGGAATGACAATAAGTTCTGCAACCGAAATGACGCTCTGGATCGCCATGGTGATGGCTGGCGGGGTGTCAATGACCGCCAACTTGAATCCCTGCTGGCGCAATATAGCCAGATCCGAAGCCAGTCGCGAAACGGTGGTTTGCGCAAATGCCGGCAATTCTGCTTCGCGTTCGTTCCACCAGTCGGCCAGGGAACCCTGCGGATCGATGTCAATCAATACCACTGGACCTGCCCCGGCCAGTTGTGCCTGTACAGCCAGATGCCCCGACAATGTCGTCTTGCCTGAGCCACCCTTTTGCGAAGCCATTGCTAGAACTCGCACGCTCTTCCCCTTGTTCAATAACGGCAGAATTTGCCCGAAAATCTCTATTCGGGTGCTTTTGTAAAAGAACAGGTCTAAAATAGGGTTAACGAGATGGTGGCAAATTTTGCGTTGGTTACATTATATTTTACATTAGCCTGGCATAGAGATCGCGAACGGGCCTCTCCAGTTTTTGCTAGACTTGAAGAGTCTCAGCGGTTTAGCATCGGCGAAACTGTTGCTAGCGCGCTGTTCTTGAAAATAGATTACCGAGGAATATTCCATGACCAAGACCAATGATTCCATCGCTTCTTTGCTCGGCATGGCGCTTTTTGCGGTGTCGACACCGGCCTTGGCGGACGTCAAAGCCGGGGTTGATGCATGGGGTCGCGGCGATTTTCAAACAGCGATCAATGAATGGCGTGGCCCTGCGGACAAAGGCGATGCCGATGCGCAGTTCAACCTCGGGCAAGCCTATAAATTGGGCCGCGGTGTTCCGCAGGATTTGGCGCTAGCGGAAAAATGGTACAAGAAAGCGGCGGATCAGGGTCATCTGCAGGCCAGCGACAACTACGGATTGGTGCTGTTTCAGGCCAATCGTCGCGCCGAGGCCCTGCCCTATTTGCAAGCTTCGTCACAGCGTGGTGAACCACGAGCCCAATATGTTTTGGGCACTGGGCATTTTAACGGCGATTTTGTCGAGAAAGACTGGGTCAAGGCCTATGCGCTGATGACCCGCGCGTCGGCGCAGCAACTGCCGCAAGCAACCGCCAATCTGGCGCAGATGGATCGCTACATTCCGGTTGAAGACCGGCGGCGTGCCGTCGAACTGGCTGGTAAAATGGAGCAGGACGAGAAGCGCGTGCGGACCGCACAGATCGGTGGTCTGCGGACCACTCAGTCGACTGGTGAGGTGCAGACGGCACAATTACCGCCGTCGCGCCCGGCGGCGCCAGCTCCAACTCCGGCGCCGACACCGGGGCCAATCACTCCCGGTGTGACCTATGCGCCAACACCTACGCCCACACCAGCACCGGCCGCACCCGCTGCGACCGCAGCCCCGGTCAGAGCAGCCGCCAGCGGCGACTGGCGCGTGCAACTGGGGGCGTTTAGCGACGAGGATAAAGCGAAAAACCTGTGGACCAGTCTTGAAAGCAGAGTTTCGGCGCTAGCTGGGATGCAGCCTTATCTGGTCAAGGCAGGCGGGATTACCCGGTTGCAGGCCGGGCCATTTGCCACCCAGGCACAAGCGGAATCGATGTGCAGTAGCGTCAAGGCCTCCGGCAATGACTGCATCACAAAACGGCGCTGAATCTTTCTTATTCGGTAATCCACTGATCCGCGCTGATGCCCTGAATATATAGCAGAGCCGTCAGATCGTTATATTTGATGGCAATATCAGCGGCTTGAGCGGCCTTCGGCTTGGCGTGATAAGCTACGCCCAGTCCAGCCCGTTGCAGCATCGGAATATCATTGGCGCCGTCCCCGACCGCGAGACACAGGTCCAACGACAGATTGCGCTCCCGCGCGGCGGATTGCAGCAATTCATCCTTTTTGCGGGAATCAATGATCGGGCCATCCAGCCCGCCGGTCAGATGGCCGGCTTTTTCTGCCAGAATGTTTGCATGAAACGATTCAAAACCAATGGCTTGCGCGACGGGTTTCGCAAATTTTGTGAATCCGCCTGACACCAATATGGTCGCAGCATCGCGCTGTGCCATCGTCCTGACCAGGGTCTTCGCGCCGGGCATGATTTTTACCCGTTCATCAAGACACAATTGGATTGCTGCGGTATCCAGACCTTCGAGCAGCGCCACCCTGCCCCGTAGCGCTTCTTCAAAATCCAGCTCGCCCTGCATTGCCCGTTCGGTAATGGCTGCAATCTCGGACTTGATGCCTGCATAATCCGCCAGTTCATCAATGCATTCGACCGTGATCATCGTGCTGTCCATATCGGAAATCAACAGCTTCTTGAGGCGATTGGCTTCGGGTTGCACGGCAATATCGATATCGCCTTCCATCGCTTCAAGTCGCTCGCGCGCCACCGCGGGATCACCTTCGAAGAAAATATCGAGCGCTCGCCCGTCGATCAGTTCGGATTGGCGCATGATGCTGGCACCGGCTGCATCGAGGCTGGCCAGACCGGATTGAATATCCCTCTCATTCAGAGATTCTTTTGCTATGAGCGTCGCAATGAACATGATTTCTCCAAACCGGGACCGCAATGTGGCGCTGGTCGTTGGGCCGACGGCCAGCGGTAAATCCGCCTTGGCATTGGACATTGCCAAAAAGCAACCCTCGGTGATCATCAATGCCGACAGCGCGCAAGTCTATAGTGATCTAAGGATCCTGAGCGCGCGGCCGACCGAAGCAGAGATGGAAGGTATCGAGCACCAGCTGTTCGGCTATATTGACGGCAGCGAGGCGTGTTCCGCCGCCCGCTGGGCCGATGACGCCAAGGCGGCAATCGCCGCTGCCCATGCGCGGAATATATTGCCAATACTGGTCGGCGGGACCGGTCTTTATGTCCGGATATTGCTCGAAGGTATCGCACCGATTCCGGAAATCGATCCGGAAATCCGGCAGAAAATCAGGAAAATGGAAACATTGGAAGCATCTTTGCTTCTGCAAAAGCTCGATCCGGTGTCCGCCGAAAAGCTGAATACGGCTGATACCAACCGCATCCAGCGCGCACTGGAAGTGGTTCTGTCGTCTGGCAAGCCGCTCGGCCACTGGCAACAGCAGAAGGTCGGCGGCATTGGCGGCAGCATAAGATTGCATCCCCTAGTGCTGCTGCCGCCACGGGAATGGCTTTACCGGCGCTGTGACCTCCGGTTGCAAGAGATGATCGAACGGGGAGCAAAACAGGAAGTGGCGCAACTGCTCGAACGCAATTTGCCCGAAAATCTGCCGGTTATGCGGGCGATCGGGGTGGCTGAAATCGGTGACTGGCTCGCCGGTGATATCGGCAAGGCGGTTGCCATTGAGCGGGCGCAAACCGCAACAAGGCAATATGCAAAGCGCCAATATACCTGGTTTCGCAACCAGAGCCCGCCCGATTGGCCGCGGATTGATCCGACATTAAATAATAATATTGATAAGATATTTGATATTTAATTACTCCGTTAGGCCTTGACATAATATATTCAGATATGTAGCCAGCCCCGGATTAACAAAGCCTTGCGTATCGTGGTGCAGTGCATCATGGCGGGCGGACAGCGCGAAACAGACAGTTATTGGAGTATGATGTGGCCGAAAAAAGCGGCGCCGACATATTGGTCGAAACCCTGCTGGACCTTGGCGTGGATACCGTTTTCGGCTATCCCGGCGGCGCTGTGCTGCCGATTTATGATGCGCTGTACGAACATCAGAAGATCAAGCATATATTGGTGCGCCACGAACAGGCAGCGACCCATGCTGCGGAAGGTTATGCGCGATCCACCGGCAAGCCGGGTGTCGTGCTGGTCACTTCCGGCCCTGGCGCGACCAACGCGGTCACCGGCATCACCGATGCGCTGATGGACAGCATCCCGATGGTCGTCATCACCGGCCAGGTCGCAACCAATCTGATCGGCACCGACGCTTTTCAGGAAGCCGACACGATCGGCATCACGCGCCATTGCACCAAGCATAATTATCTGGTGAAAAAGCCCTCCGACCTGGCCCATGTCGTCAGGGAAGCCTTTCATATCGCGACGCAAGGCCGTCCGGGTCCGGTGGTGATTGATATTCCCAAAAATGTCCAGGTTGCTGCAGCGGAATTTACCCGCCACGCCACCACAGGCAATTCCCGCTATCAGCCGCAGACCGAAGGCGACTTCAAGGCGATCAACGCTGCTGCTGAAATGATCATGAATGCGAAGGCGCCGGTCCTCTATACCGGCGGCGGCGTGATAAACAGCGGCCCGAAGGCAAGCGAAACGCTGCGCGAACTGGCTGAATTGCTGGGATGCCCGGTCACATCGACCCTGATGGGGCTGGGTGCTTTTCCCGCTTCATCCGAAAAATGGCTCGGCATGCTTGGGATGCATGGCACGTTCGAAGCCAATATGACGATGAACAAGGCCGACCTTGTCGTCTGCCTTGGTGCCCGCTTCGATGATCGGATCACCGGTCGGATCGATGCCTTTTCGCCGAACAGCAAGAAGATCCATGTCGATATCGACCGCTCCTCGATCAACAAGACTATCCGGGTCGATCTGCCGGTTGTCGGCGATGTTGGCCGGGTGATGGAACAGTTGATCGCTGTACTCAAGGGCCGCCGCTTTGCCACGCCCGATCACGAGGAATGGTGGTCGCGGATCAAGGGCTGGCGAGCGACCAACTGCCTCGATTATCCTGAGAACAAGCAGGAAATCATGCCGCAGCTGGCCATTCGCCGGCTGTGGGAAGCCACTCATGAGCGCGAACCGATCATCACCACCGAAGTCGGGCAGCACCAGATGTGGGCGGCGCAGCATTTCGACTTTGAAAGCCCCAATAAATGGCTGACCAGCGGCGGTCTCGGTACGATGGGCTATGGCCTGCCTGCCGCGATTGGCGCGCAACTGGGCAATCCCGACGCCCTCGTCATCGATATCGCCGGCGAAGCATCGATCCAGATGAATATTCAGGAGCTTGGCACGGCCACGCAATACCGCTTGCCGGTGAAGATATTCATCCTCAACAACCAATATATGGGAATGGTCCGCCAATGGCAGGAGCTGACCTATGAAAGCCGTTATTCAAACAGTTATAGCGATAGCTTGCCAGACTTTGTGAAGTTGGGCGAAAGTTATGACTGGACGGGTATCCGGATCGAAGACCCGGCAGATCTTGAAGCGGGTATTCAGAAGATGCTCGACACCGACGGACCCGTCATTGTCGACTGCCGCGTGTCCCAACTCGCCAACTGCTTTCCGATGATCCCCTCCGGTGCCTCCCATACCGAAATGCTGCTTTCCGAAGCGGATGTGAAGGGCACCATGGACGACCAAGCAAAGGCTCTAGTCTGATGCATATTCAAGAAGAAGCCGTTGAACGTCACGTGCTCGCCGTTCTGGTAGACAATGAAGCCGGGATCTTGGCGCGCATCGCCGGGATGTTCACTTCGCGTGGCTATAATATCGAGAGCCTGACGGTTGCTGATATCAGCGAAGATCATGCAATCAGCCGGATCACCATTGCCACCAACGGCCCGCCGCATGTGATCGAGCAGATCATCGCGCAGCTCGACCGGCTGGTGCCGGTCCACAGTGTGCGCGACCTGACCGAGTCGGGTCCCCATGTGCAGCGGGAACTCGCATTGGTCAAAGTCGCCGGCAAGGGTGACAACCGGATCGAAGCGATGCGGCTCGCCGACGCCTATCGGGCGCGGATCGTCGATGCCTCGACCGAAAGCTTCATTTTTGAGATTACCGGCGCGCCGGAGAAGATTGAAACATTTGTCGCATTGATGCGGGAAGTCGGGCTTGTTGAAGTCGGGCGGACCGGGGTCGTTGCCGTAGCCCGGGGACCCAATGCAGGATGAGCATCGTTCTACTCTATATTGGCTGCTTGATGCTGGTCGGGGTGGCCCTGTTCCATGGGGTCATGGGTCAAAAAATCCTGATTAGCCCGTTGTTACAGCAACGCGCTGGCATGATGGATGAGGAAATGCCCCGCACAATGATCCAGTTTGGCTGGCAAGTGACGACGATATTGACGCTCCTGCCCGCACTCTATCTGTTTTTGGTCGCGTCCGGCGACACAACCGGCAGCCCGACAATGATTTTTACTATCGGCCTGTCCTTTGTCGGCATGGGTCTTGCCAATGCCGTCATGACCCGCCTCAAACATCCCGGCGGGTTCGTGTTGACGGCAACCGGACTTGTTGTTCTATTATCTCTATATATTTGAAATTAAGGAAGAAAAATGAAAGTGTATTATGACGCCGATGCTGATCTCAGCCTGATCACCGGGAAGAAAATCGCGATTGTCGGTTATGGCAGCCAGGGCCACGCCCATGCCCAGAACCTGCGGGACAGCGGCGTCAAGGATGTCGCCATTGCCCTGCGTGCCGGTTCAGCGACCGCGAAAAAGGCGGAAGCAGCCGGATTTCAGGTGATGACCAATCAGGATGCGGCGAAATGGGCCGATATCGTGATGATCCTCGCGCCGGATGAGCATCAGGCGGCGATCTATGCCGACGACCTGCACGACAATATGAAGGAAGGCGCTGCCCTCGCCTTTGCGCATGGTCTCAACATTCATTTCGGGCTGATCGAGGCGCGCAAGGATCTCGACGTCATCATGATCGCGCCCAAGGGCCCCGGCCATACGGTGCGCAGCGAATATCAGCGCGGTGGCGGTGTGCCCTGCCTGATCGCGATTGATCGCGATGTTTCCGGCAATGCCCATGATGTAGCTCTCGCTTATGCTTCCGGCGTTGGCGGTGGACGCTCGGGCATTATCGAGACCAATTTCCGCGAGGAATGCGAAACCGATCTATTCGGCGAACAAGCCGTTCTCTGCGGCGGTATCACGCATTTGATTCAGGCAGGCTTCGAAACCCTGACCGAGGCCGGTTATGCGCCGGAAATGGCCTATTTCGAATGTCTGCACGAAACCAAGCTGATCGTCGATCTGCTGTATGAAGGCGGCATTGCCAATATGCGCTATTCCATCTCTAATACCGCAGAATATGGCGATATCACCACTGGCCCCCGGATCATCACCGCCGAAACCAAGGCGGAAATGAAGCGCGTGTTGGCCGATATCCAGTCCGGACGTTTTGTGAAGAATTTCGTTCTTGATAATCGTGCCGGACAACCCGAGCTGAAGGCCGCCCGCAAGGCAGCCGAAGCCCATCCGATTGAGGAAACCGGCGCCCAGCTGCGCGCGATGATGCCCTGGATTGGTGCCAACAAACTGGTCGACAAAGACAAAAACTAGATCCGATCCGGACGGGTGGCCTAACCAGCGGCCACCCGGTCCCGTGCTTCGGCAAATTTCAGCAACTCTTCCGCGACCTCCCGATCGCAACCTTGCACCAGTCGTTCGACTGAGTCCCTCAGGCTTCTGTCCCCGGGATTGCTCTTTGAGGCCAGTGCCCATCCCGGAAACTGCCGGCGGCTGGTGGTTCCGCCGTGCACACGGATGATCGCCCGATGTTTCGGGTCCATTGAAATCCTGGCAAAGGTCGCCTCAACCTTGGCTTCATCCCCTTCGAGATATTGCAGATACCGCCCGCGGTCATGGATTAATATTCCGGTAATACCATCCCGGTCATTGTTGATTTTGGCACGACGCCAAAGGTCATGAACCTCATGGTCGCTCATCTCCCGGGTTGGGCTGCTGATGTAAACCAGGCAATACATTCCCGTCATTCCTTAGATGGTTCGACACCCCTCTAGATCAACAGTCTTAAAATATTACGACTGAACGACAAGGGGCGGCAGGACCGCCCGCGCCGCCCTCAGGAATCGCCAGACCGGCTTGTAATCAACTGGTATAATGCTCGCTCGAGTTTCGCGATTCCCGCCAAAAAAGCTGTCACCGGGCTAAAAAAATCCATCGCCATGGTTGATTTATATGCCGATGAGGATAAACAACAGGCCATGACGAGGTTAAAAGCTCTCTCGCTGCTACGACTTATACGCCCTTAGGCGTACCGTTGCTGCTGCCCGGAAGGCGCAGCGCCCCGCCTAAGGGACGATTTTCCAGAATATTTCCAGAAAACCCGCGAATTTGTGCCTTGCGCGCAATTCCCAGCAGCATAAGAGTGAAGTCATGCACCAGAATCCGTCACAGAAATACCGTCCGTTCCCGCAGATTGACCTGCCCAACCGGCAATGGCCCTCGCGCACCATCGACAAGGCACCGCGCTGGCTGTCCACCGACCTGCGCGATGGCAACCAGGCGCTGATCGATCCGATGAATGCGGAAAAGAAACAGCGCTTCTTCGACCTGCTGGTCAAGATCGGGATCAAAGAGATCGAGGTCGGTTTCCCGTCTGCCGGCGCGACCGATTTTGATTTTATCAGCGGTCTCGTCAGATCCGGCAAGATTCCGGACGATGTGATCGTGCAGGTGCTGACCCAGTCGCGCCGCGACCTGATCGAAACCAGCTTTGCCAGCCTGGAAGGCGCGCGGGCTGCGATCGTCCATCTTTACAATGCTGTTTCGCCCGCCTGGCGCGATGTCGTGTTCCGGCTCGACAAGCAGGGGGTCCAGGATATCGCCCGGGAAGGTGCAACCATCCTGCGCGAACAGGCCGAGAAATATCCCGATACCGACTGGCATTTCGAATATTCGCCGGAAACCTTTTCCACCGCCGAGCTGGATTTCAGTCTGGAAGTCGTTGAAGCAGTGATGGATATTATCGAACCCACTGCCGAAAAACCGCTGATCCTCAACCTCCCGGCAACGGTCGAAGCGGCCACTCCCAATATCTACGCCGACCAAGTCGAGTGGATGTGCACCAACATCAGCAAGCGCGAGCATGTGATTGTCAGCCTGCATACGCATAATGACCGGGGATCGGGCATCGCGGCATCGGAACTGGGCATGATGGCGGGTGCGGACCGGGTCGAAGGCTGCCTGTTTGGCAACGGCGAGCGCACCGGCAATGTCGATCTGGTGACACTGGGCCTGAATCTCTACACGCAGGGTGTTGATCCGGAAC
>PFJE01000063.1 GCA_002783865.1 Sphingomonadales bacterium CG_4_10_14_3_um_filter_58_15
TGCCAATTGCGATGCCACTGCGGCCGCACCGATCCACGCGGTCCCGGCCTATTTTGTTGTGCCTAGAGTGTTGACAATGGTCATAAGAGTTCTTTCTCTTCCGCCTGCCGCTTCCACATGTCGGAATATAGTCCGCGCTTGACCAGCAACTCCCTGTGGCTGCCGCGTTCCGCGATCCGCCCGTCATTGAGCACGATAATTTCGTCTGCATGGGTGATCGTCGACAGGCGGTGCGCGATAATCAATGTGGTGCGGCGTTCCGAAATCTTCGCCAGCGTCGCCTGAATCTCGTCCTCGGTACGGCTGTCGAGTGCGGAGGTCGCTTCATCCAGAATCAGGATTGGCGGATTTTTGAGTAGGGTACGAGCAATCGCGACGCGCTGCTTCTCGCCGCCGGACAATTTCAGCCCGCGTTCGCCGACCTGCGTATCATAGCCATCCGGCAGCTTGGCGATAAAGCCATCCAGCGCCGCGCCGCGTGCGGCTTCCTCGATCTCTGCCTGGGTTGCGCCTTCACGGCCATAGCCGATATTATAGCCGATACTGTCATTGAACAGGACGCTGTCCTGCGGCACGATACCGATAGCGCCGCGCAGGCTGTGTTGAGTGACTTCGGCAATATCCTGCCCATCGATCAATATGCGCCCGGCTTGCGGATCATAGAAGCGGAACATCAGCCGCGCGATCGTCGATTTGCCAGCGCCGGATGGTCCGACAATCGCTAGCGTCCCGTCGGGGGGCACTTCAAAATCCAGACCATGCAATATTCGGCGATCGTCGTCATAGTTGAACACGACATTTTCAAACCGCACGGTGCCATCGGACACCTGAAGCGGCTTGGCTCCGGGCTTGTCGACAACCTCCTGTTCTGTGTCGATCAGCTTGAACATGGCGTCCATGTCGACAAGTCCCTGTCGGATCGTGCGATAGACCATGCCGAGCATGTCGAGCGGTCGGAACAGCTGCATCAGCAGCGCGTTTACCAGCACCAGATCGCCGACCGTCAGATCGCCCTGTTTCCAGCCATAGACGCTGAACGCCATTGCGCCGATCATGGTCAGGTTGGTGATGATCGACTGGCCGATATTGAGCAGGCCGAGCGAGTTTTCTGATTTTACCGCAGCTTGGGCCCAATCCTGCATCGCCTTGTCATAGCGATCGGTCTCGCGCTGTTCGGCCGTGAAATATTTGACCGTCTCATAGTTCAGCAGCGCATCGACCGACCGGCCGATCACCCGCGTGTCCATATCGTTCATTCTTGCCCGCAGCGCATTGCGCCAGTCGGTCACCTTGCGGGTGAAGATGATATAGATAGCGACCATCGCCATCGTCGCAGCGACCAGCCCAAAGCCGAACTTGATCTGAAAGATAATCAGCACCGCGGTCAGCTCGACAACGGTTGGGGCAATGTTGAACAGCAGGAAGTACAGCATCACATCGATGCTCTTGGTCCCGCGCTCGATGATCTTGGTGACTTCGCCGGTGCGGCGGCCCAGATGGAAACGCAGTGATAGGCTGTGCAGATGGGTGAAGACATTGGTCGCAAGCCGTCGCGCCGCCTGCTGCCCGACTTTTTCAAACACGATGTTGCGCAAATTGTCGAACATCACCTGCCCGAACCGCGCCAGGCCGTAGGCACCGACAAGCGCGAGCAAAACGGTCAGTTCCGTTTCGAGCGCATCGTTGGCCATGCCATCGATCACCGCCTTGTAGATAAACGGCATCGTTAGGATCGCTGCCTTGGCACAAAGTACCAGCAACCCGGCAATTATGATTCGCAGCCGCAAACTCGGCTCACCCTTGGGCCAGAGATAGGGCAGGAACCGCTTGAGCGTAGGGATCATCGGAGGGTCGATCTGACCCTCGGTAGCATAATCAGGTGGCATGGCTGCGGATGTAGGGATGCCAGCGGTAAAAGTCTATGCGGCTAATCGGGCAACAGGGCGGTGCGCTTGGGTCCTGACCCTAGAAACTGCCGCTGACGGTAAGCCGGTAGATCAGGCCGAATTCCCGGCTGCGATCTTCGGTGAAGCCCAGCGGACCGTTGCGGCGGCCCCTGATGAACGGAGGGTCGAGGTCGCCCGGCTGGCCGAGAAGGGTGCCATAGGCAGTGCGGGTGAAATTTTCGCTACGCCCCAGCAGATTGCCGAGTTCGGCCTTGACCGTCAGTCCGAATATATCCTTATGCTCGACAAACGCCCAGGTATAGGGTGCCCCTGTGCGGAAACGCGTGGTCTGGTCGAGCCGATAGGTCGTCGCGTAGCGACCATCCTCTGCGCCTGCACCCCAGGCCCAGTTGCTGTTTGGAATATCGTGCCGCAAGGTTATCTCGTAGGTGAAAATCTTGTCGTCGTTGATCCACCGGAATACATCGGTCAGCGGGTCGCGCAGGGAACTTTTGCGCAGCTCCCCGTCGAAATCGAGTTTTGCCCCCCGCCAGCCGATCGGATCGAACAAGATGCTGGAAACCAGGCCGACACCATAGCTGGTCGCGCTGTCGAGATTGCCGCGCGCCTCGGTGGTCGCGGTGATCGGGATGGAATCGACAATATCGCTATATTTCTCGCCATATAGATTGACCGTCAGCGATCCCCATGGCCCCAATTTCTGGGTGGCCTCCAGTTCCGCGCGCCAGCTTTGCGGCGGCACTAGGCCGGGGTTGCCGGCATTGCCGTTATTCTGAGACACATCGACCGATTCGACGAAATCAAAGAAATCGAGTTGCCCGACCGACCGCTCGAGCTTCAGGCTGAGATCGAGGCCGGGCTGGGCTTTCCAGGCGAGCGAAACCGACCCTTTTGGCCGCACAAAAGACCGGCTCTGGCCTTTGGCACCGCTCTGGCTGATCTTGCTATATTCACCGCCCAGGGTCGCCTGCAGCGTCAGGTCGTCAGACAGCGGACGGCCATAGGAAGTGATCAGCTCGCCGCGATATTCGGTGACCTTGCTGTCAGCATTGGTCAGCGCGACCGGCTGAAATATACCCTGCGCATCAAGCACCGCCAGCGCCCCGCTATTGTCGAGAAAATTATAGGCACCTTCAGCGCTGATGCCCCAGTCGGTCCCGCCCGCGGTTTTCCAGCCATATTCGGCGCGCAGGATCGACTCGCCTTCATCGGTAACTCGGTCGAACCGGCTGCCATTGGGCGGCGTTATGCCATCGAAAAATGTCTGGCCGAAAAAATCGCTGACCGGACTATGTTCAAAGCGCTGCAGACCAATCAGCTTCAGCCGCCCGCCGCCGAGGCCAAATTCATAATCCGTGCTGAACTCGGCATTCCACTCATCTTCGTTGCTGGAATAGAGCTCGAAAATATTCGGCTGGCCCACCTGCGTGCGATCCGTGGCCACGGTTTCCCGTTTGCGGTACAGCTGATAGGCCGCATTGGCATTGAACACCGCGCCGCCGTCGCTGGTCCGGCTGTAGGATCCGCTCAGCTTCGGCTGGTCTTGACGATAGCGGGCGACCTCGTCGCGCTCGAACAGCAAGCCGCCGAACCGGTCGGTGATCTGCTCGGGCCCTTCGACGCCGTTGCGCGCGGCATCATTCTCGATCGACAGGGTGAAGTCACCCTTGCCCAATTTTCCGCCGACCGATGCTTCCCCGGCAAACCAGTTGCTGCCGGAACGGTGCCATCGCGGGTCCCATTTGAAATTGCCGCTCAGGCCGCCGGCCTCGCTCGCGTTGGTGACAAGGTTGAGCACCTGCCCGGACAGCCCGGAGATGCTGAGCGTCGCGCCATCGACGATTTCAATCCGGACAACATTGGCGGCCGAAATCCGGCCCAGAAACGTGAAGGCATCGATATTCTTGCCCGAGATCCGCGCACCATTGATCAGAACATTCTCGTCGGCCTGACCGAGGCCGCGCTCGTCACTGTCGCCGGTGTCGATGGTGAAGCCGGGCACCTGACGAACCATATCCAGCGCGGTGCGGGGATTGAAACGGGAAAACTGGCTGGCGTCATATATCTGCCGCCCGCTTTCGACCCGTGGCTGCAATGACGACAGCGGTGCCGTCTGCGCCTGGACTGCGATCGGGAGCAAGGTCGTGCTGATCATTGCGCCCATGGCAATGCCGGTCAAAGCACCTTTTCGATTGTAAAAAATATTGTTTCCCCACCCGTCCGTTTCTGCTCGGGCGCTGCTACGTCCGAATGGTTGCAGCCGATACCGGCTTTCGACAAACCACACCCGTAGTCGGATGAACTGCGTTGCGCTACTTTTTGAAGTAACCCGCTCTATCTTAATGTTTGTTTGAAAAAAGCACCCAGGCCGCCGCGCAATTGGCGAGCGTGTAGATGAAATAGAAAATCACCGCCGTCAGCATGCCCATATTGGCGAACAGCATCGCTGCGACCAGCATGAAAAATTCCAGTATATAGCTGCCATAGGGTCCCAGCAGCTTGCGGAAATTGCCGCGCGCTTCGGCGATGATCGGGTGATTGCTCTCGAGCATGGCCTTGTGCATCGCGAAATTGCAGATACCGCATATGAAGATGATGAAAATATACATGGCTTCAACATAAGCCCCTTTGCTGGCATTGTCATTGGACCAGAAAAATTATCTGCCAGTCAATGGAGAAGGAGCGGCTCATGGATTTTGCAGGCAAGACAGCGGTGATCACCGGCGATGTCCAGCTATGGGCGGAGCGGATGTGGGCGCAACGAACAATCCCGCGCGCCGACTGATGGCCCACCGGAAGCCGAACCTGCCGGAGAAGATCTGCCCGGTGTGTCAGCGGCCCTTTGCCTGGCGCAAGAAATGGGCGCGGGACTGGGACAATGTGGTCTATTGTTCGGAGCGCTGCCGCCGAACCGCGAAATAGCTCCGCGGTACGCGCTTGCCAGATCGCCTTCAATTCTGCCGGCTGCTTGGCGTCACCGAGGGAAAGGCCCGGTTCAGCCCGCCCTGGCCCCCCGATTTCCAATACCGTAACCAGAGCAGAACCTGTTAAGCTTTAGCGGTTAATGCAACCTCGGGCTGCGCCGGACGTATGTCTGATGCCGGGCGCATGTCTGGAGTAACAGGAGTATCAATGATGTCGTCTTTCTCACTCTATATGATCGGCTTTTTCGTATTTGTTGGCGGACTGGCCTATGGCGCATTTTTGCTGGGCGCACCGCCAACCTATATCGCGGTCGGAGCTGTCATCCTGATCGGAATCGGACTGATGTCTGCAACCAACCGCACCCGTTCGCGCGACGTATCGCCTGATGGTGCTGTTGCAGAGACAACGACCACCACAACATGCCGCGACGTTTAAACCCTTACCGATCGAGTGCTAATCCGGCTGACGGGATCAGCCTTCGCGTACCGGACCGGGCGAAGCATTTTCGCGCGGTTTTTCAGGTGCTTTCGAGCAGACCTTCCTTGCGGATTTTCTCCTGCCAGACCAGCGGCGCCAGATGGTGGACGCTCTGTCCTTCGGCATCGACCGCGACGGTGACCGGCATATCCTGCACCTCGAACTCGTAAATCGCTTCCATGCCCAGCTCTTCGAAACCGACGACCTTCGATCCCTTGATCGCCCGCGACACCAGATAGGCGCTGCCGCCGACTGCCATCAGATAGGCGCTCTTGTGCTTCTTGATCGAGGCCACGGTATCGAGGCCCCGCTCGGCCTTGCCGACCATCGCCAGCAGACCCTGTTCCAGCATCATGTCGGTAAACTTGTCCATCCGCGTCGCCGTGGTTGGCCCAGCCGGGCCCACCACTTCCTCGCCAACCGGATCGACCGGGCCGACATAATAGATCACGCGCCCCTTGAACTCGACCGGCAATTCTTCACCGGCATCCAGCATATCCTTGATCTTCTTGTGTGCGGCATCGCGGCCGGTCAGCATCTTGCCGTTCAGCAACAGCCGGTCACCCTGTTTCCATGTCGCCACTTCTGCGGCATCGAGCTGGTCAAGATGCACCCGCTTCGCTTCCGATGACGGCGTCCAGTTGACGTCCGGCCATTCCTCGAGCTTCGGCGCTTCGAGATAGGCAGGACCGCTGCCATCCAGCGTGAAATGCGCGTGGCGCGTCGCGGCGCAATTGGGGATCATCGCCACCGGCTTGCCGGCCGCATGGCAGGGCCAGTCGTTGATCTTGACGTCGAGAATCGTCGACAGTCCGCCCAGACCTTGCGCGCCAATGCCCAGCGCATTGACCTTGTCGAAAATCTCGATCCGCATCTCCTCGATATCGTTCTGCGGTCCGCGTTCCTTCAACTGACCCATATCGA
>PFJE01000110.1:0-3564 GCA_002783865.1 Sphingomonadales bacterium CG_4_10_14_3_um_filter_58_15
TGCGAACCAACCAGTTCCGGCGCATTCGGCGCCTCGACAATCTCGAATGCCACCTCGATCTGCGTCGAGACGATATCCTCATATTCCACCTCGGCCTCGGCCAGCGCGGTCTTCTCGACCGGCGACCACATCACCGGCTTGGCACCGCGATAGAGCTGTCCCGCCTCGGCGAATTTCAGCAGCTCGGCAACAATCGCAGCCTCGGCGTCATAATCCATCGTCAGATAGGGCTTGTCCCACTGCGCCAATATGCCCAGCCGCTTGAATTCCTCGCGTTGGACATCGACCCAATGGTCGGCATAGGTCCGGCATTCGGCGCGGAATTCGCTGGCCGGCACCTCGTCCTTGTTGCGCTTCTTCTTGCGATATTCTTCCTCGATCTTCCACTCGATCGGCAGACCGTGACAGTCCCAGCCGGGCACGAACGGCGCGTCCTTGCCGAGCAGCGACTGCGAACGCACCACCAGATCCTTCAGCGTCTTGTTGAGACTGTGACCGATATGGATATTGCCATTGGCGTAGGGCGGGCCGTCATGCAGGATGAATTTCTCGCGCCCGGCGCGCGCCTCGCGCAGCTTCTCGTACAGACCAATCTTCTGCCAGCGGTCCAGAATCGCCGGTTCCTTCTGCGCCAGGCCGGCCTTCATCGGGAAATCGGTTTTCGGCAGGAAAACCGTGTCTTTATAATCTGCTTTGGGATCGCTCATGATCGCGGGGATTAGGGGAGGCGAGCCGCCGGTGCAAGCGGGATTTGTGCAGCGCGGGAGCCTGCCATTCGGCGCGTCATTGCGAGGGCTGAAAGCCCGTGGCAATCCAGAGCAGGAAGCGACGCCCTGGATTGCTTCGCTCCGCTCGCAATGACGAACAGTGCTGCTCAACCCGGCAATCCCCGCGCCCCAATCCGGCTGCCTTCCTGCCGTTAGTGGTGAGCCTGTCGAACCACGCCTATCGTCGATAAGCGCCCTTCGACAAGCTCAGGGCTAGCGGTAATCCTAACGGATATTCCTAATCCAGCAACGCTCTCGCTCGGTCACAATCCTTCTCCATCTGCACCTTCAGCGCATCCAGATCGTCAAACTTCTGCTCCCCGCGCAGAAAATGATGCAATTCCACCTCGATCGTCTGCCCATAAAGGTCTTCACTAAAATCAAAAAAATAGGGCTCAAGCAATTCCTTCGGCGGATCGAACATCGGGCGCACGCCAAGGCTCGCCGCGCCGTTCAGCACCCGGCCATCGGGCAGGCGGCCCTTCACCGCATAAATCCCATATTTCGGGCGCAGATATTGGCCCATGTCGATATTGGCGGTCGGATAGCCAAGCTGCCGGCCATTCTTGTCGCCATGGATAACCTTGCCGCGGATCGCAAACGGGCGAGTGAGCAAGCGGTTCGCTTCCTCACAATGTCCTTCTTTGAGCGCCGCCCGAATCCGGCTGGAGGAGATCACATCATCGCTATCACTGATCGGCCGAACCGCCTCGCTGTTCAGCCCATGCGCCGCGCCGACTTCGCGCAGCAGGTCGATATTGCCCTTAGCGCCCTTGCCGAAGGTAAAATCCGCGCCGGTGACGACGCCCGCCGCGCCAAAGCGATCGACCAGCAGCTTGCTGACAAAATCTTCCGCCGTCGTTCCGGCAAGTCCGGCATCAAATTCAAACACCAGCATCGCGCTGGCCCCGGCATCGGCAAACAGCCGCTGACGCTGGGGCAGACTGGTCAAGCGAAAGGGCGGCAGATCGGGCTTGAAAAAGCGCACCGGATGCGGATCAAAGGTTGCGATAATCGCTGGCCGGCCTTCGTCCCGCGCCCAGCTCAGCGCCTTGCCGGCGACCGCCTGATGGCCGAAATGAAAGCCATCAAAATTGCCCAGCGCGATAATCGCCCCGCGCAGGTCGCCTTCGATCCGGTCTTTTCCGTTCAGTCGTTGCATAGGATGTTCATTAGCTAGAAATTGTCATTCCGGAAGCAGATTTCTTCCAAATCTATGATTTGGTTAGGAAATCTAGCTGTCCGGAATCCAGTAGCACGCTGTCTGGACGAGAGGTGGATTCCGGGTTCCAAGAAATGCTGATGAAAAACATGCTGTTTTTCAAGCATTTCTAAGCCCCCGAATGACAATCAAGGTGCATGGCGTGCGCAACCAGTTCGTCAGGCCCAGGCCGACGGGCCGCTATTCCGTAACCAGTTCGCGCGCATCCGCACCGGGCTTGACCACCAGCGGTGTCGCCGGTGTCACTTCACCCTGCGGCGCAACGCCTGGTTTCGGCAGCGGCTCGATACCCGCCTTGATCACCCGCAGCGCATTCAGCCCCATCACCGCGCGGATTTCCGCTTCCGTGAAGCCCGTATCCATCAGCGCCTGGGTAATCTGGACAATCTCGCTAGTGTCGAATCGCGTGGTCACCGCGCCGTCAAAGTCGCTGCCCAGCGCAACATGCTCGATCCCGACCAAATCGCGGACATGCTTGACCGCTTTCGCCACGGTCTTCGGATTGGTATCGCACATCGCACCATCCCAGTAACCCAGTCCGATCACTCCACCGGTCGCTGCCACGCCCCTGATTTCGGCATTGGTCAGATTGCGATTGACCTTGCACACCGCTTGCACGCCGCCATGGCTCGATACCACCGGACGCTTCGCCATTTTGAGAATATCGGCAACCGTGGCGTGGCTCGAATGGGCGATATCGACGATCATCCCCTTCTGCTCCATATCGCGGACGATGGTCCGTCCGAATTTGGTCAGCCCGCCTTTCTTCTCGCCATGCATCGATCCGGCCAGCTCATTGTCGAAAAAATGCACCAGCCCGGCCATCCGCATGCCGGAATCATACAGTTTCTGCAGATTCTCGCGCTTGCCTTCCAATGTCTGAAGCCCTTCCGCAGAGAAGAGCACGCCAATCGGGCGGTTTTCCCGGGCGCGGAATTCAACGAGCCCGTCGACATCGGCTGCATTGCTGATTTTTGCCAAAGCCCCGGCGCTGTCCTTTACCGCACGGTCAAGCTTCAGGGCATGATACAGCTGTCGCTCGAGCAAGGAAAACCAGGTCCGCATCGGCTGCAACTGGGTCATCGCAAGCAAAGTTATGTTATCCGTATCGGCGCTGTTGCTGTCGTAATTCTGGCCGCGCGGCGTCTTGGTGACGCTCGAAAAAACCTGCAGCCCGACATTGCCTTCTTCCATCCGCTTGAGATCGATATGGCCATAGTCGGCGCTGTCGGTAATCTTGCGTTTCCACAGCAAGGTATCGCCGTGCAGATCAACGATCATCAGGCTGTCATGTAGCTTCTGCGCTTCGGCACTGATCGCCGGCAACGGCTTGCCGTCGACCATATTGGTCTGCTTCTCGAACCAGGCCGGCCCGAAGATCAGAAAGGCACCGATCGCAATCGCAATGAGAACCAGCAGTGTCAGCACGATTTTCTTCATGGCAACTTTCGTTTCAGGGTGACAAAGCTGTAGCCGGGCTGACCATTTTTTCCGTCATGATCCTCGCGCGCCGTTTCTTCCCAGATGGCTTCGTCAAACGCAGGCATTTTTACATCACCCTTCGGCTCGCTATGC
>PFJE01000110.1:3571-6226 GCA_002783865.1 Sphingomonadales bacterium CG_4_10_14_3_um_filter_58_15
TCAGCTCGATCCGGTCGGCCTTGCCCAAAAACGCCTTGTAGATTTCGGCACCGCCGATCACCGCAATATGTGGCGCATTGGCCATTTTCAGAGCGTTCTCGACGCTGCTCGCGACCTCCGCGCCATCGCCTTCCCAGGCCTTGTCCCGGCTGAGCACGATATGCCGCCGTCCGGGCAATAGGCCGGGCAAGCTGTCAAAGGTCTTGCGGCCCATGATCATCGGCTTGCCCATGGTCAGCCGCTTGAACCGCCGCTGATCCTCGGGCAGCCGCCAGGGAATGCTATCGCCATCGCCAATCACGCCATTGTCGGCGCGGGCAAGAAAGAAAATGATTTCAGGATGATTCATGCGCGACGACTAGCGCAGTTCCGCCGGACTGCAAATTAGAAATATAATTTGGTGACATGCCCCATTTTTCGGCCCGGTCGGCACTCGCCCTTGCCATAGAGATGCAGGTGGTTGGCGCCATCGCCCAGCAACGCCTGCCAGTCATCCGCCTGGACCCCGATCAGATTGTGCATCTCGACCCTTTTCGCGGCGAGGCCGGTGTCACCCAGCGGCAGTCCGCAAATCGCCCGGATATGGTTTTCAAACTGGCTGGTGATCGCACCCTCGATGGTCCAGTGGCCACTATTGTGCACGCGCGGGGCCATCTCGTTGAACACCGGCCCGTCTACGGTGGCAAAAAATTCGCAGGTCAGCACGCCGACATAGTTCATGGTTTCGGCCATTTTCGCGGCGAGCTCGCGAGCGGCATCCTGCTGCGTCAATATGGCTTCGGGGGCAGGGGCGACAGAGACCGCCAAGATGCCGTCATCGTGCATATTGTGCGGTGTATCCCAAAACCGGATTTCGCCATCCTGTGCCCGCACCAGGATCACCGAAAATTCATGGCTGAAGGTGACGAACCCCTCGGCGACGCAGGGCTGGTGGCCCACTGCATCCCAGTGCTGGTCAAGCTCGTCGCCCGGCTGAATGCGCGACTGTCCCTTGCCGTCATAGCCCATGCGGATGGTCTTGAGGATTGCCGGTGCGCCGGTCTCGGCCACCGCTTTATCCAGTCCTGCGCGATCCCTGACTTCAGCAAAGGGCGCCGTCGTACCGCCGTGATCGCGGGCGAAATTCTTTTCGGCAATCCGGTTCTGCGCGATGTCCAGCGCCGCGATCGGCGGATGCAGCGGTGCGCAGGCCTCGATCTGGTGCAGCGGACCGACCGGCACATTTTCAAACTCAAAAGTGATCACGTCGCAGCTCTCGGCGAAGCGCGTCAGCGCGGCGATATCGTCATCCTGCGCGCAGGTGAACTCGGCGGCGACTTCGGCCGCCACGCTATTGCCATTGGGGGCATAGATATGACAGCGATAGCCGAGCTGCGCCGCCGCAACGCTTAGCATCCGGCCGAGCTGGCCGCCGCCCAATATGCCGATGGTTGATCCGGGAGGAAGTGTTTTCATAGGATCTGGTTATTCAGGCTGGTCGGCCACGGCGTCCGTCTGCGCCGCGCGCCAGGCGTCCAGCCGTTCGGCCAAAGCCAGATCAGAATTGGCGAGGATCGCTGCAGCCAGCAAGGCCGCGTTCTTGGCGCCCGCTTCGCCGATTGCCAGCGTACCGACCGGGATACCCGCTGGCATCTGCGCGATCGAAAGCAGGCTGTCGATGCCGCTCAAAGCCTTGGACTGGATTGGCACGCCGAGTACCGGAATCCGGGTCATCGATGCGGCCATGCCGGGCAGATGGGCCGCGCCGCCCGCACCCGCGATGATCACTTTCAGTCCGCGCTCTGCCGCTGAAGTCGCATAGTCATAGAGGCGGCCGGGCGTGCGGTGGGCCGACACAATCTTCGCTTCATGGGATATGCCGAGTTTATTCAGAATGTCGCTCGCGAGCTGCATCGTGGGCCAGTCGGACTGGCTGCCCATGATTATTCCAACCGGAGGAGGTGCTTCGACCATTTTTGCCCCTGACAAATGCTGCGGAAGCAATGCGGTTTAGTCGGGAATGGATGCGGACGCAATGACACATATGGGAGTTCTAAATTTTGCTGCTGACAAGTTATCGCCCATCAATTGCGACGCGCAACTAGGCTAAATGAAATATTTAGTGTGAAGACATGAATAATCCTGTTGTGCTTTGAAATATATATAAATATATGTCTGGTCACGATTGGGAATCATAAATAAAATGCAACAGCATCGCGTAAGCCATCATCAACATTGTGCTAACTGCCCTACACTGGAGCAGGAAATAGTTGCGCTGAAAGAGGAACTCGCTGAAATGAAGCAGCACGCTTATCACGATGCGCTTACCGGGCTTTCAAACCGTCGTTTTTTTGTTGAGAGCCTTGAGAACCGGGTCGAGCGTTGTCGGCGATATGGCGACAATTGTGCCGTGCTGTTCCTCGACGTCGACAAGTTGAAGGCGATAAATGACGAGCATGGTCATGCTGCCGGGGATGCACTACTGGTGCGGTTGGCCGAAATATTGAAAACCCATACCCGGCTGACGGACGTAGTGGCGCGCATCGGCGGCGACGAATTCGGCTTGTTGCTCGACCATCTGAATGGCGATCAGGTGGTGGATAAAATCGACTTTCTCATCGAACAATTCGCCGCGGTAAATCTTGTCCATGACGGCAAGACCCTGCCACTCGGCGC
>PFJE01000180.1:0-12088 GCA_002783865.1 Sphingomonadales bacterium CG_4_10_14_3_um_filter_58_15
TCGCGATAATCGCGATCTCGGATATGGATAGGTCAAACATATATTATGTGGGCCTCAGTCCAAGGACCGGACAGATCAACCAGCCGTCTTGTCAGCGGTCTTGCTGGTCTCGGTCGGCGTGTCGGCGGTCTTGCTGTCAATCTGGGGGGCCGGTGGGGCTGGCTTCGCCGCGTTTGCCTCTTCCTCGGTGATGCCTTGCTTGAAAGAGCGGATGCCCTTGCCGACATCGCCCATCATTTCAGAAATTCGGCCGCGACCAAACAGAATCAGGACCAGGGCCGCTACTATTAGAATCTGCCAAATACTCGGTTGCATGCGATATTCTCCTTATGCGACCTATTTAAGCGCTTTCGCCATGGTTTTCCAGCAAAACACCGTCATCGTCTGCAAACTCTTGTTCAGGGGACTCTTCTGCATCCTCCTCGGCCTCGGTTTCCGCTTCGGCATCGGCTTCCATTTGCTCAAGCGCCAGATCGACGGGATCCAGCAATCCTGCCGCCCTCAGTTCATCAATGCCGGGCAGATCCTTGCGGCTCTGCAGGCCGAAATGGGTCAGAAATTCCGCCGTGGTCGCATAGATCAACGGCCTGCCCGGCACTTCGCGGCGGCCTGCGGGGCGCACCCAGCCGGCTTCCATCAGCACATCAAGCGTGCCCTTGGCCACCTGAACGCCGCGGATGGCCTCGATCTCCGCGCGACTGACCGGCTCATGATAGGCGATGATCGCCAGCGTCTCCATGCCGGCGCGGCTGAGCTTGCGCAGCTCGGCCCGTTCGCGACGCAACAGGTGAGAAAGATCCTGCGCGGTCTGGAAATGCCAGCGGTCGCCGGTCTTGATCAGGACGATGCCGCGATGCTGGAAATCCTGCTGCAGGTCCGCCAATATCTGGCGAACATCCAGCTCATCGCCGACATAAGCCCGGATATCGGCAATCGTCATCGGCTTTTCCGAGGCGAACAGCGTCGCCTCGACCGCCCGTTTGCCAATATCCATGGTTTCGGGTGCCAGTTCGATCAGGCTGCTGTCTTCCCGGTCATGCTCGTCCATGTGTCGTCGCCTTTATCCTGAGCGGTGCAAAACTGCTTTCCTGCTGCAGCTCCAATTTGCCCTGCCGGGCCAGTTCCAGCGTCGCCAGAAAACTGGAAGCGAGCGCTGACTTGCGCAGTTCGGGCGGTGCGCCAGGCGGCAGGAAATGGCGGATATCCATCCAGTCGATCGCTTCACCCAGCATCATCGATACCCGCGCCAGCGCATCTTCCAGCGTCATCACCATCCGTTGCCGGACGATGTGAATCGCCGGCGCGCTGCGTCTTTTGACCCGCGAGTAAGCGGAGATCAGGTCATAATATTCCGCCTGCCACTGCCGGTCCTTGACCACGCGCAGCCCTTCCGGTGCGCCGCGCATGAAGACGTCCCGTCCGATCCGGTCTCTGGCCAGCAGCCGAGCACCGGATTCCCGCATCGCGTTCAGCCGCTCCAGCCGCATCTGCAACCGCAGCGCCAGCTCTTCGGGCGACGGGTCGATCTCCGGATCCTTGGGCAGCAGCAAACCGGATTTCAAATAGGTCAGCCAGGCCGCCATCACCAGATAATCCGCCGCCAGCTCCAGCCGCAGGGTCTGGGCGCTGGCGATATATTTGAGATATTCCTGGACCAGTTCGAGGATCGATATCTCGCGCAAATCCACCTTCTGGTTGCGCGCCAGGGCGAGCAGCAGATCGAGCGGCCCTTCCCAGCCGTCGATATTCAGGGTCAGCGAATCCTCATCGGATGCGGCCGGGTCTGCCGGAAAAAAGAAACCCTCGTTCTCCGGCGCGCCGCTCATGCTGCCGCTGCCAACAGTCCATCACGGCGAGCGAGCAAGTCAGCCAAGCCGTCGCCGTCATCGGCATTCTTTGTGTCCGCGATCGTCGCCATCGCGCGATCCAGTCGCTGCCGCGTCTTGTCAGACATCGGGCTCAGCCGTTCGGTAATCCCGACCATGTCATCCGTCCTCGCCCAGCAATTGAGCGCGATATCGCAGCCTGCTGCCTGCGCCCGTTCGGCCCGCTCTGGCACGGTTCCGGACAGCGCCTCCATGTCAAGATCGTCGGTGAACAGCAGCCCGTCAAAGCCGATCCGGTCGCGAATGATATCCTGAATGACAATTTTCGACAGCGTCGACGGCTGCTCTGCATCCCAGGCGGTGAACAGCAAATGGCCGGTCATGCCCATCGGCGCTTGATTCAGCGTCCTGAACGGCGCGAGATCCAGTTCCAGCTGATTGTCGCTGGCGGTGACCGTCGGCAAAGCCTTGTGCGTGTCGACGCTGGTCCGGCCATGGCCCGGCAGATGTTTGACCACGCCGACCACACCGCCGCGTTGCAGTCCATCGAGTATCGCCCGGCCCAATGCCGCAACCCGCATCGGTTCGCTGCCGAGCGCGCGGTCGCCGATGACATTATTGGCGTCGGGCTGGCGAACATCCAGCAGCGGATGGCAGTCTACCGTGATCCCCACTTCGCGAAGGCTGACGGCAATCGCCTGGGCATTGATACGCGCTGCCTCGATCGCGGTCGCGGGCGCAATGTCGTAAAGCTTGTCGAACACTTCCCCGGCCGGAAATTTGGGCCACACCGGCTCCTGCATCCGCGCGACGCGACCACCTTCCTGATCAATCAATATCGCCAGATCGTCGCGGCCATGGAGCGCGCGCAATTCGTCGGTCAGCGCCCGCAGCTGCGCCTTGCTCTCGATATTGCGGCCAAAAATGATGTAGCCTGCCGGATCGCAATCGCGGAAAAACGCCTGTTCTTCGGCGGTCAAGCTCAGGCCCGTGATTCCAAAAACCGCCGGTGTCATAGCCATGATAAACTCTTTTCACGCAACATATCTTACACTTGCGCCGTTTGGCAGCCGGGTAAAGCCGAAAGCGCCCTTATCCACAGCGCTTCAACCATCTATTCGGCCCGCACTAGCGAACGACTAGGCAGCTTTCGCCCGCAGCCTTGAGATTGTTACAAATCTGCTGCGCCGCCTCGCGGCTCGGCGCCACTGCGTTCAGCCGGTAGATCGTGCCCCCATCCAGCTTGCCGGGAATGATCTTTTTCGGCAGCGAGCCGATCGCTTCAAACCGCCGGGCATAGCCCGACCAGCTGCTGTCGGCGAGGCTGGCGGAACTGAAGGCACCGAGCTGGATCAGTGCGGATCCCGCAGCGTTTGCGGCTGGCGCCGCATCCGGCTTGCGGATCGGCGCTTCCGTAGCGACCGGATCACCCAGTTGTGCCGGTGTTTCCTGACCTTCGCTGGCAGCGAAGCTGGCATCGCCCTCGCCTTCAAACTGCCGCGCCTGTGGATCGTCGGGGCGGACCTTGTAGTCGCCCTCCTGGGCCGTGATCAATTCGCCGGTGCCATCCAGACCGCCGCCGTCACGGTTCTGCAACCAGTAAATGCCGCCAACGATTGCTGCGAGCAACAGCAAGCCTGCGCCGACGAACAGCGCCACCCGGATCGGCGAATATTCGTCGCCGTCGTCATAATCTTCAGCGGATTCCAGCCAGGGGAGACGTTCTTCTTCGTCCAGATCAAGACTGTCGCGGGTGGTGTCTGACATTATATGCTCCGTTAGCCAAAGGGCCGATCACATCGATTCTGCGGCCTCGACACCCATCAGCGCGAGACCATTTTTTATAGTCTGCCCTATATTCTTGGCTAAGAAAAGCCTCGCCGATGTCGTTTCCGGGTCGTTAACCATTATGATCCGCTTCTCAGGCCGGTCATTGCCGAGATTATAAAAGCCGTGAAAAGCGGCTGCGAGATCATTGAGATAGAATGCGACTCGGTGCGGTTCCCGCGATGCTGCTGCTGATTCGATGATCCGCGGGAATTGCGCGGCCATCTTGATCAGGTCCATCTCCTCTTCGCCGAGACGGTCGAGATGGTCCGCCGACGGCGTCACACCTTCGTCCGCTCCCTTGCGCAGGGTCGACTGAATCCGGGCATGGGCATATTGCACATAGAAGACCGGATTGTCGCGCGAGGCTTCCATGACCTTGGCGAAATCAAAGTCCATCTGCGCATCGGCCTTGCGGGTCAGCATGGTGAAGCGCACGGCGTCCTTGCCGACCTCCTCGACCATATCGGCGATGGTGACAAAATTACCCGAGCGTTTCGACATTTTCTCCGGTTCGCCGTTGCGCAACAGCCGCACCATCTGCACCAGCTTCACATCGAATTTGGTCTTGCCCTCGGTCAGCGCGGCGACCGCCGCCTTGATCCGCTTGACTGTGCCGCTGTGGTCTGCACCCCAAATGTCGATCAGTTCGTCGGCGGTCTGCGCCTTTTGAAAATGATAGGCGAGATCGCCGCCGAAATAGGTCCAGCGGCCGTTGGATTTCTTGATCGGCCGGTCCTGATCATCGCCAAATTGGGTTGACCGGAACAGCGGCAGTTCGACCGCTTCCCAATCCTCGATCACCTTGCCCTTGGGCTGCTCGAGCACGCCGTCATAGACCAGATCGCGGGATCGCAGATCCGCCTCGGCAATTTCCGCCTTGCCGGCTTCGTGCAGCTCCGCCTCGGACGAGAAGACATCGTGCCGGATTCCGAGCATGGCCAGATCGGAACGGATCATGTCCATCATCTTGGCCACCGCCGCCTTGCGGAAGATCAGCAGCCATTCGGATTCATCGCTATCCTTGTATGTGTCGCCAAATTCAGCGGCCAGAGCCTCGCCGACCGGCTTCAGATAATCGCCCGGATAGAGACCTTCGGGTATCGTGCCGATCTCTTCTCCCAGCGCCTCAAGATAGCGCAGGTGCGCCGAACGGGCGAGCGTGTCGACCTGCGACCCGGCATCATTGACATAATATTCGCGGATGACCTTGTGACCTACCGCCTGCAGCAGGTCAGCCAACGCATCGCCGACCACCGCACCCCGACAATGGCCCATGTGCATCGGGCCAGTCGGATTGGCGGAGACATATTCGATATTGACGGTCACACCCCTGCCCTTGTCGGAGCGGCCATATTCGTCGCCCATTTTTTCTATTTCAAGCAGTTCGCCGAGCAGTACCGACGAGGCCACCCGCAGGTTGATGAATCCGGGACCGGCAATATCGACCGCTTGCACATCATCCAGCACACCCAGCTTTTCGACAATTTGCTCGGCGAGATCGCGCGGCTTCATGCCAGCCGCTTTCGACAGGACCATCGCAGCGTTGGTCGACAGGTCGCCGTGCGACGGATCGCGCGGAGGTTCCAGAGTCACGTTCGACCGGTCTATTCCAGCCGGGAGCGTCCCGGCATTGGTCAAATCATCCAATATCGCATCAATATGGTTCTGAAAAATATGGAACAGCATGATTGGTTCAATTCGTCATAGAAAAAGGGGCCCGAGTTGTTCAGGCAGATTCATTCTTACGGTCCGGCGACTCTATCGGGTCGCGTTATACTGCAACTGCGCCGGGGTGAGCTGAAAACCGATGAGCAGCTCGAACGAGGCGCGGGTGACGGCTGCCTTGATCGCCGGATCAGCCAGCGGATCGAGCGCCGCATCGGGGTCTCCGGGCTTGCGTTTGCGGGTCAGGCGCTCAACCACGTCCTCCGGCAACCGCGCAGCAGAGGCGTCAACATAGGAGCCCGCCTTGCCAGAAGCGGTTGCCCGATAGGCACCGTCGGCAAATTGCACCGTCACATTGCTGATCCGCTTCGCCACCACGGCGGTGCCGCCCTGGATCACGGTCGAAAAATAGGGGATTGTTACGGTGCGGGCACCGCTCGGACGAGTCCGCGAAGCATAGACGTCGAACGTCGCTTCGGTATAGATCCGGGCGCCTTCGCTGTTGCAAGTCGAGCGGACGTTGGTGATGTTCGCCACCACGTCGATGGCGCTGGCATCGGTGCTGTTTGCCGGATTGAAAATAGTGATGTCACCGGTATGGTTCGGCACCGCAACCGCGGGACAACCCGAGCGGGTGACGGAAACGCCTACGCCTGAACTGACATCAAGCGCGCCTTTTTGTGCACATCCGGTAACGGCGAGAACCGTGACCCCTGCCAAAAACATTTTTTTCAACCGGCCATTCGCCATCATTTTCAATCCTTGTCTTTGATCACGGACAACACACATAGGCTCCATGCGCACCGATAAAAATTTCGCAACCCTTATCTGGGCCTTTAATGCGGTGCAACCGTCCATAAGATGAACAGACAGGCTTTTCGTCAGCGCAGTTATTCCCTAAGGTGTTGAACATGATTCATTCAGATAAGCAGAAACGGCAGATAGACTTGCTTGTGGCCACGCCTCGCGGCTTTTGTGCGGGCGTCGACAGAGCGATAAAAATCGTCGAGCTGGCGATAAAAAAATACGGCGCGCCGGTCTATGTCCGGCACGAAATCGTGCATAACCGCTATGTCGTCGATGAATTGAAGAAACTGGGCGCAATATTCGTCGAAGAGCTGGACGAGGTGCCCGATGGCGTCCCCGTGGTATTTTCCGCGCACGGCGTTCCCAAGGCGGTACCCCATAAAGCCGAAGAACGCGGCCTGGAATATCTCGATGCCACCTGCCCGCTGGTTTCCAAAGTGCACCGGCAGGCCGAACGGCAAACCGAAGCGGGCCGGCATATCATTTTCGTTGGCCATGCCAATCACCCCGAGGTCATCGGCACCTTCGGCCAGGTCGAAGACGGACAGATGACGCTGGTTGAAACGCTCGCTGATGTACACGCGCTGCAACCCGAGGATCCCGAGGCGCTGGCCTTTCTGACCCAGACGACCCTGTCGGTCGATGACACACGTGCCATTGTCGATGCACTGCAGGCCCGCTTTCCCAATATTGTCGGGCCCAAAGGCGAAGATATTTGCTACGCCACCTCCAACCGTCAGGACGCGGTGAAAAAAATCGCCGTAACCTGCCAACTTGTGCTGGTCATCGGCGCACCCAACAGTTCCAACAGCCTGCGCCTTGTGGAGGTCGCCGAACGCAGCGGTGCTGCTGCCAAATTGATCCAGCGGGCCGATGAAATCGACTTTGCCTGGTTCGACGGCGTCAGCAAAGTAGGACTGACCGCCGGCGCCTCGGCACCGGAGATACTGGTTCGCGAAGTCGTCACTCGGCTCGAGGAACATTTTGAAATTCGGACAGAAAAGGTCAAGACCGCAGAAGAGAATATGGTCTTCAAATTACCGCGTGGTCTCGAAGCGGCCTGATGGCGGTCTACACGAAGGTTAGCGCAGAGGAAATCGGCCAGTTCCTCTGCCGTTTTGATGTCGGTACGCTCGTCTCCGCCAAAGGCATTGCCGAGGGCGTTGAGAATAGCAATTATTTGCTGGAAACCACGCAGGGCAAATATATTCTGACTCTGTATGAAAAGCGGGTCGACCCCGCAGATCTTCCGTTTTTTATCGCTTTGCTCGATCATCTGGCGGAGCACGGCTGCCTTGTGCCACCGATGATTGCCGACCGCGACGGGGAAAAGATCCAGCAATTGTGCGGGCGCAGCGCCTGCCTGATCGTCTTTCTACCCGGCGTGTCGGTAAGCCATCCGACTGAAGCCCAGGCGCGATCTACGGGTCAGGCATTGGGCGACATGCATCGCGCACTGGCGGACTTTGAGCAGGAACGGCGCAATATTCTGGATCATGATGGCTGGCGAGCATTGGCCGAACAATGCGGCCCGGCGCAGCTCGATAATATAGCGCCCGGCCTGGCAACAGCGATCGCGCAGGAACTCGACCATCTGGATGCACATTGGCCGCACGGGCTGCCGCGATCGGCCATTCACGCCGACCTGTTTCCCGACAATGTACTGATGCTCGGTGATCAGGTTACCGGCCTGATCGACTTTTATTTTTCCTGCACCGACATCCGCGCCTATGATCTGGCGGTGACCCATGCGGCCTGGTGCTTTTCCGAAGACGGCACGGATTTTCGCGGACCGGTATCGAAAGCGCTGATCAGCGGCTATCATTCCGCCTTCACCCTCAGCGAAGCCGAGCGCCAGGCGCTCCCCCTGCTGGCCCGCGGCGCGGCGCTCCGTTTTCTGCTCACCCGGGCCTATGACTGGATCAATACGCCTGCCGGCGCGCTGGTGACCCGCAAGGACCCACAGGCCTTTCTCCATCGGCTGCAATATTATCAGGCCCACCCGGAAATTTTCACACCATGACCGAAACGAAAACCGTAGAAATCGCCACCGATGGTGCCTGCAAGGGCAATCCCGGGCCTGGCGGCTGGGGCGCCTTGATCCGTCATGGCAGCACCGAGAAAGAGATTTCCGGAGGCGAGCCTAATACGACCAACAACCGGATGGAGTTGCGCGCGGCAATCGAGGCGCTGAACGCACTCAAGCGTCCCTGCAAGGTGAAGTTGTCGATCGACAGCAAATATGTGAAAGACGGGATTACCCAATGGATTTTTGGCTGGCAGAAGAACGGCTGGCGCACTGCGGCCAGAAAGCCGGTCAAAAATGCCGATCTCTGGCAGGACCTGCTAAAGGCGGTCGAGCCGCATCAGATCGAATGGCTTTGGGTCAAGGGTCATGATGGCGATGCTGACAATGAACGGGCAGACCAGTTGGCCAGCGACGCCGCGCTCGAAGCCGCTCGCAACCATTACTAGGACCCGCTCCTAACTATTGTCTATAATCTCGGCATCGGGACCATATTCCAGGATCGAATTGATCGCATTCTTGGCACTGGCTTTGCTGGTATAGCCCTCGGTCCAGAAAATCACTTCGCCGTTATATTGGAAGCGAACCCGAAATTCGCTCTTCTTGTCTTTCCAAATCTCAAATGTATGCGCCATGGCTATGCTCTCCTTCTGCTCGCGGAGAAGAAACGATAGGCCAGTCAGCGGTACGCGCAACCATCCAGTTGTAAAATGATGTGGCCTAGGAAAAGCGCGAGGCCGCGTAGAGGCTAGCATCGACCGTACGCAAACTTGAATCCGGCGGCTGGCCAAGCAGAAGGGATCGTGCCAATTTCGCGGCAGCCGGGGCGGTCTGAATGCCGAAACCGCCCTGCCCCGCGAACCAGAAAAAATCATCGGTCGCAGAATCGAACCCGATCACCGGGAGCCGGTCCGGCGCAAAGCTGCGCAACCCGGCCCATTTTCGGGCAACCCGCTTGACCGCCACATCCATCACTTTTTCAAACCGGTCGATGGCAATCGCCACGCTCAATTCGTCCGGAGCGACATCCCCGGCTTCGGTCGGAATTTCATCATGTGGGCTAAGCCAGTAGCTGCCCCCCGCTTCCGGCTTGAAATAGAAGCTGCCGTCCAGACCGACAACCAGCGGCATATTCCGGGTCGAAGGCGGATCGGTTTCGATCTGCACCATATTGCGGATCAACGGCTGGATGCCGATCGGTTGGGCGCCGGCCAATCCGGCGATGCCATCGGCCCATGCGCCGGCCGCGTTAACCAGAACCGTTGCACGATAGGTCTCATCTCTTGCGTTCAACGCCCAGCCACCGTTCTGCCGCCCGATCTGGCTGACCGGTGCCCGGCAGACCAGATCCACCGCATGGCGCTTGGCGTCTCTCAAATAGGCAGCATGCAGTGCCGCGACATCGATATCACGGCAGTTGGGTTCATATATCGCGTGGGTCCAGTCCGGCTTCAGATCGGGAACAAGGGAAGCCGCTTGCGCCCAGGTCCAGCGCTCCATGGCGAGACCATTATCGGCAAAATCCGTCAAAAACTGCTCCACCAGATTTTCCTGATCGTCGCGGGCTATATTGACCGCACCGCGCCGGCGCAGGAAACTGGACTCCGAAAATTCCGGCGGCGGATTTTCCAGAAAAGCCCGGGAAGCGGATGTCAGTGGCTGGACCAGCGGACCGCCGTAGCTTTCTGTCCAGAAAGCAGCGGAGCGCCCGGTGGAATGATAGCCCGGATGCTCCTCGGCTTCGAGCAGCAGCACCGACCGATCCGCGCCAATTTCAGAGGCGATACTGGCTCCGGCGATACCGGCACCGATTATGGCAACATCATAATGCTTCATGTTTTGGGTGCCACCCGGTCAAGAAAGGCGAAGCATGCATCAAGCGCGGCACGCCTCACATCATCGACCTCGCGAAATATTTCATGGGCGGATTCCGGACCGAACAGTTTCATTTCGGCGTCTGGCATCAGATGCACCGCACGCTCGATGGTCGGGTTATCGACCAGTTCGTCGGTCGATGTCGCCAATACAAGGATCGGTATGTCCATCTTCATCAGCCTTTGCCGGTTGCGCAACAATCGGGTCGAGGCGTAGGCGCGTTCGACCCACCTCCAGCTGGCTGGCCCCAGTCGCACGAAAGGCCGTTTGCGGAACCAGAAAAACTCGTCCGAATAGCGGGCAGCATCATGGGTCAGCAAGGCTTGCCTCGGCACATAAGGCTCCAGCGGATTTTCGTTCGGCTTCCAGGCCCGCCGGTCGGCACGACCGATCGCGCACATCAGCTTGGCGACTCCCTGCGCTATCCATTCCGGCATACTGCCGCCAGCAGGGGCGAGCATTGGAGCACTCAATATGGCCGCATCGGGATGAATGCGTTGCTCGGTCAGCGCGCGCAGCACCAGATGCCCTCCCATACTGTGACCGAGCACCACATGCGGCCCAGGGTGGCTGGTCTGCCATTGATCGTACAAAGCCACCAGATCCCGCACCCAGGTGGCGAAATCATCAATATGCCCGACATGCGGGTGAGGCCCGCACCTTCCCGATCCGCCCTGGCCGCGCCAGTCGACAGAGGTAACATTCCATCCCCGCGCGTGGAAATCATGAAATGTTTCCAGATATTTTTCGTAGAAATCCGCTCGCCCGGTCATGAACAGGATAGAGCCTCGCGGTCCGTCCTGCTGATCCTCGCACCGCCAGTCCAGTTTCCGGAACTCCCAACCATCGGGCCCAATCCACGGCTCTTCTATCACATCCGACGGGACGGACCGGCGATCGAAGCGCTCATCGTTCAAGTCTGTCATATCACGCTTTATCATGGTCGCAGTGTCGGAAGACAAAAATCGCTCCGGGAATCGTGGTTACTATTTGGTAAGGCAAATTAACTAGACGGTCTGTCTATGGATAGCGAAACCTTCATCTACTTGCTCTGGGGCGGATTGGCAATTGCACTGATTGTTGCTGCGGTTACCGATCTCAAAAGTCGCCATATTTCAAACTGGCTCAACCTTGCCATTGCCCTGGGCGCGCCGGTCTTCTGGGTGATTAGCGGCATGGCGTTCTGGCCGGACATGGTCGGTCAAATCGCTTTGGCGGCGATCATCTTCACCATATTTGCCGGAATGTTTGCAATCGGCGCCATGGGTGGGGGCGACGTCAAACTGCTGAGCGCGCTGGCCCTGTGGATGCAATGGCTGACCTTTCTCGAGTTGCTGGTGATCATGTCAATCGCCGGCGGCCTGCTGACGCTGTTAATGATGATCAGCAAGCAAATCCGAAAGATCGAAGGCCCAATAAAGGTCCCTTATGGTGTCGCCATCGCTTTTTCCGGGCTTTGGATGATCTGGGGCATAGCGGGGCAAAGTTCACAAACGATATTTTAACCATTTTACTCGAAAGAGGCAGTGACCGCCAACGGAACCATTTGGGCGGGGGCATTCAGGAGGCGTGAGACGTCATGGACAAGAAGAAAATCATTTTGCTGATTGGTGCGCTGATCGTGGCCGCTGTCACGGCACTACTGGCAAAAAATATGTTTGATGGTGCCTCCGCGCCGCAAGTCGCAGCCAAAAAAGCCGAAGTGGTAGGCGGGGAAATTCTCGTTGCCACCCGCGCACTCCCCGTCGGCACGATTATCACACCCGACAGTTTCCGCTTCCAGCCATGGCCGAAAGACCTGATCGAGGACGCCTATTTCAAGAAAGAAGACACCGACGTCGGATTGCTTGCTGGCACCGTCGTTCGCAGCCCAGTCACTGCCGGCCAACCGGTTACCAAAGGCTCGCTCGTTGCGCCGGGCGATCGCGGCTTTCTGGCCGCAGCACTCGGCCCCGGCATGCGCGCCGTCACGATTCCCGTCTCCGGCCTGACCGGCGTCGCTGGTTTCGTATTCCCGGGCGACCGCGTCGATCTGATGTTGACCCAGTCTGTCCAGGGC
>PFJE01000180.1:12113-12385 GCA_002783865.1 Sphingomonadales bacterium CG_4_10_14_3_um_filter_58_15
CTGCGCGTGCTCGCCACCGACAACCGGGTTGTCGCATCAAAGAATGAAGAGGGCCAGCAATACGCCCAGAAGGCCAAGCTGGTTACGCTTGAAGCCACGCCCAAAATCGCCGAGCAGATCTCCGTCGCCCAGACTCTGGGTACTTTGAGCCTGTCGCTGCGGTCATTGGCCGACAGCGCTGCGGAGCTGGAAGAAGCGATTGCTTCCGGCGCAATCAAGCTGCCAAAAACCGATGATCCGGTTGTGGAAGCGGACATGATCCGTTCGCTGGC
>PFJE01000024.1 GCA_002783865.1 Sphingomonadales bacterium CG_4_10_14_3_um_filter_58_15
ATTGTCCTTGAACGGCATTTCCAGCGTCATCGTGACCGCGCCGAACCGTTCGGCCAGCTGATTGGTCGACATCGACAGATTGGCCTTGCCCTTGCCAGCGGTCGGATAGCCGAGTTCGGTCTGGAAATCCGGAGTGCGCTGGGCCAGGCGGTCGCGGAAGCCGTGATATTTTTCCAGCTGGGCGTCAGTGATCGAGGGAATGCCTTCGAAGCCGGCAACGAAAACCGCCGGAATCGCCTCATCGCCATGGACATCCATGGCAAAGGCCAGACCGCTTTTGTCCATCGCGTTGCGGACGCATAGCACCTCGGGAGATTTCTCCTCGCTCGGTTCGTGCCACTCGCGGTTGAGATTGGTTCCAGCGAAATTGGTTCGTAAATGGCCTCTGCGCGAACCATCGGGGTTCATATTGGGGACGATATGGAAGCGGCAATGCTGTAACAGCAGGCGCGCGTGCGGATCGGCGGGGTCCGTGAGCATTTCCAGCGCGCCTTCCATCCACCATTCGGCCATGCTCTCGCCGGGATGCTGCCGCGCGTAGAGCCAGACCTGCTTGTCGCCGCTGCCCAGTTCGATACAGTCGATCGGCTGTCCTTCGAGGCTATGACCGAGCGTTTGCACCGTCACGCCTTCAAAGCCGGCGGTTTCGGCGATCAGGTCGTGATGGCGCTCGATGCTGTAGGGCGCGAAATAGGCGAACCAGACGATATTGCTGCTGGCGGTATAGCGAATCGTCAGCGTGCCACTGTCTTCATCATAGCTGCTCGCAGCGCGGCCCCAATATTCCCGGTCCTCGCTGACGCAGGCATTATAATCGGGCCAGCCCTGCGGATAGGCGGAGTCTTTCAGTCCGCCGATGTTCAATTCCAGTTCGTCGCCGATCTGGCAAGCGACCCGGAAGTGGAACCATTGGAAAAACTCGCTGTCCTTGTCCTTGCGGATCGACAGTTTTGCGGTGTTGCCTTCTATGGCGTGGACTTCGATATTGCCGCTATCGAAAGCGCTGGTGATTTTTATGCTCATTCTACCCTGATAGTGGTTCCGGACTCTCCGGGGAAGTCCCTGAATAAGGCTTCGGCCAATTTCGCCGCGGCCAGCCCGGGTTGCGATGCCGGTGACCCTTGCTTGGCCTCCACCGATGCGCGGCCTTCCCAGATCACACTGCTGTTGTCGCGCCTGCTGATGCGAACCGACAATTCGGTGACGATCTTGTCTTTCGGCTGGCCGCCAAGATTTATGCCGATGCCCAGACCGAGGCCGGAACCATAGCTGCCGGTGCTGCCGCCGACCCCGACCGAGATCGGTGACCGGGCTCCGCTCGCGGTCAGAACGGCTCTGTCGATCGTATATCTTGCGATATATTGGCTGGTGCCGGTGTTATCGCGGGTCTCGGTAAAGCCGACGCGCTGCAATTCGCGCAACAGGGCGGCAGAATAGGTCGCATATTCGATGCTGCGGCTATAGCCCTCGTCGGTGACATTGGCCTCGATGATGACGCTGCCCGGGACAATCGGCGCGATTTGCGCGTTGTGAAACCGGGTGACATCAACCGGGGGAGTCATTGCCGTGCATCCCGTCAGGAGCAATCCTGCCAATGCCATGGTAGAAAATGATGGAAAACCGGCCATAATACGCACTCCTAAACTCGCCCCAAGGCATATTAGCGCATAATCTCGGCGACCGTGGTAAAAAATTGCATCCGCAGACGACCGCGTTTAAACGATTGGTGAGAACAGGGCGGTAAATAGCCATTGTTGAGAATTGATGGGGGTCTACAAAGGATGGCAAAACCGTTTACGATATTGGTCACCGGCGGGGCTGGCTATATTGGCAGCCATGCTGTGTTCGCCCTGCGGGATGCGGGCTGGCCGGTGGCGGTGGTCGACAATCTGACCACCGGATTTCGCTGGGCGGTGCCGGAAGGGATCGCCTTTTATGAAGGCGATATCGAGGACTCCGCTCTGCTCGCCCGAATCATCAAGGACGAGAATATTGGTGCGATCATGCATTTTGCCGGTTCGATCATCGTGCCCGAATCGGTCGAGAATCCGCTCAAATATTATCACAACAACAGCGCCAAGAGCCGCAGCCTGATTGAATCGGCGGTGACCGGCGGGGTACATCATTTCATCTTCTCCTCGACCGCCGCGACCTATGGCATGCCCGAGGAAAGCCCGGTCAGCGAAACGACGCCGCAGCTACCGATCAACCCCTATGGCATGTCGAAATTGATGACAGAGCATATGCTCCGCGATGTTGCAGCGGCGCATGACCTCAATTTCTGTGCCTTGCGCTATTTCAACGTCGCTGGAGCCGATCCGCAGGCGCGGACCGGTCAGTCGACCGCTGGTGCCACCCATTTGATAAAGGTCGCGGTGGAAGCGGCGCTGGGCAAGCGCGACAGCGTCGCTGTCTTTGGCACCGACTATGCTACGCCGGACGGCACCGGCGTGCGCGACTATATCCATGTCTCCGACCTGGCCAATGCCCATGTGCTTGCCCTGGAGGCGCTGATCGCCGACCCGAATCGAAGCCATTTGCTCAATTGCGGCTATGGCCGCGGTTTTTCGGTGCTCGAGGTGCTCGATGCCGTCGACCGGGTCACCAACATGAAAATCGAGCGAAAAATGGAAGGGCGGCGCGCTGGCGACCCCGATTCGCTGATTTCCGACAATCGGGCGATCATGGAATGCTTTCCGTGGCAGCCGAAACATGCCGATCTCGATGAAATTATCGCCCATGCGCTGGCCTGGGAGCGCAAACTGATCGAAATGCGCGGAGAATAGCGCTGGTCGCTTGACTTTGGCAGCCGCCGACCTTAATTGCCCTGCTTCAACGCAGCATGGCTGCTTTCAAGAAATTCAGATAATCAAGGCGTGGTACCAAAATGAAAGTCCGCAACTCTTTGAAGTCGCTTAAAAACCGTCACCGGGATTGCCGCGTCATCCGTCGCCGTGGTCGCACCTATGTGATCAACAAGACGAATCGCCGGTTCAAGGCACGCCAGGGCTAATCGCGCACTGCGCTCAATTTGGTAGGGATCATCTACCATCGCCAAAATCGACACCGTAATCTTTGATGTGGGCAACGTGCTCTATCGATGGGATTTGCGCTGCCTGTTCATAAAATTGATCGACGACCCGCAGGAACTGGACTGGTTCCTGGCACATGTTGTCACCCCGGAATGGCATTTTCAGCACGACGCGGGACGTCCGCTCGCCGAGACGGTAGCCGAGCGCATTATATCCTTCCCGAAATATGAATCGCATATCCGCGCCTATGCAGCGCGGTTTAACGAGACGATTCCCGGGCCGGTGCCGGGTTCGCTGGATCTGGTAAAGCGGCTCCACCAAAACAACGTGGCAATCTTCGGCATAACCAATTTCGGCTCGGAATTCTGGCAGGGGTTTCGTCCGCACGCGCCGGTTTTCGACTGCTTTGAGGATATCGTCGTCTCCGGCGATGAGAAGCTGATGAAGCCGGACCCGGCGATCTATCATCTGGCACTGAACCGCTTTGATCGGAAGCCCGGGCAATGCCTGTTCATTGATGATCGTCTGGATAATATCGAGGCGGCAACTGACCTTGGAATAGCCGGGCATCTGTTTGAAACAGCCGGAGCGCTGGAACTGGATCTGGTCGCGCGTGGCCTGCTTTAGGTTCGTCTAGCTGCGCTTGAGTTCGTCCCCGCTTAGCCGCACCACATGCAGCAGGTTGGTCGAGCCGGGAGTGCCGAAGGGGACCCCGGCACAGACGATCAACCGGGATCCCGCCTCGCCGAGCTTGTGGCGCAGGGCCATGCGCTTGGCCTTGGCGATCATTTCCTCGAAATCGCTGACATCGCGGGTGACCACGGCATAGGCACCCCACAGCAAACCGACGCGACGGGCGGTGTGCCGGTTGGGGGTGAGCACCAGCAGCGGCACGGAAGGCCGTTCGCGCGCCATCCGCCTAGCGGTCGAACCGGACGAAGTATAACAGACGATCGCCGATGTCTCGATGGTGCGAGCGATATTGTAGCTCGCTGCGGCCAGTGCATCCGCAGTCGTTTCATCGGGCACGGTTTCGGTAAAATGCACCCGGTCGGCGTAGGACGGATCATTTTCCACCTGCGCGGCGATCCGGTCCATCATCGTTGCCGCCTCGATCGGCCAGTCGCCAACGGCGGATTCGGCCGAGAGCATGATTGCGTCGGCACCGTCATAGATGGCGGTCGCGACGTCGGATACTTCCGCACGAGTCGGCGTCGGCGACTTGATCATCGATTCCAGCATCTGGGTCGCTACCACCACCGGACGGCCCAGCTTGCGGGCCGCGGCGACAATTTTCTTCTGCAGCGGCGGGACCTGTTCGGGGAGGAGCTCCACTCCGAGATCGCCGCGCGCGACCATCACCGCGTCCGACAGTTCGAGTATCTCGTCGAGCCGGTCGATCGCGGCGGGCTTTTCGATCTTGGCCAGCAGCGCCGCCTTGCCGCCGATCAGGCGCCGCGCTTCCGCGACATCTTCGGGCCGCTGGACAAAGCTGAGCGCGATCCAGTCGACATCCTGTGCGAGCGCGAAGGTCAGGTCCTTGCGGTCCTTGTCGGTCAGCGAGCTGACCGGCAGCACCACTTCCGGCACATTGACGCCCTTGCGGTCCGATATTTCGCCGCCGACGATCACTTTGGTCTGGACACTTTTGCCATCGGTGCTGGTCACTTCGAGCCGGATCTTGCCGTCGTCCAGCAACAGGGTGTGACCCGGCTGCAGTGTGCTCAAAATTTCCTTGTGGGGCAGGCTGACGCGGGTGACGTCACCCTTTTCCTTGACGATGTCGAGGGTGAAACGTGCGCCCTCCTTCAGCAGCACCGGCGGATTGGCAAATGTGCCGATGCGCAGCTTTGGCCCCTGCAGATCGGCGAGAATGGCGATTGGCCGACCGATTTGCTTTTCCAGCGCCCGGATCGATTTCACATTGGCGGCATGCGCGTCATGCTCGCCGTGGCTCATATTCATCCGGAAGGCATCGACGCCAGCGCGATATAGTTTCTCGATCATTTCCGGACTGCCGCTGGACGGGCCCAGCGTCGCCAGCACTTTGACCTTGCGGTTGCGGGAGAAGATCGGCGATGCCATTCACAAATTCCTTAGTGGCGTTTTATCTGCGGGGTGCTTATTCCTGATTCATGACAGGTTAAAAACAAAAAACAACGGAAACGAACATGACCGACCAAATATCCGATGCCGCCGCCGCTGCCGCCTTTCGCCGGCTGGTAAACCATCTGCAGCACCGTCACGATGCTGAAAATATCGACTTGATGGGCTTGGCCGGCTTCTGCCGCAATTGCCTGGCCGACTGGGTGATGGAAGCGACCAACGACGCCGGTGGCGCGATGACCAAGGATGAGGCGCGGGACGCAATTCATGGCATGCCGGTCAAAGAATGGAAGAAAAAATATCAGACCGAGGCAACCCCGGAGCGGCTCAAAAAGATGAAGGAAAGCGTGGCCAAAAACGCCGACGCCTCTTAAAGACGGGCTACGAATCCGATCACCATAATTCAAGGGAATGAAAGCATGAGCGAAGGCAATGTCGCCGCAGACCAGCTGCGTCTATATATTGAACGTGTAGAGCGGCTCGAGGAAGAGAAAAAGGGCATGGCGGACGATATCCGCGATGTCTATTCCGAAGCGAAATCGCAAGGCTATGACCCGAAGATCATGCGGCAGATCGTGCGCCTGCGGAAAATGGAAGCCCATGACCGGCAGGAAATGGAAGCGATACTCGATACCTATAAGTCTGCCTTGGGCCTAGCTTAATTTTCGTCGATTGATTCTATGTATCTGTACAGCCTAAGCGCCTCCGTATCGCCAGATTTTAGATCCTCAATAAAATTTGTGAGAGTTTTGGCATATTTTTGCAGTGATTGATTGGTCTGCCCCATCACATCTGGAACGAAGCTAATAAACCAAAAGAAACCGCTTCTTGCAGTTTGAATTTCGCTTTCCGATATTTTGAGATCTGAACTAGCTTTCGGATGTGTGATTCGATTCCTAATTGAAATTGCTTTCCGCAAATCTGACCAACCAGAACCGCTGAAATCTATATCAAGCTGGGGACATAACTCTTTTGCTCTATTGGTGATTAGCCGGATCATGGATACGGTGGGGATAAAGTTGGGCCGCATCTTAAGGTCACCTTTTTCAGATATAGAGTACGTTTTTTCTGAAAAAGCCAGATCATATAAAGAATTGGAAGCTTCCAAAGTTATTCCAATTTCTTGAACATGCTCCCGATAGGCCCAAGTGATACCTTCAATAGCAGCGACTATAGTTCTTACGACATCTCGCTTATTGGATTCAATGTTTTCATCGTTATATCTGTCCAAAGATCGCTGGACATCAAAAGCAAGCTTTCCGATAAATGTATCCCACATTTGTTCTTCATCGCTTTTTTCGCTCGCCATATACCATCGACCTTTATATTTGAGAACTTACCATTTATTAGCATCGTGTTCCAGACAGGGAAACAAGAGAACAGCAATGATCGTCACCACCACACCCACTATCGAGGGTCACGCGATTAGCGACTATCGCGGGATCGTTATCGGCGAAGTGATTGTCGGCGCGAATCTGTTCCGTGATCTGTTCGCCAGCATCACTGATATTGTCGGCGGCCGGTCGGGCAAATATGAAAATGTCCTGAAACGCGCGCGGGATGAAGCGCTGGCAGAGATGCAGGTAGAGGCGGCCAAGGTCGGCGCCAATGCGGTGGTCGGCGTCGATCTCGATTATGAAGTGGTCGGCGACAAGGGCTCGATGCTGATGGTATCGGCGTCGGGCACCGCCGTCGTCATTGCCTAAACCACATCTGGCTGGGTGAGCAGCATATATAGCAAGCCGCTCGTCGCCACCAGATTATAGGCCATGTGCAGGGCAATATTGGCCCACCAGCCATAGCGGACTCGGGCATAGCCCCAGATCAGACCGCCGACCAGCTGCGGCAAAACAAACGGCAGCAGAGCGACGGGATTGCCGCCAGCATAGTTGAAGACGTGGACAAAACCGAAGAGCAGCGCCTGGCTCCAGAAGATCGCGGGGAAGGCCCTTACAAACCATCTTGGCGTCGTGCGTTTCCAGCAGGCAAACAGGCCGATGATAAAAGCCGCAACAATCACGGCCAAAAGCACCGCCGCTGTCGGGCTCTTGGTGTCAAGCCAACCCACATGCAGCAAACCGGTTGTGCTGGCCAGCCACGCCAATACGCCGAAAAAGGGCACCAAGAGCCTTGGCGAGCCCGTTAGCCAGGAGCGGAAGAGCAATTCTTCCGCGATCGGGCCGACAACAACCACAAACAATATTAATTGCCAGAAGGGACGGTTGAACAGATCGGCCATGCTGCTCGCCATCTTGATATCGAGCAGCAGCATGACCGGCAGGAGTATCGCCGCGATGGCCGCGACGATGATCAGGTTTAGCGCGAATAACCACGCAAGACCGCCTATTTTACCAGGGGGTCGGTCGCTTGCGCTGTCCAGCTTCGGGGCGCGCAGGAAGGCGATCAAATCACCCGCCGTTGCGGTCAGGCGACCGATTGCCCATCCAATGGTTGAGTTGGCCTTAAACATGCGGCAAAGAACCCCCAACTGAACCATCCAAACAACGGACGAATCATATGGCAGGCCATAGTAAATTTAACAACATCAAGCATCGCAAGGGCGCGCAGGACAAGAAGCGGGCGGCGCAATTTTCAAAACTGTCGCGCGAAATAACCGTCGCGGCCAAATCCGGCATGCCCGATCCGGATTTCAATCCGCGGCTGCGTCTGGCGGTCAACAGCGCCAAGGCGGTGTCGATGCCAAAGGACAATATCCAGCGCGCGATCGAAAAGGCGTCGGCCAACGAAGGCGATGACTATACCGAAATCCGCTATGAAGGTTTTGGTCCGGGCGGTGTGTCGCTGATCATCGAGACGCTGACCGACAATAATAACCGTACTTTTACCAATGTTCGCACAATTATGTCGCGAAATGGTGGCAATCTGGGCGAAAGTGGTTCGGTTTCGCACGGTTTTGACCGGGTCGGCTATATTCATTATCCGGCCAGCGCTGGCGACGAGGAAAAGGTTCTGGAAGCGGCGATGGAAGCCGGCGCCGACGATATTTCTTCCGATGCCGACGGCCATGAAATCTGGACCGCGATGGAAGATCTGCACGAAGTCTCCGGTGCCCTGGAAAAGGCGCTCGGCGAAGCGGAAAGCGTCAAACTGGCCTGGCGGCCCTCGGTGCAGGTCGAAGTGGATCAGGAGCAGGCAGAGACCTTGCTCAATCTGATCGACATGCTGGAGGAGGATGATGACGTCCAGACCGTCTGGGGCAATTATGACGTGTCCGACGAGATCATGGAAAAACTGAACGCCGGCTGATGTGGGAATTTGCCGCCAAGGCCGCACTCGCGGGAGTGATCGTGGCTCTGGTGGCAGCTATCGCACAGCGCCAGCCCAGTTTCGGCGCGCTCGTCGCCTCGTTGCCCTTGATCTCGATCTTGGGCATGATCTTCCTGTGGTGGGCGCGCCCCGACGCAGAAAATATGGCCCTGCATGCCGAAGCGACCTTCTGGTATGTGCTTCCATCTCTTCCAATGTTCCTGCTGATTCCGACGCTGCTGCGCAGCGGTATCGGCTTCTGGCTGGCGCTGGCGGCTGGATGTCTGCTGACGATCAGTCTCTATCTGATCATGGTCTTTGTCGGTCGTCGCGTTGGAATACCGATCTGATGCGGGCGTTCTGAAATGATCATTCTCGGCCTCGATCCCGGTCTCGGCACCACGGGCTGGGGCGTGATCGCGGCGGATGGCAATCGCCTGTCCCATGTCGCCAATGGCCAGATCAAAACCGATTCCAAAATGCCTCTGGCCAGCCGCTTGCTCAAGCTCGATCTCGAACTGACCGATCTGCTGCTGGAATATAAACCGGATGGCGCAGCGGTTGAGGAAGTGTTCGTCAACTCCAATCCGCAAAGCACGCTGAAACTCGGACAGGCGCGCGGCGTCGTGCTGCTCGGCGCTTCGCGGACCGGGATCGAAGTCGGCGAATATTCGGCGCGGACGGTCAAGAAATCGGTGGTCGGCGTCGGCAAAGCGGATAAGGATCAGGTGCAGGCGATGATCAAAATATTGCTGCCGGGCGTGAAGCTGGCCGGCGCGGATGCCGCCGATGCGCTGGCGGTGGCGATCACCCATGCGCACCACCGGAAGAGATAGGCAGGTAAATCACCGTTCGTCCTGAGCCTGTCGAAGGACAGTCTCCAGTCGATAGGTGCACTTCGACAAGCTCAGTGCGAACGGGTTTTTGCGCACGAAGACACAAAGGCACGAAGAAGGATATGTCCTAACCCGCTCTTTGTGCCTTCGTGTCTTTGTGCGAGGCCATATTTGGAGGCCCCGCTGGCGCGGGGGGAGAAAGAACAAAACAAAAACTCGACAGATTCGCCTGCCACGCTAAAACACGCTTATGATCGCAAAACTGACCGGCACCATCGACGAAATCGGCACCGACAATATCGTGCTCGATGTGCAGGGCGTCGGCTATCTGGTGTTCTGCTCCTCGCGCACCATTGCCGCGATCAGCGGCGTGGGTGACGGCGCGACCATCTATACCGAGATGCAAGTCAGCGAGACCGATATGCGGCTGATGGGCTTTGCCAGCGGATCGGAGCGGGACTGGTTCCGGCTGCTGATCTCGGTACAGGGCGTCGGCGGCAAGGTCGCGCTGGCGATATTGTCGGCGCTGGAACCGGGAGAAATTTCGCGGGCCATTGCGATGGGCGACAAGGCGATGGTCAGCCGCGCCAATGGCGTCGGGCCGAAACTGGCGCTGCGGATTGTCAATGAATTGAAGGACAAGGTTGGCGGGATTGCGACCGATCCGATTGTGGGCGGCGGCGCGGTCCATGCACCTTCGAGCAATAGCGCGGATGCTGTGAGCGCTCTTCAGAATTTGGGCTTCAAACCTGCGGATGCGAGCGCGGCGGTGGCGGCGGCGGATTCCGAGGTTGGGGAAGGCGCGACCCTGGATGCTCTGGTCCGGCTGGCTTTGAAGAAGGCGGCGCGGTGATGCAAGCGAATGTACGCACTCACGATAGTCCTTACGAGGATATTAATACCGCTATTATTGGATCACGCGAAGCCGCGAAGGCGCAAAGATGGAGTGTCCAGTCCCAACCTCTTTGCGCCTTCGCGGCTTCGCGCGAAATATCATCCATTGGTGCTATGAAAAGCCGGGTTCCCGCTTTTGCGGGAATGGCGGATGGCCTAGGTCGGCTTCATGACTAAAGATCGTCTCCAATCTCCCGAACGCAAGGTCGAAGACATCGACGCGGCCCTGCGTCCCAAAACGCTCGACGAGTTTATCGGGCAGGAAGCGGCCCGTGGCAATCTTCGGGTGTTTATCGAGGCGGCCAGGGGGCGCGGCGAGGCGCTGGACCATGTGCTGTTCTTTGGGCCTCCCGGCTTGGGCAAGACGACGCTGGCGCAGATTATTGCGCGCGAGCTGGGTGTCGGGTTTCGCGCCACTTCCGGGCCGGTTATTGCCAAATCCGGGGACCTCGCGGCGCTGCTGACCAATCTCGAAGAAGGCGATGTGTTGTTTATCGACGAGATTCACCGGCTCAATCCGGTGGTCGAGGAAATCCTCTATCCGGCGATGGAAGATCGCGCGCTTGATCTGATCATTGGCGAAGGGCCGTCGGCGCGTTCGGTGCGGATCGATCTGCCCGCCTTCACCCTGATCGGGGCGACCACTCGGCAGGGTCTGCTGACCACGCCGCTGCGCGACCGGTTCGGCATTCCGGTGCGGCTCAACTTCTATTCGACCGAGGAACTGGAAAAAGTCGTCCACCGCGCCGCGCGGCTGCTCGATCTCGAGATTGCCCCCGATGGCGCCACCGAAGTGGCTCGGCGGGCGAGGGGCACACCGCGCATTGCCGGGCGCCTGCTGCGCCGCGTGCGGGATTTTGCCAATGTGGCGGGGACCAAAATTGTCGACAAGAAGGTCGCCGATGCCTCGCTGACCCGACTGGAGGTCGACCATATCGGTCTTGACGCCATGGACCGGCGTTATCTGCATATGATCGCCGATATCTACAAGGGCGGTCCGGTGGGTGTCGAAACGCTCGCCGCCGGTCTCAGCGAACCGCGCGACACGATTGAGGAAGTTATCGAGCCCTATCTCATCCAGCTCGGGCTGATTGCCCGGACGGCAAGAGGGCGGGCACTCAATGATCGGGGGTGGAAGCATCTGGGTCTGACACCGCCTCCAGGGAAAGAGGTGGATGGGGAGTTGTTTGATTAGCCTGTCGCCCCAGCGAAGGCTGGGGCCTAACCCGCCTTGGTGTCAGACCGGATATTGGTTTGGATCCCAGCCTACGCTGGGATGACGAGCTAACCAAACTGCTCAGCTGACGCCCAGGTAGCATGCGTCCCGCTGGATATCCGGTGGGGTAATATGATCGTGCAAACCGGCCCCGCCGTAATATCTTTTGCATCGATAATGATACATTCCGACCGGTTCTGTTTCATGTCGGTGATAAAGCTGATCAGATAGCCGTCATCTTCTGACTGGGCATTGGCGCGCGGGATGAAGGGGGCTTCCGATCCGAATCTCTGTTCGCCGAACGAGACATGTTCCGCTTCACCAGTCTCCAGATCATGTTTGGTCAGGCCATTGAACAGGAACCAGCCGGGCTCGCCGGTGACGCTATAGACATAGCGATAGGGCCGACCGGCATATTGCTGGTTGAACATGCCGAATTCGACCGGATAGTCGTCGAATAAAGTCTCTTCTTTGGTCTCCCCGGTTTGCAGATTGAACCGCCAGCGGTGTAGCTCGGGTTTGAAGCTGTGCAGATCGAGGCTGGCGCCCATGCTCTCATAGCCGGATGGAAAATCGGTCAGCGCCGGCGGAACCGGGTCGTTCTGGAAATATCCGTCGAGCACAACTTCATCACCATCTTCGAAGGCATTGGCCCAATGCAGCACATAGGTCGGCTTTGCCTCGAACCATTTGATCTCGTCTGGTTGGCCCATGCGCGGCAGGATACCGAAGCGCGTCGGCATATCTGGGTGGAAGGCCGGGATGCGCAGCTTCCGCTCGAACAATTCCTCTTTCCAGAACAGCGGGCAGTCGTTGAAGACCGCATAATGTTCGGTGAATGCCATGTCGTGCGGCAGGCGCGGGCCGGGCAGATCGATCGGCACCAGATGCTGCAACTGATTGTCGGGACGGACCACGCCATATTGCAGATAGGGTTGTTCGATCGCATAGTTGAAGAACAATAATTCCCCGCTGGCTTCGTCGACCTTGCAATGGGCCGAGATGCCGTGCGCTGGCACCCAGTCGGCCGGGCCCAGCGTGGCCAGCGTTTCCGGATCGAGCCGATAGCCTTCTCCGCACAGGTAGAAAGTCGACAGGATAGCGCCAGCGTGGACGACGACGTCGGTCGAGCTGCTGTCCTTGACGCTGCCATGAGCGGTCATGCCGGGTTGCAGTGCATCATGCGAATTGCCCATCAGGCCGGGCCAGAGCGGACCGCCGGCCTGCTGTTCCGCCTCGAATCCCTCGGTGCGGACAAAGCGGTTGCGATAGGTCGCCTTGCCGCCCTTGATCCGGATGGTGTGGATCATGCCGTCGCCATCAAAGGGATGATAGCGCCCTAGACTGCCATGCACCGGATTTTCGGTGTTGCGGACATAGAGACCGTCGATATCGGCAGGGATAATGCCGATTATTTCAAGATCATCGGTGTCCAGCTCTTCAAAAACCGGGGTCCAGACGCCATTGCGATAGGGGTGGTCATTCGGTTCCAGCGTCACCTTCACCTGATTGACCGGCGTAGCCATCAGTCGCGCAGCAATTCGTTGATGCCAGTCTTGGACCGGGTCTGCGCGTCGACGGTCTTGACGATCACCGCGCAGTACAGGCTTGGCCCGGGCATGCCGTCAATATTGACCTTCGGCGGCATCGTGCCGGGAACGACAACGGCATAAGGCGGCACTTCGCCGATCCAGATCTTGCCGGTGACGCGGTCGACAATCTTTGTCGATGCGCCGAGATAGACGCCCATCGAGAGCACCGCGCCTTCGCCAACGCGAACTCCTTCGGCCACTTCGGCTCGGGCACCAATGAATGCGCCATCCTCGATAATCACCGGACCAGCCTGCAAAGGTTCGAGCACACCGCCGATACCGGCGCCGCCCGAAATATGAACATTCTTGCCGATCTGGGCACAACTGCCAACCGTGGCCCAGCCATCGACCATCGTGCCTTCATCGACAAAGGCGCCGATATTGACAAAGCTTGGCATCAGCACGACGCCTTTACCGATAAAGGCACCCTGCCGGACAATCGAGCCGGGAACCGAACGGAAACCGGCTTCACGGAAGCGATTTTCGCCCCAGCCTGCGAATTTGCTCGGCACCTTGTCCCAGTGATTGGCGCCGCCGGGACCTTCGATCAGATGGTTGTCGTTGAGCCGGAAGGAGAGCAGCACGGCTTTCTTGAGCCACTGATTGACTACCCACACGCCATCCTTTTTCTCCGCAACCCGTGCGGTGCCATTGTCGAGCATCGCCAGCGCCTGGTTGACCGCGTCGCGCTCCGCGCCCTGCGTCGTGAGGCTGAGGGATTCGCGCTTGTCCCAGGCGGTATCGATTACGGTCTGCAGTGCTGCGGTCATATTGCGTTTTCTTCCTTGGCGCTGTGGAGGCCGGTAACCCAGCTTTCCAGATCGGTGATTTCATGGTCAATGTAGGCGGGATCATGTTCCCGGCCAGCCCATTCTGCCCCGGTGTTGATCCAGACGGTCGTCATGCCCAATGTTTTGGCGGGTTGCAAATTGCGCGCCATATCCTCGACAAAAAGGGCACGGGTCGGGTCGATACCGGTGGCAGCGATCATGCTATGATAGGCGGCGGTTTGCGGCTTTGGGATGAGGCCGGTATCGAGAATATCGTGCATCTGGTGAAACAGGCCGTCAAGGCCACGCTTTTCCAGCACCCGCTCCGCATAAGGCCGATCGGCGTTGGTGAAGACGAGTTTCTCGCCGGGTAGCGCATCAATGGCAGCCCGCACCAGCGGCGCAGGGGCAAGCCGATCCATATCGATATCGTGGACATAGTCGAGGAAATCGGCCGGGTCGGTGCCATGATGGTGCATCAGGCCGGCGAGCGTGGTGCCGTGATCGTGGAAAAAGCCCTTCTGGATTTTCCGCGCTTCGACCAGATCGCAGTCGAGCGCTTGCGCGATATATTCACCCATCTTGATATCGATCAGCGCAAACAGATCACACTCCGACGGATAGAGCACATTGTCGAGATCGAAGATCCAGTGATCGATATGGGAGAATTGTGGCGGCATGAGAGGCGCATAATCGCTGCCACTCATACCTGCAAGATTTTAAGGCAACATCAGCGATGAAGCTAAAATTTGTCGCCTACTTTAGCTTGATTAACAAGTAGTTCTATCAAAATTGGTAATTCTTTGACGATGCTGTCTCGCACCTCCGATCCTGCCCTAACGGAAGCCTTTGCTTCGTCTTGCATATCATCATCAAAATACATTCTTGCATTGCTTCTGTGCATATTTTGGAACAGGTTATTGCGAAGCAATTCATATGATTTTGCGTAGGTTTCGCCGCTGAAATATAACTCGATATCAAAAACCAACTTTCTTAGTTCGCTGATATCTGAGTCCTCTAGCTTAGCATTCGCCCACCATTTTCCTGATATCTCACGAAACTGCGCAATCAAGTCTCTACGCTCACGGAGTAGCGAAAGTCGAAGCTCTTGTTCCTTAATTGATAGCTGGCGGATACCGACATAAACGGCGCTACTAATTGCTAGGATGCCAGTTACAAAAGCAGCGAACGCTTCCCAAGAAAAGCAATTCCAACATATCGAAGTGATCAAGCCCGTGCGCCTGCATCCTCAACGCTGGCACTATTGTGGCGCAGCGCTTTGAGTACCGTATCGACAATGCCGTCCGCATCAAGCCCTGCTTCGGCATATTGCAGCTCCGGCTTGTCGTGATCCTGAAATATATCGGGCAGCCGCATCGTCCGGATCTTCAGCCCTGCATCGGTCAGGCCGTTGTCGGAAGCATAGGTCAGCACATGCGCACCAAGGCCGCCGACGGAAGCTTCCTCGACGGTAACCGCCACTTCATGGGTGGTGAGCAGCTTCCGGATCAGTTCCTGATCAAGCGGTTTGGCGAAGCGCAGGTCGGCGACGGTTGTGCTGAGTCCCTTGGCCTCGAGCCGTTCGGCCGCCTTTTTCGCTTCTTCGAGCCGGGCACCGAGCGACAGGATCGCGACTTTTGTGCCCTGTTTGATGATCCGGCCCTTACCGATTTCCAGTTGTTCAAGCTTTTCCGGAATCGGGACACCGGTGCCGTTGCCGCGCGGATAGCGGAAGGCAATCGGACCGCTGTCGTGCAGTGCCGCAGTATATGTCATATGGGCAAGTTCGGCTTCGTCGGCCGCCGCCATCACAACGAAATTGGGTAGCGTTGCCAGATAAGTGACATCAAACGATCCGGCATGGGTGCTGCCATCCGCACCGACCAGCCCAGCCCGGTCGATGGCAAAGCGCACCGGCAGATTCTGGATCGCCACGTCGTGGACGACCTGATCATAGGCGCGTTGCAGGAAAGTCGAATAAATGGCGCAGAAAGGCCGCATCCCCTGCGCGGCCAGCCCGGCGGCAAAGGTAACACCATGCTGTTCGGCAATGCCGACATCAAAGGCCTTGTCGGGATGCGCCTTGGCGAATTTGTCGACGCCGGTGCCGGAAGGCATGGCTGCGGTAATCGCACAAATGCGTGGATCGCTATCGGCCAGCTTGGCCAGCGTTTCGCCAAAGACATTCTGATAGGCTGGCGGTCCGCCGCCCGGCCCCTTGTCCTGTTTGCCAGAGACAACATCAAACTTTGTCACCCCATGATATTTGTCGGCGGCTTCCTCGGCAAATTTGTAGCCCTTGCCCTTTTCGGTGACGACATGGATCAGGCAGGGACCTTCCGCCGCGTCGCGCACATTTTCAAGTACGGGGATCAGGTGGTCGAGATTGTGACCATCGATCGGGCCGACATAATAGAAGCCCAGTTCCTCAAACAGGGTGCCGCCCATGGTCATACCGCGCGCATATTCGTCGGTCTTGCGCGCCGCATCATAAAGTGCCTTGGGTAGCTTGCTGGCGATCCGGCGGGCCAACTGGCGCACACCGAGAAATTCCCGGGACGAAACGATCCGCGCGAGATAGGCGGAAAGCCCGCCGACGGGCGGGGCGATCGACATGTCATTATCATTGAGGATGACGACCAGCCGGTTACCGGCTGCTTCGGCGTTGTTCATCGCCTCATAGGCCATGCCCGCGCTCATCGCGCCGTCGCCGATCACCGCAATGCCGCGTCCGGGCTTATCATTCAGTTTATTGGCAATCGCAAAGCCGAGGGCGGCACTGATCGAGGTCGAGCTATGCGCGGCGCCGAACGGATCATATTCGCTTTCCGACCTTTTGGTGAAACCGGACAGGCCGCCGCCCTGTCGCAGGGTCCGGATCCGGTCCCGGCGCCCGGTGATGATCTTGTGCGGGTAGCATTGGTGGCCAACATCCCAGATCAGCCGGTCTTCGGGCGTGTTGAAGACATAATGGATGGCGGTGGTCAGTTCGACGACGCCGAGTCCAGCACCGAGATGACCGCCGGTCGTGGACACGGTGTCGATCACTTCGGCGCGCAGCTCGTCGGCGAATTGGCGGAGCTGCGCTGGTTTCAATTTGCGCAAATCGGCTGGAAACGAGACATCATCCAGCAATGGTGTATTCGAAACCGGCATATTCACTCCCTAGTTGATTCCTGCTTTAACGGCATCGCACGGCTCTGTCGAATTTTCAGATGACTGGCCGTTGCCATTGGCGGGCAGGCGGGATGGATCAATTGCATTTCTGGCAAATGCCGCGCACCTCTATCACGGGACGGATAGATTTGAATCCCTCTGCTGTCGCAACTTTGCGCACTTGCTGCGATAAGGAATCATCATCGACATGGGTTGCCTCGCCGCAGGTATCACAGACCAGAAAGATGCAGTCATGTTCGCAGCCAGGGTGGCTGTTGGCCAGATAGGCATTGGCGCTTTCCACCCGCATCGCCAGATTGTTCGCCACGAACAGGTCGAGAATCCGGTAAACACTATTGGGTGCGACGCGCTTGCCGCGCGCGGTCGAAACCAGTTCGGCTATGTCATATGCCGAAGCAGGGCGAGAGAAACCGGCCAGCGTGTCAAAGATCGCCGCCCTTGTATCGGTCCACTTCTCACCGGATTTTTCCAGATTGGCTTGAGCCGCATCGGCTAAAGAATCGCCGTGATGCTCATGATGATCATGTTGTCCCATCCGGATAATTTAGGGATGTTTGGCCGCAAGAGCAATGGGGCGCGATCAATGGGTGGCGCGGTAGTTCAAATCATGGCCCAGCGCGAGGAATCCGACGCCGAGCATGGTATAAAAAATCTCCGGGCCACCATGTCCGCCTTCATGGCCGATCGTGATAGCGCCCATCATCATGCCCAATCCGAGGCTTCCGACGGCGACTGGCATGATATAGCCATGATCCATAACGCCGCGCCCGAGGGTGAAAAAGCCAAGGGCTATCGCGATACCCAGGCCAATTTCGTGAATCAGCGGATCAAGCAACATGCCGCCTGCCGAGGACAATATGGCGACAAAAGCGATGGTCGAGACGCAATGTACGAGGCACAGGCCGGACACGAGCACGGCCATCCGATCCCACAGGCCATCTCTGACCAAAAGGCCATCTTTGTCCCAAAATTTTGCTGTCGTAAACACGACTCATTGCCTCACTTTTTATTGCGTGCACCGGATATAGGAAAAAGCGTGTTAAGATACAACATATCATTTTTGAAATTTCGGACGGTCCCCCTGTTTCTGGTTGTCAGGTCATGGTTTTGATCCCACATAGCGGCCAATGACCGATGCGATCGCCCTGAACCAGCCGACTGGCGCGGCAAGCCGCCGTCCGATAGCTATATCCAACTGGCTCTATTCGGTCGCCTTTCTGGTGTTCATCATGGTCGTAGTGGGCGGCATCACCCGGCTTACCGAGTCGGGGCTGTCGATCACCGAATGGAAGCCAATCACCGGCGCGCTGCCGCCGTTGAGCGAGGCCGACTGGTTGTCGGAATTCAGGAAATATCAGCAGATTCCCGAATATCTGGAAATTAGCGGGCCGGCCGGGATGACGCTGGCGGATTTCAAATTCATCTATTTCTGGGAGTGGGTCCACCGCCTGCTCGGACGGCTGATCGGCGTGGTCTTTGCGCTGCCGTTGCTATGGTTTGCGGCCAAGCGGGCTATCCCGTCGGGTTATGGCTGGCGGCTGATCGCACTGCTGGCGCTCGGCGGCTTGCAGGGAACGATCGGCTGGTGGATGGTCAGTTCCGGTCTTAGCGAACGCACCGATGTCAGCCATTTCCGGCTTGCGGTGCATTTGTTGACGGCGCTGTTCATTCTCGGCGGCCTGGTCTGGACGGCGCTCGACCTGCGGCAGCTGGCGCGCGGCAACGTCAGGCCGGCGCGCGTGACCGGCCTGGGCGCTGCGGCGTTAGCGGTGCTGCTCGTCCAGCTGCTATTCGGTGCCTATACCGCAGGCCTGAACGCCGGCTATGTCGCCAACACCTGGCCGCTGATGAATGAATATTTCGTGCCCGGCGGGATCAACTGGGCCGCTGGCATCTGGGCCGCGCTCAACAACGATCCCTATCTGATCCATTTCATCCACCGCTGGTGGGCATGGGTAGTGGTCGGCTTTCTGGTCCTTCTGGCGCGGAAGGTGCGGCCAATCGATCGCCGGAGCTCGGTTGCGATCCATATCGCCTTTGGTAGTCAGATATTGCTGGGCATAGCCACGGTAATGACCGGGATCGATATTCATCTGGCGGTTCTGCATCAGGCTGTGGGTGCGCTGGTTGTGGCTGCCACGGTTTGGGGCGTACATCTGCTTGGCCGCGCTCCGCGATGAGCGGACGGATTCGTTGATTTCGAATATCGTGAGCGATGCAATAAACTGGCTACGGTATCATTATACCCGCTAGCAAAGCCCCGCTTTCGCTTGACTTGCCGCAATAACAGCGCCAATAGCGCCCCAGTTTGCCGGACTCCTGCGAATCAGGATCGTCCGGCGTTTGTTATTTTTGAATCCCATTCTCCAAGAAGGAGCCACCCCATGAAGGGTATCACCAAACAGACCCAGTCGGCCAAGCCAGCTGAAGTCGAAAAGAAATGGCATATCGTTGATGCCGAAGATCTGGTCGTTGGCCGGGCCGCCTCGATCATCGCCAACATCCTCCGCGGCAAGCACAAGCCTAGCTACACCCCGCATGTTGATTGCGGCGATCATGTCATCGTGATCAATGCCGAAAAGGTGAAGTTCACCGGCAACAAGACCAAACAGAAAACCTATTACAAGCACTCCGGCTATCCCGGCGGCATCAGCGGCACCACCGCCGAGAAGGTTCTCGAAGGTCGTTTTCCTGAGCGTGTCATGGAAAAAGCCGTCGAGCGGATGATCCCGAAGGGTCCGTTGGGCTTTGCTCAGATGCGTGCATTGCACGTTTTTGCTGGCACCGAGCATCCGTATAACGGCCAGAACCCGGTGGCGCTCGACGTCGCTTCGATGAACCGTAAGAATAAGGTGGGCGCATAATGTCTGATGTAAAAACCGATCTCGCTGATCTGAAAGATATCGCTGGTCCGGCTGTCGTCGATGCACCAGCATCCGCCGAAGGCGACGCGGCTCCAGCGGCCGTTGAACCACCCGTATCCACCATGCCGCTGCGCGAGCAAGAGCTGGACAAGTTTGGCCGGGCCTATGCCACCGGTCGCCGTAAAGATGCGGTAGCACGTGTCTGGTTGAAGCCTGGCAAGGGCAAGATCACGGTCAATGGCCGCGATCAGGAAACCTATTTTGCTCGCCCGACCCTGCGTCTGGTGCTCAATCAGGTTTTTGCGATTACCGAGCGCGAAGGCCAGTATGACGTAGACGTCACCGTCAAAGGCGGCGGTCTTTCGGGGCAGGCTGGTGCGGTCAAGCACGGCATTTCGCAAGCGCTTACCAAATATGAGCCCGCGTTGCGGTCTGCGGTCAAGGCAGAAGGCTTCCTGACCCGCGATAGCCGCAAGGTTGAGCGGAAGAAATATGGTAAGGCGAAAGCACGTAAGAGCTTCCAGTTCTCCAAGCGTTAAGCGAACCCTCATCGAGTATCGAGAAAGGCGGCCTGCGGGTCGCCTTTTTTATGTCTGCGGGCTTTTATACAATGCGGGAATTTGGAACCGGATGCTGAGGCTCTCTGATCGCCGCGCGGCTGGAGGCAAACAGGATTATGGTCGTCAGGATCGCCGAGATCAGCATCACCCATGCCGCCCCGATCGTGCCAAAGGTCGGCAAAAAGACAGCCAAAAGTAGTCCGAGCGCGACCAGCCCGGCGACGCGCGCGAGGAGCGCATTGCGCGCCCGTCCGGCTGCCTGAAGCAGTGGTTCGAGGCCTAGCCCGGCCAGACTGATGATGGTCGCGGCACCGAGCAGCAGCAATATTGGATAAGCGGCTAGATATTCGGGGCCTGAAATGAGAGCAATGATATTTTTGCCGAGCAACAACAGGCCGATGAAGAGGATCCCGCCGCTGATGGCGGACACCCGTAAGGATCGCCAGAACAATGCCCGGGATTGACGCGATTGGCCGATCGCGAACAATCGAGACAATTCTGCAAATAACGGACGGGCAAAAACCTCCGCCAGCCGGTTGAGGCTATTGGCAATCTGGTCGGCCAGGCGGAACAGGCCTGCCGCTGCCGGACCGACGAAGAAACCGACGATCACAACTACCAGCCGTTCACGGACGACGCTGACCAGATAGGCGAGATTGGTGAACAGGAGAAAGGCGACAAATTCCCTGCGGCTTGGCGGTGTCGCCGTGATCGCTGCGTCTCCGCTGAGCGGGCGGGCATATTCATGGCGCCGCCACACCATTATCCACATAACAACAAAACTGATAAATTCGGAAAGCCCCCAGACAATCAGGAATCCGGTCATGGTAGGTACGGTCACGAACAGGACGAGTGCTCCGGCGAAGCGTACGATTGGAATGATCGCATCGCCAAAGGCATTGCCGCCGAAGCGATCCTGTGCACGCAAGATGCCGGTCGGGGTGGACCGGACGGAAAGAAAAACGATCACGCCATAACCCATGATTGCCTGCTCGACCGAGTCGCTCCAGCCAAATTGCGATGCGCCATAGGGCAGCATCACCCACAAGGCACCGCAAGCGGCAAGGCCGCCGATTAGTTCGATCCAGAAATTCTGCATCGATAATTTGCGAAATGCCTGGTGCTGACCGGCCAGCAAATAGGGCACGCCATATTGCACCATCGCCTGCCAGGTCTGGAGCTTGAGGATTGCCGTCAGAACCTGAATCGCACCGACGATAACCATGAATTCACCAAAGCCGGCAACGCCAAGGGTCCGGGTCAATATGGCGAGGTAAAAAATGCTCAGTACCGCACCAACACCCTTGGCGGAAAACAGCCAGCTGCTGTTGCGAAACACGCGGACGAGCGAATCCTCGCTGCTGGACCATTTGGAGAGCATTTTTCGCGACACAGGTTTCAACTTTTCCAAAATGGGTTCTAGCGGTTGAGCCTGTCTTTATCGCAAAATTCAGATATTTCCATATTTCTGTATCGACCACCGTCTTGAAAACGTAATCTGTTCTCGCCAGAAATGCATTATGAGCGCTAGATTCGATCTGATTTTACTTGCAGCACAACGCGCTGGCGTAACCAACCCACTCGCTGAGGTCCATGGTGTAAGCCATAAATGCCTGATCCCAATCGCGGATCAAATGTTGATCGCCCTTACTTTAGCGTCAGTCTCGTCGCATCCGGGATGCCGGGCCATATATGTTTTGATTGAGCCAGATGGCGAGCGGGCGGTTCGTCCGGTTGCCGAAACTTTCGCACGCGCAGACATGCCGATCGAGTTCATTGCTTCGGACAGCAATATTGCTGGCAGCGTGCTGCTCGGCTGTGAAAAGGGCAACGCGCCATTTGTGATTACTACGGCCGATAATGTGTTGATCAAACACGACAGCATCGATCAGGTTATGGCAACAATGGACGCAGGCGCAGATGCTGTCGCTGCCATGGCCAACAAAGATGATATTCGCAGCGTTCATCCAGCGGCCCAGCGTTTCTTCTACGAGTTTCGCGACAATGGCTATGCAAATTGCAACCTCTATGGCGTCGCTGACAAACAGGCGTTGAGGGCGGTGGAAATATTTCGTGAAGGCGGCCAGTTTATGAAACATCCCCGGCGCCTGGTGAATGCCTTTGGGCTGTTCAACATTCTGTTGATGCGCTTTGGCTGGGTGACGATCGATAATGCCTTTGAGTGTCTGACCCGAAACTAAGTTGGGTGATATCAGCAGGTTAGCTTGACGG
>PFJE01000071.1 GCA_002783865.1 Sphingomonadales bacterium CG_4_10_14_3_um_filter_58_15
CGAAGGCCGCGTGCCGCTCCATACGCTGCGCGCCAATATCGACTATGCCGAATATGAAGCGCTGACCGCTTACGGCATCATCGGTATCAAGGTCTGGATTTTCAAAGGCGAGATATTGGGTCATGACCCAATGGCTCAGGATCGGTTGATGGTGGAAGCACAAACTTCCGGCGTCCGTCCGCAGCATCAACGTTGATTTTTGAGGAATAGGTAGAGCATCATGCTGCAACCCAAGAAACATAAGTTCCGCAAGGCTTTCAAAGGCCGGATTAAAGGCAAGGCGCCAGGTGGTTCCAGCCTTAACTTCGGCAGCTATGGCCTGAAAGCGATGGAGCCTGACCGGATTACCGCGCGTCAGATCGAAGCGGCTCGCCGTGCGATCACACGTCACATCAAGCGTCAGGGCCGGTTGTGGATCCGGATTTTCCCGGACGTGCCCGTATCCAAGAAGCCTGCCGAAGTTCGTCAGGGTAAAGGTAAGGGCTCGGTAGAATATTGGGCTGCTCGGGTTAAGCCAGGCCGCATCCTGTTCGAACTGGACGGCGTTCCGGGACCAATTGCAGCGATCGCTTTCGAGCGGGCCGCGATGAAGCTCCCGATCAAAACAAAGGTTGTGGCCCGCCTCGGCGATACGTCACATCTGGAAGGTTAAGGCAGATGAGCACTAAGACAGAAGATATGCGGACCAAGACCGACGATCAGCTCGAGACGGAACTGGGCGAACTGAAGCGCGAGGCATTCAACCTGCGCTTTCAGTCAGCGACCAACCAGCTCGAAAAGCCCAGTCGGATTCGTGAAGTGCGCCGTACGATAGCAAAAATCAAAACCCTGCAGAACGAGCGTGCGAAAGCCGCCGTCGCAGAAAAGGCGTAAGGAACCGATATGCCAAAACGTATTCTCACCGGCACGGTCGTGTCAGACAAGGGCGACAAGACTGTTGTCGTCAATGTCGAACGCAAAGTGAAGCACCCGCTGTACGGAAAGATCATCCGGCGCTCGAAGAAATATCACGCGCATGATGAGAACAATGAAATCAGCCTCGGCGAAACCGTACGGATTGAAGAAACCCGTCCGATTTCGAAGCTGAAGACCTGGAAAGTTCTGGAACGGGTCGGCGCAGCAGCCGGGCTCGCAACGCCGACAGTTGGCGAGATTACGGCCAGCGATCCGAAGGACGAAAAGGTCAAGGCACCAGTGAAGCCAGCGGCAGAAGAAAAAGCCGAAGCGACACCAGCCGCAAAGTAATTTAGAATATCCCGGATCTGCCGGGATGACGAGTAGGAAACGCCCGGCAAAGCCGGGTTTATGAAGAAGGAATTGGATCCATGATCCAGATGCAATCGAACCTGGAGGTCGCTGACAATAGCGGCGCCAAACGCGTGCAGTGCATCAAGGTGCTGGGCGGCTCGAAGCGTCGCTTTGCCGGCGTCGGCGACATCATTGTCGTGTCGATCAAGGAAGCAGCACCGCGCGGCAAGGTCAAGAAGGGCGACGTTCACCGGGCGGTGATCGTGCGCACCAAGAAAGACATTCGTCGCAAGGACGGATCGGTCATTCGGTTCGACAGCAATGCAGCGGTTCTGGTCAACAACAACCAGGAGCCTATTGGCACCCGTATTTTTGGCCCCGTGGTTCGCGAACTGCGTGCGAAAAAGCATATGAAAATCATCAGCCTTGCGCCGGAGGTAATTTAATCATGGCCAACGCAAAGATCAAAAAAGGCGACACCGTCGTAATCCTGTCCGGCAAGGACAAGGGCAAGTCGGGTGAAGTCAGCAAAGTGATGCCGAAAGACGGCAAGTGCATCGTATCCGGTGTGAATATTGCTATCCGTCATCGCAAACCGACCCAGGCAAACCCGCAGGGTGGACTGGAACGGCGTGAAGCGGCGTTGCACATCAGCAAAGTGGCTCTCGCGGATCCGAAAGACGGCAAGCCGACGCGGGTCCGATTTGAAAAGACAGAAGACGGAAAGATGCAGCGTATCGCTGTAAAGTCCGGGGAGAAAGTCGATGGCTGATAAAAAATATATCCCACGCATGCGCACCAAGTATGACGAGGAAATCGTCAAGGCGATGCAGGAAAAATTCAACTATTCCAATCATATGGAAGTTCCACGGATCACGATGATCACCATTAACATGGGCGTGGGTGAAGGTAGTCAGGACAAGAAAAAAGTCGCGACTGCTGCTTCCGAAATGGAATTGATCGCTGGCCAGAAGCCGGTGATTACCAAGGCGAAAAACTCGATCGCAACGTTCAAATTGCGTGAAGGCATGCCGATTGGTTGCAAAGTCAATTTGCGCCGTGAGCGGATGTACGAATTTATCGATCGTCTGGTAACCGTCGCAATGCCACGTATCCGGGATTTCAGGGGTCTGAATCCGAAAAGCTTTGACGGTCGTGGCAATTTTGCCATGGGCCTGAAAGAGCAGATCATTTTCCCCGAGATCGCTTATGACAACATCGACGTTGTCCGCGGCATGGACGTGATTGTGACAACAACAGCAAAAACAGACGACGAAGCGCGTGCGCTTCTGGCATTGTTCGGTTTCCCGTTCCCCAAAGAGGAACAGTCGGAAGAAAAAGAAGCCGCGTGAGCGCTTCATTATACGGAAGGACGAGAACTTAAGTCATGGCGAAACTGAGTTCCATTAACAGAAACGAAAAACGCAAACGGATGGTGAAGAAATACGCCGGCCGTTATGCGAAACTGAAGGCTATGGCAGCAGACCAGTCTCTCGACGAGACCGAACGTCTGATGGCACGCCTGAAGATGGCGGAAATCCCGCGCAACGCGAATCCAACTCGTGTGCGCAACCGCTGTGAAACCACAGGACGGCCACGCGGCTATTACCGCAAGTTCCGCCTGTGCCGCATCGAGCTTCGGGACATGGCCAACAAAGGCCTGATCCCTGGCGTCACGAAATCAAGCTGGTAAGGGAGAGATAATATGGCTTTTACCGATCCCTTGGGTGACATGCTCACCCGTATCCGTAACGGACAACAGGCACGCAAAGACAGCGTCGTAACACCTGCGTCCAAACTGCGCGGTGCCGTCCTCGAAGTGTTGCAGCGCGAAGGTTATATTCGTGGCTACAGCGAAGAAGAGGTCAACAAGCACCCCGGTCTGCGGATTGAACTGAAATATTTTGAAGGCCAACCGGCAATTCGCCACGTGGCCCGTGTTTCAAAGCCTGGTCGTCGTGTCTATAGCGGTTCGGAAGATCTGCCACGGGTACGCAATGGCCTGGGCATAACAATCGTATCGACGCCACAAGGTGTTTTGTCTGACGCGGAAGCGCGCCAGGCGAAGGTCGGCGGCGAAGTACTGGCTGAGGTATTCTAATCATGTCCCGTATTGGCAAAAAATCAGTGGCTATTCCGGACGGCGTTACCGCCGTGATGGAAGATGGTCTGGTCAAGGTCAAAGGACCAAAGGGCGAGCTTTCGACCCCTATGGTCGATGATCTGTCCTATGAACTGGGCGACGGTGGTTTGCTGGTCAAGCCAGCGAACAAGTCGAAGACCGCACGTGCGTTCTGGGGAATGCAGCGTACGTTGGTGCAGAATCTGGTCGACGGTGTCACCACCGGCTTTACCAAGGTTCTGGAAATCAATGGCGTTGGTTATCGTGCCGCGGCGCAGGGAAAGAATCTCAATTTGCAGCTTGGCTATAGCCATGATGTGAATTTTGCGATCCCCGACGGTATCGACATCAAGACCCCGGATCAGACCACAATCGAAATTTCCGGCATGGACAAACAGCAAGTTGGCCAGGTCGCTGCTGAAATCCGGCGCTGGCGCAAGCCCGAACCGTATAAAGGCAAGGGTATCAAATATCGCGGCGAATATATTTTCCGCAAAGAAGGGAAGAAGAAATAAGCCATGGCGAATATTTCTCAGTTCAAACGGCGCCAGCAACGCGTACGCAGCAAATTGCGCAAGCGCGGGCTCTCAAAGCCTCGTTTGTCCGTGCATCGCACGAGCCGGCATATCTATGCCCAGGTTATCGACGATGCCGAGGGCAAAACGCTGGCTTCCGCTTCGACCATCGACAAGGCGTCTACCGTCAAGACTGGTGCGGATAGCAAGGCAGCGGCCGATGTCGGCAAGCGCGTTGCCGAAGCCGCCAAAAAGGCAGGCGTTAAAGAAGTAATTTTTGACCGTGGCGGGTTTCTGTTTCACGGACGTGTGAAGGCTCTGGCCGACGCAGCACGTGAAGGCGGATTGGAGTTTTAATATGGCTGATGAAAAAACAACACCAGAAGGCGCGGCACAGCCGGGCACCACTGGCGAAGGCAATCAGCCGGTAGCAGCTATTGCACCCGAAGCCAAAACCGGTGGCCCCGAGCGTCAATCGCGCGGTGGCAATCGTGGCGGTGCCGGTGGTCGTGATAACCGCGGTGGCGGTCGTGACAATCGTGGCGGCGGACGGAACAATAATCGCGGCGGACGTGGCAACAATGACGGCGGCGAAGAGCTGATCGAGAAGCTGGTTCACATCAACCGCGTTTCGAAGACGGTCAAGGGCGGTAAGCGCTTTGGTTTTGCTGCTCTGGTTGTGGTTGGCGACGGCAAGGGCCGCGCTGGTTTCGGCAAGGGCAAGGCACGCGAAGTGCCGGAAGCCATTACCAAGGCTACCGCAGCTGCCAATAAATCGATGGTCCGTGTGCCATTGCGTGAGGGCCGTACCTTGCACCATGACGGCACCGGCCAATTTGGCGCGGGTAACGTTACGGTTCGTTCGGCACCTGCCGGTACCGGCATCATTGCTGGTGGTCCAATGCGTGCCGTGTTCGAAAGTCTCGGCGTTTCCGACGTTGTGACCAAGTCCAACGGCACCGCTAATCCTTACAACATGATCCGCGCGACGTTTGCCGCACTGGCAGATCAGTCGAGTCCGAAGTCCGTCGCTCAGCGGCGCGGCAAAAAAGTGACCGACCTGCTTGCACGTGCTGGCGGTTCGGCTGCTGAAGTGGCAGCTGATGCCGCGGCAGTTACGGAGTAATTTTGATGGCCAAAGTGAAAATCAAGCAGATCGGCTCGCCGATCCGGCGTCCGGAATCGCAGCGTAAAACGCTGATCGGTCTCGGTCTCAACAAGATGCACCGTATTTCCGAACTGGAAGACACTGCAGAAGTCCGCGGTATGATCCGTAAAGTACACCATCTGGTGGAGGTTGTTGAAGGGTAAGTCCCGCAACTTCCGTGCGAATAAAAGCGAAAGCGAGTACAAGACATGAAATTAAACGAACTTAGAGACAATGATGGCGCGCGCAAATCGCGTATGCGCGTTGGTCGGGGCATTGGTTCCGGCAAAGGCAAAACCGCTGGTCGCGGCCAAAAGGGGCAAAAAGCCCGTTCCGGTGTATCGATCAACGGTTTCGAAGGCGGTCAGATGCCGCTCCACATGCGCCTGCCAAAACGCGGTTTCAACAATCCGTTCGGCACCGACTATGCGGAAGTGAACCTGGGCATGATCCAGAAGTTCATCGACAGCAAGAGCCTCGATGGCAAAGGCACCATCGATCACGCAACCCTCAAAGCTGCTGGCCTGGCCCGCGGCGGCAAGGACGGCGTCCGGCTGCTCGCCAAAGGCGAATTGACCGCCAAAATCACGATCACCGTCGCCGGCGCTTCGAAAGCCGCTGTTGCAGCGGTTGAAAAAGCTGGCGGCAAGGTAGAAATCCTTCCCGCAGGCGGCGAACGCCGTCCGAAGGGCGAGAAAAAGGCCGTTGCTTCCAAGCCTGCCCGTGAGAAAAAAGCCGCGAACAAGGCGAAAAAGAACGATTGATCTTCGAGAGGCGCTAGTTTTAGCGCCTCTTTTTCTGGCCCCTTGTTTTTGATGCACTAACATCCGATATGGGGCGGGTTGCATAGCCGCAAAAGCGGGTATTCATCTCCGGAGATTGCAACAGGACGCAATAGTTGGAGATGGGCCTCTGCCTCCGCAGGGGCGCGTTGCAAACTAATAGTGGGCAGGGAAGTCAAGCATGGCATCAAGAGCCGATCAGGTCGCAGCCAATC
>PFJE01000156.1 GCA_002783865.1 Sphingomonadales bacterium CG_4_10_14_3_um_filter_58_15
ATGGTCCGCCGCCAACCACGACGACATCATAGTCTGTTTGCTGGTTCATATCTTCATTGCCTCCTTGGCGCTTGCTGGCCGTGTCATGGTCGTGCCCGTCGCGACCAGAGCGGCGGCGATGAACATGATTGCCTCGACGGCGAAGACAATCTGGAATGCGGTGACATCTTCACCCATCAGGTTGCGCAGCTGATCGACGACAATTGCGCCGATCAGGCCGCCCATACCGAAAGCAATGGCTTGCGATGCGCCCCAGACGCCCATTCGAGCGCCCTCGCCGGAAGTCTTGCCCTTGCTGGCGAGGCCGAGCATCGCGCTCACGGCAGCGACGGCAAAGACGCCGTTGGCGATGCCCAGGCCGAATATATTGGCGCGCAATGGCCACGCGCCGCCGGTCGTTGCCGCAGCTGAAAGACCCGCCAGCATCACCGCGGAACCGATGCAGCCGGTGACGATCCACAATTTCAAATTGGGGCCATAACGCTTGGCATAGGCGCTGCCGCCCGCCCCAGCGACAATCATGCCGAGCAAAATCCCGCTATGCTGCAAGCCGGCAAGCTGGGTGGACTCACCTGGCGTCATTTCAAAAATCAGGCCGGCGAAGGGCTCCATGATCAGGTCCTGCATGCTGTAAGCGAGCATCGAGATAAAGACGAAATAGGTAAACCGCCGGGCCTGCTTCTCCTGCCAGATCTCGGTCAGTACGGATTTGAAATCATAAGTCGCTTTGTCAGGCTGTGCCTGATCGACAGCGATGAAGCGATCTTCCACTCCGCGCAATGCCAGCATCGCCAGACTGAACGCCCCGAGCGCCACCAGGCTGCAGACAATGGCCAGTCTGGCTTCCGAAAATGGGTCAAGATAGGCGCCCGATACGCCGGCAGCGACAACAATACCCGCAACCATCATCGTCCAGCTGATCGCAGCGGCGGCGGGCTTTCTTTCCACCGTGACCCGTGATGCCAACAAGGCCAGCAAGGCGGTTCCGGAAATGCCGACGCCGATGCCGATCATGGTAAAGGCGACGATACCGACTATGGCGGCAAACACACCCGGGTTTGCCATCATGATCGTCGCATCGACCGCGAGGATCGCGCCCAGCGCCAATATTCCCATGCCGGTGATGATCCACGGTGTGCGTCTGGGCGAGCGGTCGGAGCCATAGCCCCACAAAGGCCGGCTGAGCTGCACCGCATAATGCCAGGCAACCAGCGCCGCGGGAATCGCAGCGGCGGTAGTATATTCGACCACCATCACCCGGTTGAGCAGCGATGTTGCCAGCATCACAATCGCGCCGATCGCCGCCTGAACCGTGCCAAGCCGGACGATGCCAAACCAGCTCAAGCCCGAGATTGGGGTTTGTGTTGCCATCATATATAATTCCCCAGACCGAGTGCTGCGGCCAGCATGCCAAAGACATAGAGCGAGACGCCCGTGGCGTTGTACCAGGGTGCAAATTTTGCCGGATTACCGACCAACCGCACCATCAATCCCAGCTGGATCGCCGTAAACAGGCCCACGACCGAAGCGGACAGGATCAAATTTTCCGCGATAAGCAGGGCAATCACCGCAAATTGCGCGCCGGCCATCACGCCGCACGCGAGCAATGCCGCCGGTCTGACCCCCATGGTGACGGGCAGGGACCGCAAGCCGGTGGCGCGGTCTCCCTCGACCGCCTTGAAATCATTTAGCGTCATGATGCCATGGGCGCCGAGGCTGTAGAGAAGAAGTACCACGATAATATTTGTCGGGGGCAGGCCGCCTGCCATAACGCTTGCGCCGGTAAACCAGGACAGCCCCTCATAGCTGAGGGCGCACACCATCGGCCCGATCCAGCCGCTGCGTTTGAACCGAAAGGGAGGGGAGCTATAGGCCCAGCCAAAAAACAGCGCGACACAGGTTGCCAGCAAAACCCAAGTGCCCAGCGCCGCCGCGACAGCCAGCGAGATCGCCGACCCGGCCAGCGCAATCCACACCGGCCACAGTCCGGGAACGCGGCCAGATGGTATCGGTCGGTCCGGTTCGTTGATCGCGTCGACATGCCGGTCGCACCAGTCGTTGATGACCTGACTGGTGCCGCAGACGATCGGTCCGGTCAGCGCTATTCCGACGACGAGGAATAGCCAGTTTTCGGTTATGGAAATGCCCGAAGACACGACGCCGCACATGAACGCCCACATCGGCGGAAACCAGGTGACGGGCTTAGTCAGCTGAATGATGTCTTTCACCGCAGGAACGCGGGCCGATCGAGGGGAAATTATCGAGTCTGCCATAGCCAGCAAGCTATGCCTTGTCCGGCAAAGTGTCAAATTAATTGGACATTAAATATGTCTAAAGTTAGAGACTGGCTTGGCAGCTCGAAAAGTCTAGTTTGGGCGGTCTTTTCCGGTCAAATTGCCAAGCCCGTGGCGATGCAATTTTGAATAGAGGCTCTGTCGACTCAAGCCCAAGATCTCAGCCGCCGAGGCGCGATTGTCCGACGTATGAGCAAGCGCCGCTTCGATGCACATGCGCTCGATCAGGTCGGTACTTTCGCGGACAATTTCCTTCAGCGGCTTGCGCCCGACCAGTTCGGTCAATTGATCGACGCTACGCGGACGATCACCGATTGCTTGCGGCAAATCCCGTTCGCGCCGACCGACGCTGCGGATCGAATAGCCGTAAATCGGATGGTCCCGTTCGATCATGATCGCCGATATTTCTACGGGCTCGGAACCGCCGCTCAGATCATTCACGACCGAGCTGAAATTGCGAACATTCTGATGATCCTTGAGCTGCTTTCTGAGCAGACCGAGATCAACTTCCGGGCGCCCGATGAACCGGTTCAGGGACTGACCCAGGAGCTGCTCGACAGAACCCGTCTGGACCAGTTCGGCGAATGCCTTGTTGGCAACAATGATGTCCTGCTTGTCGTCGGTCAGCACGAAGGCATCGGGCATTTGCTCGACCGCATCCAGAACATATTGGTCAGAGGTTTTGCTCGGCACGTCATGGGTGCCGTCATCGATATTGAGCAGCAGATATTGCTTGCCGGATTGGCGGAACGGGGACGCCGATATTTTCACCGTGCCGGTCCGCTCGGTCAACCGGGTGGTAACGGGTTCGGCCGCGCTATTGACCGAGGCGGCGCCCAAATAGGCGATCAACGAAGCATAGTCCGCCTCGTCCACGAGCGCCAAAACATCTTTCTTGTCCAATGAACCGGGGGCACATCCCATCAGCGCGTGGCAGGCCCGATTCGCTTGCTGGATCAGACGATTATCCGCCTCGATAATCAGAACCGGGTAAGAGATGTTATCGAACAAAAGGCGATAGCGGGTCTCGGTTTGCCGTAGATTGAGATAATCCCGCTCCATCGATTGTTGCGTTTTCAACAGCCGTTGCTGCAGCATTGCGACGGTGCGCAAATCGCGACCGATCGCCAACGCGAAACCGTTATTTGCCGGTCGGATTACTTTATACCGGACGGGGATGTCACCATCTTCATGGGGATGATTGACCTGCCGCCATTCGAGCGCGGCGTCATGCGCACCGCCCAGCATCTGTTCGATCTTGGGCACGCTGTCGATGGCAACGGTATCGGACCATTTGTGCCCAACCCATTGATATACAAAGCTATGATCGGCCGCATTCACGGCTGCGTCGACAATATTGCCGCTCTCATCAATGGCCAGCATGAAGTCGCCCGATGCATAGGCGAGTTCAATCACGTCATCTTTCGAGAAGCCGTCGAAAATTGCATCCGCATCGCCGAAGGGAATGCGGTGATCAGCTGGTTTCAGAATATTCATCGGCGTTCGTCATAATCTATACTAAACTTTCAAATATATTGGCTTTTAGCGGAACCAGGTCATCGGCCAATTTTACCGCTGAAGGCGCATCGGCGGCTGTTGCATCGGCTCCACATTCTTCAATCAAACCGGGGTCATTGTTGATGACGCGCCCGCCCATCATTATTCGCGTTTCAGGGTTGCTAGACACCGACCTGATCGCATTGACCAAACCGGACAAAGTGGCCTTAGGGTAATCCAGACTCACGGTCAATCCGATGAGGTCATAGTGCCGACCAGCGAATTTCCCGATCAGCTCCGACTGGCTTGGCTCGATCATAATATCGGCATCCCAACCGGCACGATAAAAGCATTCGGCGATCATCAGCGTGCCAAAGCTATGCTGTTCTCCCGGCATGGTGGAAAATAGCGCTGACCGTTGCCCGAAGCCGGCAAGGGCGGGCGGGGGGATACGCAAGGTTAGCTCGCGCAATATTTCCTGAATGCGCCAGAGGCCCATCGTGACATCGACAAAATCGCGTTCATCGGACTCCCAATATTCACCAAGCCGGCGGGCTGTTGGTGCCAGCAGATCAACATAGATTGAATCTACCGAGCTGCCATTGGCAAGACATTTATCGACAAAGTCGAGCAACTCGCGGGCATCGCTGGTGGTTGAGAGGAGGGAAAATTTTTCGACGTCTTCCGCGGTGATCGCATTCGCGGGACCTGCCGAATTTTCAGCGGTCAGTTCTTGCTCATAGAGCCGGTAGCCAGGTTCTTGCCGATCTGCGATCAGCTTGGGTATGACCAGATTCTGGATCAAGAGAGATAAGTCGTAGCCGGCATTGTCAGGTTCATCCTTTTCAGGAAGTCTTGTCTTGTCGCGTTCCTCCGCGCCAGCACCCTCGGATGTCATTATTTTCCAAGTTGAGCGCCAATCGTCGAGTTTGGATCTGAGCTCGGATATCCCAAAATCAGTAGGCATTTGCAGACTCCCCTAAAAGTCTGGTCGGCGTGACATAACGTCGGCCACTCGGACCCTTTCGGTCTCAAGCGAGTCGCAAGCTATGTCAATTTTGATTAGCTGACAATCGCTAATGTGTCTAATAAATTGGACGTCTAAAAAACTTGACACTTTATCCAAAACTGACTTAGTCTGCATGTTGCAACATTGGGAGCGGTCGATCATCACATGATGGAGCAGAAGAATCCAGGTTCGAGGAATGCGCAAAGCGGGGTTCTAGCTGGGACTGGCCAGTCCTTCTCATTGTACACTGACGCGCAACGCAAACGGCGTGACGAGTCGGTCTGGACGCTGGTTCAGGGGGTGTTGGCGCCGATCCAGTTTCTTGTTTTCTTGTGCAGTTTAACACTAGTGATACGATTTCTATTCACCGGAGAGGGTGAATCAGCGGCCGAAATTTCGATTCTGCTGAAGACATTGATTCTATACACGATCATGATCACCGGCTCGATCTGGGAAAAAGCCGTTTTTGATGAATGGCTTTTTGCACGCCCCTTCTTCTGGGAAGATGTTTTCAGCATGGCGGTGCTCGCCTTGCACACCGCTTATCTGGTGATGCTGTTCGGCGGCTGGGGATCGGTGCAACAGCAATTTTATGTCGCGCTGGCCGCTTATGCCACTTATGTCATCAACGCTGGACAGTTTCTCTGGAAGCTTAGAATGGCAAGGCTGCAAGGTACGCAGCCAATGGCGGTGGCGGCATGAACGCCGTGCTGCCTCTTGCCAAAGCCAATGGGAGCGATTGCGCGCCGGTTCTGAAAGAGCGCGGCCAGCGGGAAGTGTTTTGCGGCCTCACCGGAATTGTCTGGCTGCACCGCAAGATGCAGGACGCCTTTTTCCTCGTCGTCGGATCCCGGACCTGCGCCCATTTGCTGCAGTCGGCCGCCGGCGTGATGATTTTTGCCGAGCCGCGTTTTGCGACTGCGATCATGGAAGAGCGGGATCTGGCCGGGCTGGCCGATGCGAATGAAGAGCTCGACCGGATCGTCGATCAGCTGCTTGCCCGCCGGCCCGAGATCAAATCGCTGTTTCTGGTCGGCAGTTGCCCCTCGGAAGTGATCAAGC
>PFJE01000160.1 GCA_002783865.1 Sphingomonadales bacterium CG_4_10_14_3_um_filter_58_15
ATTTCCTTGATGCCATAAGGCAGCCGCGCCAGCTTGCCGATGATCGATGGCATCTTGCCGTCGATCATCTTGGTCACCCGGGCGACCTTTTCCATCAGCTCCTCGGGTGTTTTTGCATAATATTGCGGGTCGGTCCGCAGATGCTCGATAAACGCCTCGCGCGTATCGTAGCCCGCTTCCTTGGCGACCTCGACCATCTCGGCGCGGATCCGCTTCACTTCACTCAGGCCGATATTGTGAATCTCGTCGGCGGTCTTGGCGGTGGTGGTCATCTGGCGGATACGGAAATCATAATATTTCGCGCCGCCAGGCTGGGCCGAGATGCCCGGTGCCTTGGCGCACTTCGGCGCATAATCTCTGGTATACCAGTCGAGATGCTGTTTCACCGCCGGGTCGATGATCGTCTTGATGGCATCAGCGGCTTCGTCCGCCAGGCTGGCGAAGGTCGCTGCGTCGATCGTCTCGGGCCGCTTGCGGGTAAAGGGCTGGTAGAAGCGCGATTCCTTCGGGTCATCGGTTAGCAGGCCGGAAATGCTCGTTTCATAGCCTTCCATTGACACGCAGGGCTGGACATAGCCGCCGGCCAGCGCCTGGTTGGCGACCGCGATCGACTGGTCATTGACCTTTGCATATTGTTTCAGCCGGTTGATATAGGTCCGGTAATCCTGCGCGTTGCGGAACGGCAGGTTGTTCTGCATGCTGGCGAAATTCTGGTGCCAGCCGCCGCGATTGGTGAAATTGATCACGCGCTGGCCATAGCCGTTCGCCTCGATCTCCTCCGCCAGCGTCCGGCGCAATATGCCATAGTTGGTCTTGTCATCTTCGCTCAGCGTCTTGGTGTCGATCGCATCCAGTTGCGCCAGCCAGGTCTTTGCTTTTGCTACGCGGGCGTCTTCCGCCTCGAGACTGGCATCGCTGACCCGGCCAATCGGATCATCGACCCCGAGCGAGGAGGCAAATTCCGGATATTGGTCGAGCTGATAGGCCCAATATTGGTCGGCGATATCTTTCAGCGCGCTATTGTCCTGCGCCATCACCGGACTCGCGAACACCACCATTACCGCGGTTCCCGCGGCCCAAATCATCTTGCGCATTTTTCGCCCCTATTTTTGTCGATCCCATTAGCGGAGATCGTCATTCTGATGAATCAAAGCCTAATCGGTCAGGCGTGCCCAGGCAACCGATTCTGCCCGATGGCTTCGATCAGCTGCTGGCGCAAATCCATCGCCTGGGCAAATCCGATGTCCTGGATTATCACCGGCCTGATGGTCGAGCCGCCAGCGATACCGATGGTCAGCGTCGCCAGATCCAGCGGATGGTCGAGCGGTGACTGGCTGACGTCGACGGTCTGGATCTTGCGAAGCGGCACGATCGCCAGCCGTCGCCACCACCAGCCGGCGCGGACGAACAATTGGCTGGCGGTCAGCGCATATTGGTGATGGCGCCAGTTGAGGTAGGGAATGAAGCCGAGCGGAACGACCAGCAGCAGGATCGCGAAAAACCCCGGATGAAGGAAAAGCCCGGCAGTCAAGGCAATAGTGGTGAGCGCCAGCAAGGCGAGAATCGCGCGGCGCCACCAGAAGGCCGGGTGGACCGGTTGAAATGCGAGATCGGCGGCGGCCTGATGGATGGCACAATCCTCAAGAATCGGGTCAATTTCAGCCAGCGTAGCGCAGGGCGCTGCGCTATGGTCGGTTTCGCCACTGGCATCGCCCGCCAGCGATGTGAATTTCAGATGGTACCAGCCAAAGCGCGCGCGCACCGGACCGGTCTGCAGGATCGCGGCCTGAACCCGGTGGATTGGCATCACCATGTCGGTCAGGGTGAACAGCCCGCGCCGCCGCCGGAATCCGGCCTGTCCGCTATCCACCTTGTCGAGGCGAAAGCCATATTCGCGGACGAATGTGCGGACGATACCGCTGACCAATCCGACGACGACCAGCGACAGGATGGCGGCCAACGCGCCGCCAACGCGCGCCCAGGAACTGAAGCCATCTATCGTTTCCCGTCCCGGCAGGGCGTCGAGCCAGTTGCGTGGATCGAAAAAGCCGTCGGGCAGCAGGAAGTCCAGATTCTGGGCGACGGCACCAAGAATCGCCAGCAACACGAAGGAGAAGTTGAACAGGCCGGCGATGAATATCCGGCGGTTATCCATCGCAAACAGGGGCGGAGTCTCTCCCCTGTCAGAATGCTCCGCCGCGCCCGCATCGCTCGGTTTCAGCCCGTCCTTATAGTCGCGGATCGTGTCGCGCAGCGCCTCCGCGTCGGTCCGCGACAGCGCATCAAGCTTGCCGTCGTCGCCGCCACCGGAGCCGGTTTCCAGCGCAACCGTGGCGAGGCCGAGCAAGCGGCTGACCAGCTTCTGTTCGAGGCTTACATCCTGAATCCGGTCGAATGGGATCGAGCGGTTGTTGCGGTTGAGCAGCCCGCTCTTGATCCGGATTTCCTTTGCCGTGACCTGATAGGTGAAGCGCGACCAGATCAGCGCCGTCACCCCGACGACCAGGGCGACCAGCGCCACGGCGGCGAGCCCCGTATAGAATATGTTCCGGTCGAACAGGCTGAAATGCAGGACCAATATGGCGAAGAGATTCTGGCCCAATGTGCCGAGGGATTTCAGGATGATGCTGAGCGGGTGCAGGCGCTGGAAGGGCGCGCTATTGTCCGGCAGCGGGCTGGCGGGTAGCTCGTTCATATCATGTCTTGGCGGATATGACCCTTGATCGTCTCGCGCATGGCCTCGGCATCGGCGGTAGCGAGGCCGGGCAGGGTGACGATACTGTTATGGGTGCCGGCGGTGTGCACGATCAGGGTCGACAGGCCGAACGCGCGCTGTAACGGGCCCTGCGCCACGTCGATATGCTGGATCCGGTTGAACGGCACGATCGTGTCGGTCCGCCAGAGAAAGCCGCGCAGAACGCGTAATTGCTCGTCGCCCATATCATAGCCCCAGCGGCGATAGATGCGGCCGGGCAGCGCCAGCACCAGCATCAGAGCGAACAGCGCCACCGGGATCAGGACCATGCCCGGTGTCGTGCCCAGTTGAACCTGGAGCAGGATCTCTGCCGCCAGTCCCAGCGCCAGCAGAATCAGCGCCCTTATGATCATGTTGATCCGGATCAGATTCTTTTGCGGCGGGTGCAGTGGCGTCAGCCCCTGATTATAAGGGCGCAGCGGCTCGTCTGAATCAGGGTCCACAGGAACCATCTGGGGTGTTTGTTCGTTCATTTCTGGAGTTGTGAACCAACTGTATGACGGATGCAAGACGGCTTCACCTGCGGCCGTGCTATACTGGTCTCCCGAACGATTCAAAACATAGCAAAAAGGAAATTGTCATGGACGATAATATTTACAAGATCACCGAAGTCGTGGGCAGCTCGTCAAAGTCCATTGAAGATGCCATCGAAAAGGCGGTCGCCCGGACGGCAGAGACGGTCAAGGACCTTGGCTGGTTCGAAGTTACCGATACCCGTGGGCATATTGCCGATGGCAAGGTCGCCCATTATCAGGTCTCCCTGCGGATCGGCTTTACCCACCATCCGACGGCCTGAGCCGGTCGCTTGTCCTTCTAGATTCTGTTTCAGTTAAGTGGAAGCGTCGTCATCAACTCAGATAAGCCCCTCCTTTTCAAAGGAGGGGTTGGGATGCTTCGCGAGTCCTGAGCCTGTTTTTCCCTTCTCCCGTGAGGGAGAAGGATACAGAGCCTTATCGCTTTAGCGATTAGGCGGCGTTGGATGAGGGTGCTCTGCAATCTGAAGCGCAGAACACCCTCATCCAGCTACGACTAGGCAGCAAGCTGCCAAGTCTGCGCATCCTTCTCCCTCACGGGAGAAGGGGTTGAGGTGTTTTCTCTGGTATGATTGGCGTGGTTCGGGGTGGAATGATTTTCCCCACCTGCGGGGAGGTGGCAGGCGCCGTAGCCTTGGCGAAGGTGGCTGACGGAGGGGGTGCTGGCCCAGGCGCTGCGCTCAGATGCACGCCCCCTCCCCGCAGGCGGGCCCTCCCCGCAGGCGGGGAGGATTTTTGACGGGGAATCGAAATTAGTTGAACCGTTAGTCCTGAGCTTGTCGACCCGAAGGGCGAGCGAAGCTCAACGACGCTTTCAGACGATAGGCGTGGTTCGACAGGGCGCGAAGGCGAACAGGCATGGGATGCCTGTTCGCTCTCAAGCCCACTAACGGCATTCCGGTCATCGCGGTGGGGCGGGCCAAGGCTCACTTAACTGAAACCGGGTCTAGCGCGCCAGCGCCACCTCGGCCTGATCGACCAGAGATTTGATAATTTCGGCCACGGATTCTTCTGCTTTCACCATGCCGACCGACTGTCCAGCCATGACGCTGCCATGTTCAATATCGCCATCTATCACCGCTTTACGGAGCGCTCCTGCCCAGAAATGCTCAATTTGCAGCTGCGCTTCGCCCATTTCTATCGCGCCCGAATCCAACAATTTAGCGACCTCGATCTGCTTGCGGGTAAATTCCTCCGTGCCCTTGTTCTTCAGCGCCCGGACCGGGATTACCGGCAGCCGCGGATCGACCTGGACGCTGGTGATCGCATCGCGGGCATTGCCGCGGATGAAGGCTTTCTTGAAATCGGGATGGGCGATCGATTCGTGGGCGCAGACAAAGCGGGTACCGAGCTGGACGCCGCTCGCGCCCATTTCGAGATAGGCCGCAATCATCTCGCCGGTGCCGATACCGCCGGCGACAAACACTGGCACCTGGTCGGCGATCTCTGGCAAAATCTCCTGCGCCAGCACCGAAGTAGAGACCGGCCCGATATGGCCGCCCGCTTCCATGCCTTCGATGACCAGCGCATCGACGCCTGACCGGACGAATTTTTTCGCCAGCGCCATGGCCGGGGCAAAGCAGATCACCTTGGCGCCGGTTGCCTTGATCGCTTCAAGACTGCCCTTGGGCGGCAGACCGCCGGCCAGCACCACATGGGTCACCGCATGTTTGCCGCAGATCGCGATCAGATCCATCAGATCGGGATGCATGGTGATCAGATTGACCCCGAACGGCTTGTCGGTGCGTTTCATCGTCTCGGCAATTTCGGTGTCGAGCAAGTCCGGCGTCATTGCGCCGCAGGCAATCACGCCAAAGCCGCCAGCATTGGAAATCGCGCTGACCAGATGGCGTTCAGAGACCCAGGACATCGCCCCGCACATGATCGCGGTTTCGCAGCCGAGAAAATCGGTACCGCGTTGCATGAGATGGGACAGTTTGGATTGGGTCATCATATTTCTTTCTAAAGCCCTCTCCCCTTCAGGGGAGAGGGTTGGGAGAGGGGGATGTCACAATGACTCCCCCTCCCTTGATCCCTCCCCTGAAGGGGAGGGAGAATTTCAGGCCGCGTCTTCCGCATCCAGCCCATAAGCCGTATGCAGCACGCGAAGCGCTAGTTCGGTATAATCTTCCTCGATCAGCACACTGACCTTGATCTCCGATGTGGTGATCGCCTGGATATTGACGCCGCGATCGGCGAGCGCCTTGAACATGGTCGAGGCGATCCCGGCGTGGCTTTTCATGCCGACGCCGACCACCGAGATTTTCGCGACATTGCTGTCGGGGATCAGGCGGTTGAAACCGATACTGGCCTTGGCGCCGTCGAGCACCTGGATTGCCAGATCGAGATCGGCGGTTGGCACGGTGAAGGTCACGTCGGTTTCGCCTTTCTCGCGGCCGACATTCTGGATGATCATATCGACATTGATCGCGGCCTCGGCGAGCGGGGCGAAGATATTGGCCACCGCCCCCGGCTTGTC
>PFJE01000075.1 GCA_002783865.1 Sphingomonadales bacterium CG_4_10_14_3_um_filter_58_15
TGTTACAGCTATGCCGGTCGTCTTGGCATCCTGATCCTTCTTGCCATCGCCGCCGTCAGCATCGCGACGCCCTTTCTCGAGGCCGAATATTACACGCGCTGGCTCGCCTATCCGGGGATCATCGCCACCGCCCAAATCCCGCTAGCGACGCTGGTCGTCTCGGTATTATATTTCCGCAGCCTGTCCAAACGACAGGAGGCAGCGCCCTTTTTCTATGCGCTGGGATTGTTCGGCCTGAGCCTGATCGGCCTCGGCGTGTCGATGTGGCCCGATGTCATCCCCGGTCGGGTGACGATCTGGGACGCCGCCGCTCCTTATGAAAGCCAGCTGTTCATGCTGGTCGGTGCAGCGATCATGGTGCCGATCATCCTGGCCTATACCGCCTGGGCCTATTGGGTGTTTCGCGGCAAGGTCGGTTCGGACGGCTACCACTGATGGCTTTCGACCCGCTTTCGACCGAAGGAAAGGCCGCCGATGATGCACCCTTGCCAAGGCGCCTGATCTGGATGCTGGCCTACTGGGCGATGGGCGTGCTGGTGGTCGGCGCGGTCGGCTTCTTCATCCGCTTCTGGATCAAGACCTGACGCCGGATACCGTTGCGGTCCGCGTCATGGCGTGCCGGATGAATATGCGATCGGTGCTGGACAGATATACAAGTTGAAGGCCCCGATCGTGAAAAGACGGGGCCTTCGGCGTGGCAGTGCAGACAATCAATTCAGCGTAAAGTTACACCGTACTTGGTAATGCCCGCCGTGATCAAGAAAGGTCACCGTCTCTGGCGGTGTGCTTTTCGATCCATCACGAAAATGTTCCGGCGTATCGAGTACGACTGCCATAGACCGAACATTCTCAAAGACTTCCGGATTAACAGCACCGGAAATCCAGGCACCCACCAGGCCGATCAATGCACCCAGAACCGCGCCAATCAGGGAGCCGATCAAAGGGGCGATGGAGGTACCGAGAGCAGTGCCGATAGCGGCCCCGATGGCGGTGCCGGCTGCGACCGAGACGGCAGTAATCAGCGCAGCCATATCGGCCGACGCTGCGTCTGCGAAATCCTGAAGAATGTCCGCAAACTTGTCGTTGGCATCCCTTTCGGACATCAGCAGATTCACAATGAAGGTGTGCGGAAACTGGAGATTGGTGAGTCCCCAATTGTCGAGAATATAAGCGGGGGCAAAATTTTGCGAATCGCCAGTTTGATAATCGCCTGCGGACATCGGCCCGAACACGCCAACTGATGCTCCAGCGGGCGTATTTTCTATGCCCGACGTGCTTGCTCCACCAAGTTCGATTTCATCCGCACCGATCTCCCCGCCATCGGTATCGTCCAGACATTCGACATGATGCAAGTTGAACCGAAGTTCAGTGTTGGGGGCCGGTTGGCTCGGTGCTGACGCCACTGTGACAGCAGCCGGATCAGGGATAAAAATGGCATTGGCTCGGAATCTCCACCCTCAGATCTTTGTCAGCCGCCACCGCACGCGCTTGGGCAAAGGTGCGGATGCTGACCAGGACCGGATGTCCGCTCGTATTTCGGGCGTCACCTGAGCAAGCGCCGACAGAGCCGCCGCCCGAATCTGCGCCTGCTTTTCGTCTCGTATCTTCTTGCCGTTCTGCCGATCCAGCTCCAGCGGACTGAACAGCTTGGTGAGCGACTGCCGGTCGAAGACGCACGCATCCGCCTTGACGTCGATCAGCTTTGCAGCTTTCGCCAGTAACATCGCATCGCGCCCGTTGTCGGACCCCATATGTTCGGCAGACTGGCGCAAGAATTTTACGACGTTCTCACCGCCAATCTTTCGGACCTCTTTGGCCATGCGGGTCTTGTGCCAGTTAAAAGCGATCTCGCCATCAAATTTGGTTTCGGATTGCCGCATAATATTGGCCGCTTTTTTGTTTTCCTTGAGGAGACGCGAAAGTTGCCGCGCCGGATTTGCCCGGTCGTTGAGCATCGTCTCCAATGCATCAGTCAGCATTAACGCGCCAAGGCTTGTTTCGAACTCGTTCAAGGCAATCACTGCATCGCGCAGGTCGTCATATCTCATCTTGATCATCTCGTTCATCATCATTCTCCTTTTCGTCTTTCAGGAGGCCTGGTCCTAAAACAACGCAGCCGGATCAGCCCATTCAAGTGCCGCGCAAGATGATGGATAGATACTAATTGATTCGCCCGAATACCCCATTTGGGTTATGCAAAATACACGGCACCACTTCGAATAGGCGCAGTCTTCGTAATGAAACTAGAGAATAGAGATTTGTTTTCTTTAATTTACGAAAGCACCATCAACCCGGAAGGATATGATGATCTCATCGATGCGTGGCATCGGTTTCTTGATTCTCAAGATCTTTTGTCCGAATATTCGACACCTGCATCCGACAGTTTTTCGCTTTCCGGCGAATGGGCGGAAATTGAAGATCACCTGAACCGGGCAGAAGCCATTCTCGATCAGATCGGACGACCCTCGACGGAAAAGGCTGATCCGGCGCTCAAAGCTCGCTTGGACCTGGTTGTTAATGAGGATGGCCGGATCATTAGCACAAATGACGTTGCGGACGCCCATTTCGGGACCGACATGGCGCTGTCCGATATCTTTGATGCAAGTGATGCCGACTCGGCGATCCGGCTAAAGGGGGCGCTGCGCAAAATTCAGGAGCATAGGGAAGGACAATTTGTCACGCTGATCACCCTTCCGGCAGATGAAACCCGACAGAAGCCGACCCTCTATCTGACAGTCTCTGCCGCCAGCGAGTTGGCAGGACGAAGAAAGGTCCTAAGGTTGCGCTCGCTAGCAATCCCGTGGAATCAGAAGCTCGGCAGTGAATTGGCTGCGATATTCCAGCTTACCCCGGCAGAAACCGAATTGAGCGAATTGCTCGTCAGGGGCAATTCAGTCGGCCAGATCGCGCAGCTGAAGAACCGATCGATCGAGACGATTCGGGTTCAGCTTAAGGCGGTGTTCCGCAAGACATATTCCAAGACTCAGACCGACCTTGTTCGCACCATCCTGATGTTTTCGGTCGTTATCGCGCAGGCGCAGGCAAAGCATGGCCTCGCCTATACCGAGGAGCGGCTCGATCATATAGTCCTGCCCGATGGGCGCAGGATGTCGATCCTGTGTTTTGGTGATGACAATGGCGCGCCAGTATTGTTCTTGCATGGCATGCTGGATGCTTTCGGCGGTCCCATGCAAATGGACCAGACACTGGCGCAGGCGGGTCTGAAATTTATCTGCCCGGCGCGCGCCGGATTCGGTGATTCGAGTCCGATCCGCTGCGCAGGACAAAATGCCAAACGGCAAGTCACCGAAGATCTTCTCTATCTCGCCGACAGGTTGGCGCTCAAGAATTTCGTCATTTTGGGGCATCTGGCGGGAAGTGCATATGCCTATCCGCTGGCCAGCGCCGCGGGACCGCGCGCGACCGCGCTGGTCAGTATATCGGGAGCCGTTCCCATCCGTTCCGTCAGACAGATACAAGCGATGTCGCTTCGGCAAAAAATAGTGGCGCTTACCGCCAGACTTCGGCCGGAATTCCTCCCACCCCTGCTGCGGATTGGGATGTCGCAGATCGATTCCGATCAATATTTCCGTTTCCTGCACGCGTTGTTCGAGCGCGGCAGTGTCGATCGAAAACTGATTGAAAGCCGCGCGCTATACGATCTGCTCGCCAGCCAGTATCGCTGGTCTGTTTTGCAGGGCTATGACGGATTTCGTCTGGATGCCTCGGTGGTGACGACAAACTGGTTTCGCGATGTCAGTGCATGGGATTGCCGGACGACGCTGATGCATGGCGCGCATGATCCTGTGGTACAGCACCATTCTGCCCGCGCCTTCGCCGCAGACCTCCCGCAAGCCGATTTCATATCATTTCCAGATGGCGGGCAATTGCTGCTCTACCAATATCCTGAACGTGTTATTTCGACAATTGTCGAGAACCTGTGACAGACGAGATGGCTGTTCTTGCATGGTCAGGCTAGGCAGAGCCACCGTCGGCTCAATGCGCTTCATCCCAGCTCTTGCCAGTCCCGATATCCACATCCAGTGGCACTGATAGTTTCACCGCCGGCTCCGCTGCGCCGGACATCACGCTGCGGATCACCTGGCTCGCGGCATCGACGTCCGCTTCGGGCACCTCGAACACCAGTTCGTCGTGCACCTGCATCAGCATTTTGACATCATTCAGCCCCGCTTCGAGCAACGCCGGCCCCATCCGCGCCATCGCCCGCTTGATGATGTCGGCGCTGGTCCCCTGGATCGGCGCATTGATTGCCGCCCGCTCGCTGCCCTGGCGTTCTGCTTGATTCGGTGACTTTATCCGTTCGAACCAGGTTTTCCGACCGAACAGCGTCTCGGTATAACTGGTTTCGCGAACCGATTGCAGCGTCGTCGAGATATATTGATTGATGCCTGGAAAGCGTTCGAAATAGGTGTCGATCATCGCCTGCGCTTCGTCCGCATCGACTTCCAGCCGCTTCGCCAGACCCCAGCGGGAAATGCCATAGAGAATCGCGAAATTGATCGTCTTGGCGCGCGCGCGGGCATCGCGGTCTTCGCTGCCGAACAGCTCGCGCGCGGTGCGGTTATGAATATCCTCGCCATTGGCAAAGGCCTCTTTCAGCGTCTCGACATCGGCAATATGCGCCGCCAGCCGCAGCTCGATCTGGCTATAATCGGCAGCGAGAATGACATGGCCCGGTGCAGCGACAAAGGCTTGACGAATCTGCCGCCCAATTGCGGTGCGGATCGGGATATTCTGCAGATTGGGCTCGGTCGAGGACAGGCGCCCGGTCTGCGCGCCGCTCAGCGAATAAGACGTATGTACGCGGCCGGTCTTCTCGTTGATCTGCTCCTGCAGCGCATCGGTGTAGGTGGACTTCAGCTTCGAAAGCTGCCGCCAGTCGACTATCTTTTGCGCAATCGGTTCGCCATCACCGGCCAGCCGTTCGAGCACTGTGACATCGGTCGAATATTGACCCGACTTGCCCTTCTTGCCGCCCTTCAGGCCGAGCTTGCCGAACAGGATCTCGCCAAGCTGTTTGGGGCTGCCGATCGAAAAGCTTTCTCCGGCCAGTTCATGAATCCGCTGCTCCAGCTTCTCCATTTCCTCGGCAAAGGTGGCCGACAGCCGGGACAGCTCCTCGCGGTCGACCAGCACGCCGGTCTCTTCCATTTTGGCAATCACCGGCACCAGCGGCCGGTCGACCATCTGGTAGACCCGTGTCGCCCGCTCCGGCACCATCCGCAAGCGCAGGATCTCCCACAGACGGAGCGTTACATCGGCATCCTCGGCGCCATATTCGGTCGCCTTGTCGAGCGGCACTTCGGCAAAGCCGATCGCCTTCTTGCCGGTGCCGGTCAGCGACTTGAAGCTGATGCATTCATGACCCAGATGCAGCTTGCTGAGTTCATCCATGCCGTGGCCATGGAGGCCAGCGTCAAGATTGAAGCTCATCACCAGAGTGTCGTCAAACGGCATGATCCGGATATCATGCTGGGCCAGCACGCCCATGTCATATTTGAGATTCTGCCCGACCTTGAGCACGGCATCATCCTCGAGCAGCGGCTTCAGCTTGGCCAGCGCTTCGTCCAGCCCAATCTGCTCCGGCGTCTCGCCGAACATGTCGCCGCTGGCGTGGCCCAGCGGGATATAGCAGGCCTGATTAGGACCGGTGGCCAAACAAACGCCAACGATACGCGCGGTGACACTTTCCAGACTGTCGGTCTCGAGATCGACCGCGCAGACGCCCTGTTCGGTGGCCCGGGCAATCCACTGGTCGAGTCCGTCGGTCGTCTGCACGCATTCATATTGTGACCGGTCGATCGCCGGCGCGTCGGGCAATTTGGCGATCGCCTCGGCCGGAGCGCTGTCGGCGACATCCGGATTCTGCGGCTCGGCATGGCCATCCCCGCCCAGCTTTCTGAGCAGGCTGTTGAAACCGTGATGCGACAGAAATTCGCGCAGCGGCGCGTCGGGAATATCCTGGATCAGGAAACTGTCCAGCGTGTCCGGCAGCGGGCAATCCTCGCGCAATGTCACCAGCACCCGCGACAGCCGCGCCTGCTCTGCAAATTCGATAAGATTATCGCGCATCTTGGATTTCTTCATCTCCGGCGCGGCGGCGAGCACGCTTTCAATGTCGCCAAATTCGTTGATCAACTTCGATGCGGTTTTCGGCCCGATGCCGGGCACGCCGGGAATATTGTCGGAACTGTCGCCCATAAGCCCGAGCACATCGCCCAGCTTTTCCGGTCCGACACCAAATTTTTCCTCGACTGTTGCCCGGTTCATCCGGGCATTTTTCATCGTGTCGAGCATGTCGACCCGGCTGTCACCATGCGGCTCGATCAATTGCATCAGATCCTTATCGGACGAAACAATGGTGACTTTCCACCCCTCCGCCAGCGCTGCCTTGGTATAGGACGCGATCATATCGTCGGCCTCGACATTTTCTTCCTCGATCAGCGGCAGCGAGAAAGCGCGCGTCGCATCGCGGATCATCGGAAATTGCGGTTTCAGATCCTCGGGCGCTTCCGGGCGGTTGGCCTTATACTGGTCATAGAGATGATTGCGGAAGCTGGTGCCCGCCTTGTCCAGCACCACCGCCATATGCGTCGGACCATCGGCCTTGTTCAGCTCATCGGCCAGCTTCCACAACATGGTGGTGTAACCATAGACCGCACCAACCGGCTCGCCGCGTACATTGGTCAGTGGTGGCAGGCGATGATAGGCGCGGAAAATATAGGCCGAGCCGTCAACGAGATAGAGATGATTGGGTTTGCTGTCTGAACTGTCCGTCATAGCCGCCAGCACTAGCAGCGCCTGCAGCCTTCGTCATTTCAAATTCCACGTGCGAAAAAATTTGTAGGTGCCATAGCGGATTCCGGATCCCGCACCTTTTTAAGAACCGGCTCCGGTTTACCGATCATACCCGGTTCAAACAGCACCACCTGGTTGCGTCCCCGCCGTTTTGCCATGAACAAAGCGGTATCGGCGTTCCCCAGAAGAACCCCGCGCTGCTGATGCGAGGCGACAGCGGTCACGCCAATACTGACCGTGATCACATGCCGCATGTTATGATAGGGCTCAAAAATCGTCTTTTCGATTTCGTGCCGAATGATTTCACCGATGATCTGACCCTCCGGCGCGCTGGTTGCAGGCAGGAATATGCCAAATTCCTCACCGCCGATGCGTCCCACCAGATCGTTCTGGCGCAGAGTTTTGCGGAATGCCTTGCCGAGCAGGATCAGGGCCTGATCCCCCATCGGATGTCCGAAATTATCATTGATTTCCTTGAAATGGTCGACGTCAACAATCATCAACACATTCGTCAGTTCATCGGAACGGTCAGCCAGACGCATTTTATCGAGCTGGTTGAAAAAGCTGTCACGGCTCAGCAGACCGGTCATTCCATCATAATTGGCACGCTGCTCGAGCGCTTTGTTGGCTATGCGCAAACGGGCTTGGGTTTCTTTGAGCCGGTTGGTGATGCAGACAAGCTTGAACCGCTGCTTTGACATGCGGAAGCAAAGCGGAATCGTAATCGCCCAAGGTATCAGAAACGCCATCTTGAGCGCCGACCAAAAGCGGTCGTCAACACCGAAAAACAGCAAATAAACCGTTCCTGTAAACGTGACCGACAACACCGCCACAATCGCCGATATAATGGCTGTTTGTCGAACGGGCGACAAGCTGGACATAGTTGTTTTCATGAACCCTCTCCCTAGCGGGGATGTCTTGAAGGGCTATGCAGACAGATGGTTAACGCACCGATAATGTTTGGCGTCAGAATTGTCTATTTTTGGGGCAGACGCTCTCAATCACACCGGCCTGCCGCGAGATTAAGCGGTCAATACGCCCTGTAAAGCAGCTCGATTGTCACGCAACACCATCTCTGCAAAGTCCATAAATGCGCGAACGCGGGCCGTCCGCCGCAAATCTTCATGGGTTAATATCCAGATGTCACGCGCCGGCACCGGTTCACGATCGGTTGCCCGCACCAAACCCGGCACGCCATCTGCTGCAATACACGGTACCATGGCCAACCCCAGGCCAAGCCGCGCCAGTCGCACCTGCAACCCGATACTGGCGAAATTGCCCCACACCGGAACCCGGGCATATTCACTATTCTGGGTCCAGTCGGGAAAGCGACCATCGCGATCGCTCCAGCCGAGCCATCGCGCGTCCCCTGGGCGATTGTCGAAGTCCTGCTCGGCCAGATAGTCGGGATTGGCGTAGATCGAACTGCAATAGGAAAATAGCCGTTTGCCGACCAGAGATTCGGGCGGATTATTGTCCATCCGGATGGCGATATCCGCTTCGCGCCGCGCCACATCGAGCAGATCGAAACTCGTTATGATTTCCAGATTCAAACCGGGATAGGCGGCAAAAAATTCTGGCAGCCGGTCGGCAAATATGGTGATCGCGAAAGGCTCCGCCATGGTAACCTTGAGGCTCCCGGTCAATTCATTGTCGCGCCCGGCTATATGGCGTTCGACGGTGAACAATTCTTCCGCAAATCGCTCTGCAACCCGAGCCAGTTCCTCTCCTGATGCGGTAGGGAAATAGCCTTCGGGGCGCCGTTCGAACAGCCGGCTGTCGAGCGATTTTTCCAGTTGCTCGATCCTGCGACTGACCGTGCTGTGATGGAGGCCCAACCGCTTGGCAGCAGCGCGCACCGTCCCCACTTCCATTACCGCCCGGAATGTTTTGACAGCTTCCCAATCCATGGCAGAGCTTGTAACGCCAAATTCTCGTCTTTGCATGGCTAAAATTTGCACCGCACATGTGCGATTAGTCGCTTTGACTTCCCATTTTTCAGCCACTAGAAATAACCTACGCGTTTACCACCCGCCGCAAGTCCCCCAGCGGTAAATGAAGAATCGATCAGGAGATTGCCCAATGACCATACCGATCATCGCGGCCGTCACCGGTGCTTTACTGATCATCCTGCAGGCCATATTGATGATCCTGGTTGGCATCCACCGCATCCGTAACCGGGTAAATCTGGGGACGGGCGACGATCCGGCCCTGGAGCGCAAGATCCGCAGGCATGCTAATCTCGCGGAAAATGCAGCTTTATTCATTATCGTGCTGGCGCTGGCAGAGATGACCGTAGTGCCGAATAACGTCATAGCGATCATAGCGATCATTTTTGTTCTGGGCCGCGTCTTTCATGCCATTGCCCTGTCGACGGTCGCCGGGTCGCATGGCTCCGCTACTGGCAAGATTTTTCCGGCCTTCCGCGCTATCGGTGCATTCAGCACATTCGGCTGCTTTCTGGCGCTGGGTGGCTATCTGCTGGCGGGTATCTTCTAGACTCTCTTCTCAACCCTCAATTTGAAAGTTGCCCCTATGACCATACCCCTTTCCCAGATTCTCAAAGGCTCCACCGCCCAGGCCTTTCGTGGCTTGACCAATGTTCTGACCAAAGCCAAGACGGCAGCCGAAGCGGCTGGAACCGCCGAAGAAGCCTATCTGGGCGCGCGCCTGTTTCCCGACATGAACGACCTGAAGTGGCAGGTCCAGATGATCACCGAATTTGCCGTGCGCGGCGCCGCCCGTATGAGCGGTACGGCACCCGATCAGCTGCCGAACCTGCCGATGGAAGGCGACACATTCGATGCCCTGATCAAACGAGTCGCGGACTGCGCGGCAAAAGTGGCCGCGGCCGACGATGCAACGATCGATGGCAATGCCGGCATGAAGATCTCGATGCCGGTCGGTCCGGAACAGACGATGGAGCTGGACGGCCAGACCTACGTGCTCAGCTTCTTCCTCCCCAACTTGTTTTTCCATATCACCACCGCATACAACCTGCTGCGCATGCAGGGCGTAGCCGTCGGCAAACGCGATTATATGGGCATGTAGGTCAGCATCAGTTGGTCCGCTGTGGGCCGCGTCCGTCGCGCCACCATTCCTGTACCCAGCCATAGGGGCTGGCGACCGCTCGGCCCCGCGCATCGCGCGCGGGTTCAAAGCGGAAACGAGTCTCGATCAGCTGACAAGTGATCGCATCCAGCGCCGGATGGCCGCTGGACTGCCGGATCCGGCAATCGCGCGCCCGGCCGTCCGCGCCGACCGTGAAGCGGGTTATAACACTGCCGCGCGTTTCGGCTTTCCAGACCGAGCGGGGAATATCTTTGCGCGTCATCGCACCAGACAGGTGACGCGGGCCGGAGACTATGCCTCCACTGCCGGTCCCGTCGCCACTGTTTCCGCTTCCCGATCCTTCACCCTGTCCGCCGCTGCCGGAACCGGGTCCCGGCCGGTCGGACGCACCGGCATCAGGGTCGTTGCCCACACCGGCGACTGGAGCAACAACCACAGGTGTCACTATATCGAGCTTCACTTCGGGAGGTGGCAGAACGATCTGCGTTGGCTTGGCGCGCATATTTTCAGGTGAAGCTGCACCATCTTCGGCCTGTGACGGTTTCGTGTCCGGGGCCGGTTCTGGTGATTGTGGCGGGGTGAGGTTGATCACCTTGAACCCGGCATCGACGCGTTCGGCAATTTCCATGCCCATGCCGCTGACCAGCGCATAGCCGAGCGCCGCATGAATCGCGATCACCGCTGCCAGCGATTGGGCGCGGTCCTGCCCGCTGTTATCGGTCCCGTAAGCCATGCTTTTTTCCTAGCAGTTGGCTGATGAATATTGTCTTGCCGTCAGGGCAAAGCAAAGCGGATTGTCTGCCGCCATATATGATGGTAAACGTCCGTTTGTCCGTGACTGGCGAGATCAAGATGGAAATCCATCGGGGAGCGGGCGATTTTTACAGCCGATCGCCTGGGCGCCTCTCAAACTTTGGAGTAGCCCCATGACCGACAGCCCGAAACCCTTCCACATCGTTTTTCTGCTGTTCGACGGCATCACCCAACTTGATTTCACTGGGCCAGCGCAGGTCCTTTGCCGGATTCCCGGTGCCGTGATCCACACGGCGGCCAAAGCTGTACAGCCGATCCAGACCGATAGCGGATTTGCCATTCTCCCCTCGACCAGTCTCGCCGGCTGCCCGCAAGCCGATCTGCTCTGCGTCCCCGGCGGTTTTGGCATCAGGGGCGTGATTCAGGATGAAGCGACGCTGCAATTTTTGCGCGATCAGGCTGCCGCCGCGGAATATGTGACTTCGGTTTGCACCGGATCCCTGGCCCTCGGTGCCGCAGGGCTGCTCAAAGGGAAACGCGCCACCAGCCACTGGGCCTATACCGGTCTGCTCGAAAAATTCGGGGCAACCCATGAAAAAGCCCGGGTGGTCAAGGACGGCAATCTCATCACCGCCGGCGGGGTGACGTCAGGCATAGATTTTGCCCTGACCGTGGTTGCGGAGATAGCCGGGCAACAATGGGCGGAATCGATCCAGCTCAGCCTCGAATACGACCCGCATCCCCCCTTCAACAGCGGCCATCCCGATGTCGCCGATCCCAGAACGCTCGCGCTGATGCGAGAGCGGGTTTACGATCGGCAAGCCTTGGATCTGGCGGATATAATTGATAGGCAATAGGGCGGCAATTTTGATTTCCGCTTTCCCGCTGATCGCGTAAGCGCTCATGCAAATGAACAGCACCGAACCCCTCGAGACCAATGCGCCCGCCCGTATCAGCGAACTGAAGCTTTTCCTCTTCGCCCTGTCCTCGGCAGCGGTGGTCGCCAATGGCTATTATATCCATCCGCTGATCACGCCGGTTGCCGAAGAATTCGGCGTCAGCGGCGCGACGATCGGGCTTGCTCCCGCCCTCAACCAGATCGCGTTGGCGCTGGGCATATTGCTACTGCTGCCGCTTGGTGACCGGATCAACAATCGCAAGCTGGTGACGATATTTGTCGCCGGGCAATTTTTCGCCATGCTGGCGATGGCGCTGTCCGGCAGTTTCGCATTATTTGTCGCCGCTTCTTCCTTGCTCGGCTTTGTCACGATCGCGCCCTATCTGCTGCCCGCTTATGTGACCCGGCGCGTCGCACCCGGACGCATTGGCCATGTTACCGGGATCATGACCGCTGGCGTGACCCTCGGAATATTGGGCAGCCGGGTCGGCGGCGGATTGCTCGGTCATTATTTCGGCTGGCGCTCCGCCTATTGGGTTGGTGTGGCGAGCATGGCATTGCTGGTCATCCTGCTGCCCCTGATCATGGAGCGCAAACGGGACGAAAAGCCTTCCGACATCGAGCCGCCGCGCTACGGCGAACTGCTCCGTTCGCTTTGGCCGATCATGAAATCGCTGCCGGAAGTGCCGCTCGGCGGCCTGATCCAGGCGCTTTCCTTCGGCCTTTTTCTGGCGCTTTGGCTCGCCATCGGCCTGCATTTGCCGCGCACTGGCTATGGTGTCGACACGGTTGGCTATCTGGCGATCATCGCCATCGTCAATGTTCTCGGCTCGCCCTTGGCCGGCCGTTTCGCGGACCGTGTCGGGGCCGAACGCGCCCGCGTCTATTTCTCTCTGACACAGCTGGTCGGAGTCTGCCTGCTCCCCTTTGCCGACGATAATCTCTGGCTCCTGGTGGTCGCGGTGATTCTCAACAGCATTGGCGGAGCGTCGGTCGATATTTGCAGCCGGACAATCCTGTTCAGCCGCGCACCGGACATCAGGACCCGCCTGATGACCATCTATATCGTCATCATGTTTATCGGCGGTGGCATATCGAGCTGGCTGGGTGCTGCCACTTATGAATATGCCGGATGGCCGGGGATTTCGGTCATGGCAATCGCCTACGCGCTGGCAATCATGGGTCTGTCGCTGTGGGGCCTGCGCTTCCGGCAAGCCAGGGCCTAAATTTTTACCAGCACCTTGCCGATATTGCCGCCGGTAAACAGTTTTTGATAAGCGGTCAGGACATTCTCAATACCGTCCGTCACATCGAAGGGTGTGTCGATCAGGCCCTCGTCCAACCATGTCTTGAGTTCCGCCGTCAACCGCTCGCCCTGATCGGCAAAATCGGGCGAGAAAAAGCCCTCGATCCGCAGCCGCTTCATCAATATCTGGTCGAACTGCTCCGGTCCCCGTCCGCGCCCGTCACCCTCGTATTGCGCGAGCAGACCGCAAAGCGCGATCCGCCCGTAAAGCGCCATATTGGGCAGCACTGCATCGAGAATCGGCCCGCCAACATTGTCGAAATAGGCGTTGATCCCGCCCTCCACCTTGGTCAGCTCGGCCGCGATATCATCCTTCTTGTAGTCAATCGCCTTGGTGACCCCCAGTTCCTCTTCGAGCCAGCGGCATTTCTCCGGTCCGCCCGCCAGACCATAGACATTGGCACCCAATATCTTCGCCACCTGGCAGGCCAGCACGCCCGTCGATCCCGCAGCCGCAGACACCAGCACATTGTCGCCAGCCTTCACCCCCGCCGTTTCCTTGATACCCCAAAGCGCGGTCCAGCCGTTGAAGCCGAGCACCCCGAAATGCTGCCTGATGTCGTCGATGCTGTCATCAACCTTGACCAGCCCGGCCAGCTCCGGTTGCAGCACGCTATATTCCGCCCATTGGCCGAACCCGCGCACCAGATCGCCCTCGGCAAAGCCGGCATGGCGGGACGCGGCGACATGGCCGAGCACCAGTCCGACCATCTTCGTGCCCAGTCCCAGCGGCGGCTGATAGCTGTCCTCGCGCTCGGTCATCCACATCCGCGTGCCTGCATCCATCGACAGATAGGCGGCCCTGACCAGCACCTCGCCCTTGGCAAGCTCCGGCATCGGCTCGGTCTCGAGCGACAGCGCGCCTGACACATCGCTACCCTCGGGACGGCTGTTCAAACGCCAGTATCGGTTCATAGTCATGCTCGTGCCCCCGCGAAGGCGGGGGCCCATCTCCCGCTTGTTCGTTCAGACGCCAGTTCAGGAGATGGGCTCCTGCCTGCGCAGGAGCACAGGAATCGCCGCCAAATTAAAGCAAATCGCCCCGTTCGATACTATCCTTATTGGCGGGCAGGCTGAACAGCATCCCGTCATGGCCAAGCACGACCGGTCCGGCATAGGCCGCATCGACGCCCTTGAGATAATAGCTTTCGAGATAGGCGAAGGGCAACGCCGGCACGATGTGATTGAGCACCAGCATCTTCGCCTTCCCGGCCTTGGCTGTCTCGGCCGCCTCGACCGGCGTGGTGTGATAATTCTGGATATCCGCCATGATTTTTTCCAGCCGCTTGTTGCCAGCCTTGCCAAAAGTCTTTTCCATGGTTCTCACCATCTCCGCATTCAGCGCTTCATGCACCAGCAGGTCGCAGCCATTGCAGGCTTTCGCGACAGACGGCAGCTTGATCGTATCGCCGCTGAATACGACCGAACGGCCCTTATAGTCGAACCGATAGCCGACCGCCGGTTCAATCGGTTTGTGGTCGACCGGGAAGGCGGTAATTTTGATCCCGCCCTGCTCATAGACCACCATCTCTTCCTGCCCGGCGGGGATAGAAAAGGGGCGTGCCTCGCCACCGAAGCCGGTCGGCAATATGGTCGCTTCGCCGTGATGGGCGATCCGATATTGGGCGTCGGCGGCATAGACCGTGTTCAGCCCGTCAACGATTGCTTCCACGCCTTCCGGTGCAATCACCGGCAGCGGCTGATCGCGACCGCCACCAGCCCAGCGCTGCAGCATCAATTCGCCCATTCCGTCGATATGGTCGCTATGAAAATGGGTCAGCAGCAGCGCTTCCGTTGCGCCAGGGGCCAGCCCCATCTGCCCGAGATTGCGGACCGCTCCGCCGCCAATATCGACAATGAACATCTTGCCATCGATGACGACCGCGGAACAGGGACCCGCCCGCGTCGGATCCGGCAGCGGCGAGCCGGAGCCACACAGCACGACATTGATCCCGTCGGGTAGCGTACCAAGCACATCGCGATCGATCGCATTGTCCACCGCGCGGGCAAATATCCGCTCGCCGATCTGCTGCTGAAACAGAAGACCCGCTCCAACCAACAGTAACAGCAACAGCAATAATCCCAGACCCAGCTTCTTCATCGAATTTCCCCCATTTACCTCAGCATTCCACCAGATTGACCGCCAAACCCCCTTGCGATGTTTCCTTGTAGCGATCGCTCATATCCAGGCCGGTTTTGCGCATCGTCTCGATCACCTCGTCGAGACTGACCCGATGGGTACCGTCCCCGAGGATCGACAGTCTTGCCGCCTCTATGGCCTTGACCGCGCCCACCGCATTGCGCTCGATGCACGGCACCTGCACCAGTCCCCCGACCGGATCGCAGGTCAGGCCAAGATTATGCTCCATCCCGATTTCTGCGGCATTTTCGACTTGCGAAGCAGTGCCGCCCCAGGCCGCGGTCAGTCCGGCGGCCGCCATCGAACAGGCGACACCGACTTCGCCCTGACAACCAACCTCCGCCCCCGAGATGGAGGCATTTTCCTTGAACAGCGAGCCAATGGCCGCCGCCGTCAGCAGAAAAGTTTCAACCCCGGCCGCGTCCGCCTTCGGTGCAAATCTCTCATAGAAGCGCAGCACCGATGGAACGATGCCCGCTGCGCCGTTGGTCGGCGCCGTGACCACCTTGCCACCGGCAGCATTTTCTTCGTTGACCGCCAGTGCCCACAGATTGACCCAGTCCAAGATCGTCAGCGGATCGGACAAGGCCCGTTCCTGCCGCTCCATCAGGCGTGCGTGAATCAGCGGTGCCCGGCGTTTGACTCGCAGACCGCCAGGCAGAATGCCGCCACTCTTCACTCCCCGATCAATACAGGCCGACATCGCATCGGCAATTGCCCGGATACCGGCGCTAATCTCTGCCTCACTGCGCCCGGAACGCTCATTCTCGCGCATGATCTCGGCAATGCTGATGCCGTTCTCGGCGGCGATCCGCAAAAGATCGGCACCGGAACAAAAGGCATAGGGAACGTCCCACAATCCGCTCTCCGGATTGTTGCTGCCAATTTGATCCTCATCCAGAATGGCGCCGCCGCCCACGGAATAATAGACCCGCGTCTCGATCAGCGTGTCACCAGCGAAGGCGTTGAATCGCATCGCATTGCTATGAAAGTCGAGGCGCTTTTTCTGGTCGAAAATCACGTCCCGATCTTCGTGTAAAGGGATTTCATGGCTACCATTCAGGCTGATTTTCGATCCAGACCGAATTTGCTCAACCAGCATATCTGCGGCATCAGGTTCAATATTTTCGGGCCGCTGGCCGGACAAGCCCAATAATATCGCCCGGTCGGTAGCGTGCCCCTTGCCTGTCAACGCCAGCGATCCAAACAGCAATGTCTCGAGTCGCGTCACATCATCCAGCTTGCCGGACTCCGTCAGCCGCCCGACGAAGGTCGCCGCTGCCAGCATCGGACCCATGGTATGAGAACTCGATGGTCCTACCCCGATCTTGAACAGATCAAATGTGCTGGCGACCATATGGCGCTATCCTCCCGGTTCCTGCTTTATTCCGGCAGCGGCGGACAATCCAGAACTATCGGCGCATTACATACCATGCCAACGCAGCCGCGACCACTCCGCCGACGATATTGGCGGCCAGCTCCGCGCTGTATACGGCATTGGAGCCCAAAGCACCGCCCGCCAGCCAGGCAAAAGGGATCATCACCAGAAACACCCTGCCCGCAGATTGCCCCAGCGCCACGGGCGCCCGGTCGATTGCGTTAAACGCACCGTTGACGACCACCAGCACCCCGAAACCCGCAAATCCCCATGCGGCGATCAGCAAATATCGGCTCAGTGCATCCAGCACCTCGGCATCTTCGCTGAAGAATCCGCCAAACCAGTCGCGGGCAAAAACCAGCAGCGCGGCGATCATCAGTCCGTAGACGAGGCTGAACCCGATGGCATAAAACACGGCCTTGCGCGCCCGCCCGGTTTTGCCCGCGCCCCAGTTCTGGCCGACGATTGCACCAATCGAACTGGACAAGCCCAGCATCGGCACCACCGCGAAACTTTGCAGTCGCCCGGCGGCACCGAAACCGGCGACCTCGTCCTGCCCGTATCTGGCGAGAAAGGCGGTCAATATCGACAGGCCAATCGGATTGATCGCATTCGACAAGGCCGCAGGTCCACCGACCTTGATCAGCGACCATATTCCGCCGCCCCAATGGGCCGACGTCAAACAGGTCGGGTTGATCTTGATATCGCTCGACTGGACAAAGATGATCGCCAGCAATGTGCCGACCGCCCATCCGGCAATCGTGGCATAGGCCGCTCCGGCAATACCGAACCCCTCAAACGAGCCGATCCCGGTAATCAGGATCGGATCGAGAATCCAGTTGGCACCGGCAAAAGCCAGCAGGATGGCAGAAGCACGCTTCGCCGCCCCTTGCCCCCTCAAGACGCCGTTTCCGCCCATATTGGTCAGCAACAGGGGAAAGCCGAGCGCATAGGGCGTCATATAGGCATCGATCAACGGCAACAGATCGTCATCCGCCTGCATCAGCTGAAACAGGGGGCCTTTCAGCAGATAAAGCGCCAGCGCGACGATCAAGCCAAAGCTCGCCGCCAGCACCATGCCAAGATTACCCAGCTGTTGCGCCCGGCCCGGATCATCCGATCCCAGCGCCCGCGATACCACCGAACTGATCCCGGCGATCACGCCCACACCGAGCGAGGACAGCGCGATCGTGATCGGGAAAATGAAGCTGACCGCCGCGAGCTGTTTCGATCCGAGCTGGCCGATAAAATAGGCATCGATGATGCCTATCGACATAATCGCCGCAATCCCGAACAGCATCGGCGCGGTTTGAGCAACCAGATGGCCGCTGATCGATCCGGTGGTCAGCTTGGCAGATTCAGACATAAAGGCCTAACCCACGAGACACAAAAGCATTGCTATGTGCCTCTTGGAACAGGTTTCTGTCGCTACCGGAAGCGGTGGTCTCAAGCCTCTTTGGTCGCCGTAATCCACTGATCGACCCGCTGTTCCAATATGCCCAGCGGCAACGCGCCGCCGCCCAATATGACATCATGGAAAGCGCGAATATCAAACTTGTCGCCCAGCTGCTCCTTGGCCCGCGCCCGCAGTTCGAGAATTTTGATCATCCCGATCTTGTAGCTGGTTGCCTGGCCCGGATTGACCAGATAGCGGCGCACTTCCGAGCGGACAGCGGCTTCCGGAATCGAGCTGTTTTCGAGGAAATAGGCAACCGCCTGGTCCTCGCTCCATCCCTTGCTGTGCAATCCGGTATCAACGACCAGCCGGATCGCCCGCCAGATCTCGCTGGTGAGCCGGCCAAATTCGGAATAGGGATCGGCATAGCCGCCCATTTCCTTGGCCAGCGTTTCCGAATAGAGGCCCCAGCCCTCGCTATAGGCAGTATAGCCCGCCTGGGTCCGGAAGGTCGGGATGCCGGTCAGTTCCTGGGCAATCGAAATCTGCATATGATGGCCGGGCAGGCCTTCGTGATAGGCGATCACCTCCAGCGTCGGGATCGGCATCGCCCGCATGTCGGACAGATGGGCGTAATAGATGCCGGGCCGTGAACCGTCGGGTGTGCCGCTGCGATAATGCTGGGCCGCGCCATCGCGTTCGCGGAAGGATTCGACCCGGCGTACTTCCAGATCAGCCTTGGGGAGAATACCGAAATAATCCGGCAATAGGGCCTTCAAGGCATCGATATGCCCTTTCGCCGCCGCTATATATTGATCCGCGCCCGCATCGTCATCGGAGAAATAGAAGCGATCATCCTCGCGGATGAATTTGAAGAAGGCTTTGAGATCGCCGTCAAATCCTACCTGCTCCTTGACCGCTTCCATATCGCCGCGCAGCCGCGCCACCTCGGACAGGCCAAGATTGTGGATCTCGTCGGCAGTCAGTTCCGTCGTCGTCTGATTGGCAAGGCGATAATCATAGAAAGCCTGTCCGTTTGACAGAGCACCCACCCCTTTCGGTTCAGCGTCGCTATTGGGCATGTCCGCTTGGTACCAGGCGATGATCCGCTGATAAGCAGGCGCAAAGGCGGAGGTCAGCGCCACTCTCGCCTGTTCCCGCAATAGTGCGGCGCGCGCTTCGTCGATCTCGCCGCTGTTAACCAAGCCCTGCATCTTCTCTTCGGTCGCGGTCCAGATGGCCGAAGGCTCACCATCATCAAAAGGCGCGCCGCTGATAATCTTGGTCGACTGGTCAATCACCCCTTCATAAGCAAATCGCGGCGGACGGGTGCCCGCCGCCGCATTGGTTTGTGCCCGCGCGAGCAACTGGTCAAGAGCGGTGGCAACGCCGGAAAGGCGCTGGATATAGGCCAGCATATCCGACTCGGTCGCGACCTTATGCGTGTTGATCAAAAACGTCGGGAAAAAGGACTGCAGGCCATTGTGCTGGTGCAGCACATAGCGATTGGTCCGGAACGGCAGGCCAGCCTCCGCCTGCTTCAGATTATAGGACCAGATATCATAAGAGGTCTGCGCCTCGGGCGAGAGCTTGGCATAGTCAAAACGGCTTTTCATCTCGGCAACGGTATCGCGTAGCCAGGCCAGTTGCCGGTCCGCGCCAGCTTCGCTGAAATCGTCGATCAGCCCATAGTCGGTCTTGCGCCCGATGAAGGTCTGTTCGATCGGACTGAAAGCGAGCTCTTCCTCATATTTTTCATCGAACCAGGCGTTGATCCGGTCGGTCTCCGTTTCGGTGGCCTGAACAGCGTTCGTTGGCTGGGCGGCCAAGACAGCACTGGGCGTTGAAAAGGCTAGCCCAAGCAGGGCGGTCGAAAAGAGCAACGTGGATTTGGTCATGCAGGATCATCCTTGGCGAATTTGAATGTGGGAGCCTGCATGACATAACCGGCCTGTTTTGCAAACACGCCAAACACTGCGTTTGAAAAAAGGGCCGGAAGTTTCCTTCCAGCCCTTCTTGATATTGTGTTGGCTTGCGCCGGACGTCTGGGTTTAGAAACCCATTCCGCCCATGCCGCCCATGCCGCCCATGTCGGGCATGCCGCCGCCGCCCTTGTCGTCTGATGGCAGTTCCGCCACAGCCGCTTCGGTGGTGATCAGCAGTCCGGCAACCGAGGACGCGTCCTGCAGTGCTGCACGAACAACCTTGGTCGGGTCAATCACGCCAGCTTTGACAAGGTCTTCATAAACATCGGTCGATGCGTTGAAGCCAAATTCCTTGCTCTTCTGGTCAAGCATCTTGCCGGCGACAACTGCGCCGTCAAAGCCTGCGTTTTCAGCGATCTGACGGACCGGAGCCTGCAGTGCACGACGAACGATGTCGATGCCGCGGGTCTGGTCGTCGTTGATGCCTTCGAGGCCCTTGAGCGCCGAGGTAGCATAGAGAAGCGCAGCACCGCCGCCTGGGACAATGCCTTCTTCGACAGCCGCACGGGTTGCGTGCAGCGCGTCGTCGACGCGGTCTTTCTTCTCTTTCACTTCAACTTCGGATGCGCCGCCGACCTTGATCACGGCAACACCGCCAGCGAGTTTCGCCAGACGTTCCTGCAGTTTTTCCTTGTCATAGTCGGACGTGGTATTTTCGATCTGGTTACGGATCGCTTCAACACGCGCCTTGATGTCGGCTTTCTTGCCAGCGCCGTCGACGATCGTGGTGTTGTCCTTGTCGATCGTGACATTCTTGGCTTCACCGAGCATGTTCAGCGTAACGCTTTCCAGCTTGATGCCGAGGTCTTCGGAGATCATTTCGCCCTTGGTCAGGATCGCGATATCCTCGAGCATCGCCTTGCGACGATCGCCGAAACCGGGAGCCTTGACCGCAGCGATCTTGAGGCCGCCGCGCAGCTTGTTGACCACGAGGGTCGCGAGCGCTTCGCCTTCAATATCTTCGGCAATGATCAGCAGCGGACGTCCGGCCTGCACAACCGCTTCCAGAATCGGGAGCAATGGCTGCAGGTTGGTCAGCTTCTTTTCGTGGATCAGGATATACGGATTGTCGAGTTCGGCAACCATCTTGTCCGGGTTGGTGATGAAGTAAGGCGACAGGTAACCGCGGTCAAACTGCATGCCTTCGACAACGTCGAGTTCGAAGTCGAGACCCTTGGCTTCTTCAACCGTGATCACGCCTTCCTTGCCGACCTTTTCCATCGCTTCAGCGATTTTCTCGCCGACTTCGCGATCGCCATTGGCGGAGATAATGCCGACCTGGGCAATTTCTTCGGTGCCCTTGACGTCTTTCGAACGCTTCTTGAGATCCGCAACCACGGCCAGGACCGCCTGGTCGATACCGCGCTTCAGATCCATCGGGTTCATGCCGGCCGACACGGATTTCATGCCTTCCTTGACAATTGCCTGGGCGAGAACGGTAGCAGTGGTGGTGCCGTCGCCAGCAACATCATTGGTTTTCGATGCGACTTCACGAAGCATCTGTGCGCCCATATTTTCGAACTTGTCTTTCAGTTCGATTTCCTTGGCAACCGAAACACCGTCCTTGGTGATGCGCGGCGCGCCAAAGCTCTTGTCGAGCACAACGTTACGGCCTTTGGGGCCGAGGGTTACTTTAACGGCGTCAGCCAGCGTGTTCACACCCTTGAGGATGCGTTCGCGAGCGTCGCGACCAAATTTTACGTCTTTAGCAGCCATGATATTTTCCTCTGCTTAGTTGATTGAAATGATGATGGGAAAAGCGCTTATTTCTCGAGAATACCGAGAATATCGCTTTCCTTCATGATGATCAGCTCTTCGCCGTCGACGGTGACTTCCGTGCCGGACCATTTGCCGAACAGAATCTTGTCGCCTTTTTTGACGTCGAGTGGCGTTGCTTTGCCATTGTCGTCTTTCAGGCCGTTACCGACTGCGACAACCTTGCCTTCGGAAGGCTTTTCCTGTGCACTATCCGGAATGATGATACCGCCAGCGGTCTTTGCGTCCGCTTCAACGCGGCGCACCAGTACACGGTCATGTAATGGACGAAATTTCATAGATTTCCCTTTCTTGTCCAATCCAAAACTCTCTGGACCAGCTTTTGCGGCCGGTGTTGAGAGCAGAATCTGTGTGAATTAGCACTCTCTCCTTTCGAGTGCTAACGATCTGCATGTAGTGGTTATTCATCTGCGGTCAAGGGATAGGACGGAAAATATTTTCCGTCATTTTTGTTGAATTTCCAAGGCATTGCGAATCAATTCCCTGACAATCCGTATTGCTACGGAGAGATTGTGTAACCGGATCACCGAACCCTGCGAATGTCATTTCGAGCCCGCATTGGCGGGTTCGGACCCGTTCCCCCCATTTCTAGAGAGGAAATTTTATGTCTGCCCTGATCAAAACAACCGCCGCAGCTGCCGCGCTGGCCGCAGCTGCCACCCTGTCCCTGTCGCCCACCGCTGCGCAAGCCGCCGGTGCCAAGGAGAAATGCTATGGCGTGGCACTGGCCGGCAAGAATGATTGCGCCGCCGGTCCGGGCACCAGCTGCGCGGGCACTTCGACTGTCGATTATCAGGGCAATGCCTGGAAATTGGTCGACAAGGGCGAATGCGTCAAAATCGGCGGTACCCTGACCGCACACAAGGGCAATGCGAAACCGGTTCCCAAAAAGAGCTGAACGCGCTAATTTCTGGGGATGACCGCAATTCCTGACCCTCGCGTTTCGTCGGCTCTGCCCATGCCGCGCTCCCTCCCTCCATCAGGCGGCATAGGTCTCAAGTCAGTGCATTATCAGAATGTGCTGGACGATGCTCCACAGGCGAAACGCCCATCCTGGGTTGAGGTTCATCCACAGAATTACTTCGGCGATGGCGGCCCGGCGCACCGCTGGCTCACCGCTATCGCCGGGGTTTACCCCCTGAGTTTTCACAGCGTCGGCCTGTCGCTGGGCAGCGCCGACGGGCTCAACGCCAGTGATCTGGAAAAGCTTGCTGCGCTCTGCGATCGCTACCAACCGGCGATGGTGTCCGACCATCTCAGCTGGAGCGGCAACGCCCATGATCGCTATCCCGATCTGCTGCCCATTCCGTATACGCGCGAAGCGCTCGACCATTTCGCCGGCGAAATCGGCAAGGTCCAGGACCGGCTCCAGCGTCCGATCCTGATCGAGAACCCGTCCCGCTATCTCAGCTACCGCGACGATGAATTGAGCGAGACCGACTTCATCCACGCCCTGTGCAAAAAAGCGGGTTGCAGACTGTTGTTCGACATCAACAACGTCGAGGTCACCGCAACCAATGTCGGCCTCGACATGGACGCCTATATCGACGCGATTGATCCCGCCATTGTCGGTGAAATCCATCTCGCTGGCCACGCCCGCGAGGATCATGGCAGCGGACCGCTGCTGATCGACGATCACGGCTCGATGGTCAGTGATGTCACCTGGCGCCTGTACCACCGCTTTATCGAACGCGCCGGCGCCATACCGACGTTGATCGAATGGGATACGGATATTCCCGATTATCAAGTGCTGATGGCCGAAGTCGCCAAGACAGAAACTATCCTCGGCAACCCGCTGCCGGAGGAACCGCGCCATGCCATCGCTCGCTGAAAGCCAGGCGCGCTTCATCGCCTGCCTGCAAAAAGGCCCGGCCCATTTCCCCGATGATATGTTTGCCGAGGACAGGACGCGCGCGCTGGTTGGCCTGAAAGCGCACGCCAATACGATCTCGCACGCCCGGCTGGTGGCGCTGGAACATGCCTATCCCAAATTGCACGCACATCTGGGCCACGAGGTCTTTCACGCCCTGTCCCGCGATTATGTCGAACAGGATCAGATATTACTCTGCGACATCAACGGTATCGCTGACGACTTTGCCGATTTTCTGACCGACCGCGACTGCGGCGCCAGCGCCATCGACCTAGCGAAGATCGAATGGGCCTGGCTCGACAGCTATCGCAGCGCCGACGCTGAGCCGCTCGCCCTGGCCGATATCGCAACCCTGGCCGAGGCCGAGCTGCTGGCTTTTCCGGTGGCTCCCCATCCGGCCTTGCGCCTGATCACACTCTCCGGTCCCTTGTCGCCGGAGCTCGCCGAACTGGGCGAAACCCAGCCACCCGCGCTGATGGTCGCTCGCCCGCAGGCCCAGATATTATTGCATCCGCTGACGGCGGCAGAGCATGGCATTGCCAAAAAAATATCCGAATCCGCAACCATGGGTAACCTTTTGCAATATGCCCTCGAACTGGGAGATGAAGCGACCGCGATGCAGCATATTGTCATGCTGATTCAGGCTGGAGCGTTGGCGCGCATCGAGGGATAGAGACAATGAAAGCGATACCGAAGAAACTGATACGCGCGGTTAGCGGTACCGTACCGGAGGGCATCGCCCTGCTGTTCACCCGCGTCGCTCTCGCCGGCATTTTCTGGCGCTCGGCCCGCACCAAGGTTGAGGACGGCAGCTTGCTGACGATCAAAGACACGACCTTTTTCCAGTTTTCGGATGCGCCGTTCAATCAGGTGCCGATTCTCAACGGCGAGCTGGGCGCCTATGTCACAACCTATACCGAGCACGTCCTGCCAATATTGCTGCTGCTCGGGCTGGCAACACGGCTCGGAGCGCTCGGCGTTCTCGGCATGACATTGGTGATCCAGGTCTTCGTTTTCCCCGAAATGGCGGTCTGGTGGCAGACCCATATCCTGTGGGTGGCCATGGCGCTGGTGCTGATCGTGCGCGGCGGTGGTCTGTTCTCGCTGGACCGGCTGATTGGGCACAGGTTGGGCTGACCCGATGATCGCCAGTGAAGAAACGTTCCGTCAATTGATGATCAAGGCGCAGGGCGGCGACAAACTTTGCTACTCCAGCCTTTTGGTCGAATGCGACAAATGGCTGCGGCGCTATTACGCCCGCAAGATCAACCCGTCGGCGATCGATGATCTGGTGCAGGAGACTCTGATCTCGGTCCATCGCAAGCGCGCAAGCTATGATCCGGCGCGAGCGTTTCTGCCCTGGCTCGCCGCCATCGGTCGTTACCGCTGGATCGACAGCCTGCGCAAGATTTACCGGCATGAGCATGACCATCTCTATGAAGAGATGGTCGCCGATCCGCAGGACGAGGATGTGACCGCCAAAGTCAGTCTTGAACGGCTGCTCGGCATGATCCCGCAAAAACAGGCGGAGGTGATCAGCCTCGTCAAGATCGAAGGTCTCAGCATTATCGAAGCCGCGGCAAAAACCGGCCAGTCTGAATCTTTGGTCAAAGTGAATATCCATCGGGGTCTCAAGAAAATGAGCGCCCTAATCGAGAGTGAGTGAGATGAGTATATCTGCAAATAGCCTGATCGAAGGACTGGTCGAGGAACTGGAACCGGTCCGGACATTGAAGCCAAAAAACGGACTGGCGATCGTCGGCGGTCTGACCCTCTTTGCCCTCATCGCCGTGGCGGCCACCCTCGGCGTGCGCAATAACTTGATGATCGGCATGGCCCACGAAATGTTTTTCCTGCGCAGCGGGGTGCTGCTGATGCTCGGCACGGCGACGGCGATTACCGTGGTCAATATGGCGCGGCCGGGCGTCGGAAAATTGAACCGCGGCTGGATCTGGGCGCTGATCACCGCCGCCCTGTTCCCGCTGACCGCAGCGATCATGAGCGCGATCGCCATGCCGCCGGTTGAGGCTCTGCGCCCGATGGAGGGATTGAAATGTCTGGCGGTCAGCGGCATCGCGGCGCTGGCCATAGGCACCGGCCTGACCCTGTGGCTGCGGCAAGGGGCGCCGACGTCGCCGGAACGCGCCGGCTGGCTGATCGGCTTGGCCTCGGGTGCGCTGGGCGCGGCGGCCTATAATATCCACTGCCCGTTTAACGATATCTATTATGTCGGACTATGGTTCACGATTCCGGTCATCCTCAGTGCCGTGGTCGGCCGGTTGCTCGTCCCCCATCTTATCCGCTGGTAATATCCCTTCCCGATCCCATATAGGACAAGTTAATCCGGTCAAAAACAGGAAGATGAATATGCAGTTTGTGCGGGCAGCTTGGAAATTTCTGGTCGCCATAAAGGATGGCATGGTGCTGATCGCCATGCTGCTGTTTTTCTTCGGGCTCTACGCCCTGTTGTCCTCGCAGCCGAATAGCGCCGCGATCCGGGACGGCGCCTTGCTGCTCGACCTGAACGGCGTGATTGTGGAAGAACCGGCAGCGCCGACTTTCGAAGATTTTCTGGCCGGCAGCGGTAGCGACACCCCGCGCGAATATCGCTTGCGGGATGTGGTCCACGCCATCGATGCAACGGTCGGCGATGACCGGGTCAAAGCCATCGTACTCGAACTCAGCGGTTTCGTCGGTGGCGGTCAGACCAGTCTGACCGATGTGGGTGAGGCGCTGGCCCGGGCAAAGAAAGCGGGCAAGCCGATCTATGCCTTCGGCAGCTTCTACAGCGATGACAGCTACCAACTGGCCGCCCATGCCACAGAAATATGGCTGGACCCGATGGGTGGTATTGTTTTCGCCGGTCCCGGCGGCAACCGGCTTTATTATAAAGGCCTGATCGACCGGCTGGGCGTTACCGCCAATATATACCGGGTCGGTACCTACAAGAGCGCGGTCGAACCCTATATGCGCGCCGATCAGTCGCCTGCAGCGCGCGAAGCCTCCGAGGCGCTGTACGGGGTGCTCTGGGACAGCTGGCTTTCGGAAGTGAAAAAGACCCGACCCGCTGCAGTGATCCAACCCTTTGCTGACAATCCCGCCACTTTTGCCAAAGCCGCTGGCGGTGATTTGGCCAAAGTGGCCATGGAACAGAAGTTGGTCAACAAGCTGGGTGACAAAACCGCCTTTGACCGTTTTGTTGCAGCGCAGGTGGGCACCGATGAGACACCCTCGCCCGACAGTTTCAAAAGCATCAATTATGATGACTTTGTTGCCGCCAATCCGCTGGACACGGCAGGTTCTCCGATCGGTGTGATAACCGTTGCCGGTGAGATTGTGGGCGGCGAAACCGGCCCGGGCATGGCTGCCAGCGGACGGATCGCCGAACAGATTTACAAGGCGCTCGATGAAGACGAGATCAAGGCGCTGGTGGTCCGCATCGATTCCCCCGGCGGCTCGGCCTTCGCCAGCGAAGAAATCCGCCTTGCCTTGCTCGAAGCGAGAAAAAAGAAGTTGCCGATCGTCGTGTCGATGGGCGATGTTGCGGCAAGCGGCGGCTATTGGGTTGCAACGGCGGGCGATCATATCTTCGCCGAACCCGATACGATCACCGGATCGATCGGCGTGTTCGCGGTTCTGCCGAGCTTTGAAAAAGCACTGGCCAAATGGGGCGTAACCGCCGACGGCGTTCAGACCACGCCCTTGTCCGGCGAGCCCAATTTCGTTGGCGGCTTTAGCGACGATCTCAACGTCATTCTGCAGTCCGGGGTCGAAAACAGCTATGGAGACTTCGTCAACTTGGTGGCGACAGCGCGCGGCAAAACACCGGCGCAGGTCGATACGATCGGGCAAGGGCGCGTCTGGGACGGCGGCACCGCCCGGCAGCTAGGATTGGTCGATGGCTTTGGCGGTATGAAAGATGCGCTCGCCGAGGCCGCCAAACGCGCCGGTCTCGCGGAAGGCGATTACCATGCGCAATATCTCGATCCGGAATCCCGGCTCTCCTGGCTTCCATTCGGTGGCATACCCTTCGTCCGACAGGAAAGCGCTCCGGTTAACGGCGTCATCGGCTGGGCCGCTCAGCGGCAAAAGGCGATTTTCGGTCAGGCCCTGGCAACCGCGCAGGGCCTGCTGACGCGTGAAGACGTGCAGGCCTTATGCCTTGAGTGCGGGGCCGCAGTGCATCGGAAGGCAAGGGCATCGGCCGACTGGATCGACCGGTTGCTGGCCTATTCTGCCTCTTCGGCTCCGCGATAGGCCGGCAGCGACAGGCCCTTGACGATCGCCATCGCGCGCAACACAAACCCGGCGAAAAAAGCGATCAGCGCAGCGATGAATCCGGGGATACCGGTCTGTGCGAGCAACACGAAAAGAAAGGCAGAGAGCGCACCGGCGGTCACATACAGTTCCGGCCGGACGATGATCGAGGGTTCGCCCGAAATCAGATCGCGGATAACCCCGCCAACGCTGGCCGTGATGACACCCATGATCGCAGCCGGCAGCGGATCGATTCCCAGCTGCATCGCCTTGGCAGCGCCGAACACCGAATAGGCCGCTAGGCCGATGGCGTCGAACCAGTCGACTGCCGCCGGTCGCCAGAATTTAACCGGTGTGACCCAGACCAGCAGCGCGATGCCCAGACACAGCAAAGGCACCCGTGCGTCTTGTACCCAGAAAACCGGTGCGCCAATCAACAGGTCGCGCACCGTGCCGCCGCCGACGCCGGTCACCAGCGCAAAAAAGGCAAAGGTCACCAGCGTTTGCCGGTTGCGCGCCGCAACCAATGCGCCGGAGATGGCAAAGACCGCGATCCCGAACAGATCAAGCCAGCTGAGCGCGCTATATAATAAGGCCGAATTCATGACGGGTTCCGCTGCTTGCGTCGGCGTCTGGTGAACAGCATGACAAAGCCGAGAATCGATCCCAACAAAGCAAGCGCCGCCGAGCCGATCAGGATCGGATGGCTTGTATCCTCGCGGGTCTGCAGGTCCATGATATGCAGGCCCCACATGAAATCGAAGGCGCGCCAGAATTTGGTCCGCACGGACAGCAACTCGCCGCTATCCGCATCGATATAGAAACGCGCATCATCGTCAAAAATCACCTGCCACGAAGGCCGTCCGCTGCGCTGGTCGATCGGCGCATTACTGCCGGTGAATAAGGTCACGGACCGGATCGCCGCCGGGTCGGACCGGGCCGCCCTCGCCAGCATATTGGCTTCGGCGCCAGACACCGGAGGCAGCAAAGCGCCGGTCAGCGCATCGGCTCGCCGCTTGCCCCCATCCGCATAAACGATCACCCAATAGGGGCCGGCGTTGTTCTGCTGCAAGGTCAGGCTCTTTGCCTGCCGTCCTTCGAGCAAGGGCGCGACCGGCTGGATCGCATCCAGCGGCGGTGTCTCGCTGCGCAAATGATTGCCGCGCACGGTTTCAATCGGCTGCACCACCATCAGCAGGCCGCTGGCTGTCCAGATGATGATAGGCACCCCGATCAGCCAGCCGAGCCAGACATGCCAGCGCATGAGTTTGTGATGTTTCATGACGCTTGCTCCGACTGTTCCCCGGCGCAGGCCGGGGTCCATCTCCTGATCATGCCGCTGGGAATTCTAGCTGGTTATCGACGTCAGGTCCCGCAGTAAATATCCATTGCCCTTCGAGAGGAGACCCGGAGATGGACCCCGGCCTGCGCCGGGGCACCGCCTACATATGGATCGGCTTGCCCTGCACCGCCATCGCCGCTTCCTTGATCGCTTCCGAATGGGTCGGATGGGCGTGACAGGTATAGGCAATATCCTCCGAGGTCGCGCCGAATTCCATCGCCTGAGTGACCTGGGCAATCAAGGTGCCGGCCAGCGAAGAGATGATATGCGCGCCGAGCACCCGGTCGGTTTTGGCGTCTGCGATAATCTTCACATAGCCCTCGGTGTCGCGATTGGTCTTGGCCCGGCTGTTGGCGGCAAACACGAACTTGCCGACCTTATATTCGACGCCGCTCTCCTTCACCTCTTCCTCGGTCAGGCCAATGTTGGCAATTTCCGGATAGGTATAGACCACACCGGGGATCAGGTCATGGTTGATGATGCCCTGCTGGCCAGCGATAAATTCGGCCGCGGCAATGCCTTCATCCTCGGCCTTGTGCGCCAGCATTGGCCCGGGCGTGACATCGCCAATGGCATAGACGCCCGCTACGTCGGTCTGGAAGTCATGACCAACCTCGATCTGGCCGCGATCATTGGTTTCCACACCAGACTTGTCGAGATCGAGACCGTCGATATTGGGCTTGCGGCCAATCGCCACCAGCACGACATCCGCCTCCATCGTCTCGCTGTCGCCGCCCTTGGCCGGCTCCATGGTCAGCGTCGCTTTCTTGCCCTTGACGCTGCAGCCGGTGACCTTGGTCCCGGTCCTGATATCAAAGCCCTGCTTCTTGAACATCCGGTTGGCATCCTTGCGGATATCGCCGTCCATGCCGGGGAGAATCTGGTCGAGATATTCCACGACCGTCACCTTCGCGCCCAGCCGCAGCCAGACCGAACCCAGTTCCAGCCCGATCACGCCGCCACCGATCACCACCATATGGCCCGGCACCTTCGGCAGCTCCAGCGCGCCGGTCGAATCGACCACGACATGCTTGTCATTGTCGACCTCGACACCGGGCAGCGGCATAACCGACGATCCGGTGGCGATCAGGATATTCTTCGCCGTATAGCTCTTGTCGCCGACCTTCACCGTATGCGCATCTTCAAACGCGCCGCGGCCCTTGATCCAGTCGACCTTGTTCTTCTTGAACAGGAAAGCGATGCCGCCGGTCAGCTCCTCGACCGCCTTATCTTTCTCGGCCAGCATCTGCTTCAGGTCGAGCTTGGCGCCACTGAGCTTGATACCGAATTTCTCGAGCGCCCCCGAATGCGCCTCATGATATAATTCCGATGCATGCAGCATCGCCTTGGACGGAATACAACCGACATTGAGACAGGTGCCGCCCAGCGTCTCGCGGCTCTCGATGCAGCCGGTCTTCAGCCCCAGCTGCGCCGCCCGGATTGCAGCGACATAGCCGCCGGGGCCGGAGCCGATTATCAGAAGATCATAGTCAAAATTCTGTTCAGCCATTGGGTGTCTCCGCTGTCGCTTCGTCCGGATTGGTTCCTGTTTCCAGCATGCAGGTGTTGAGGATTTCTTCAACCTTCGCGCGATCCATCTGGCTACGTTCGCTCAGATCGCCCGCCATAAACTTGTCCGCACTGCATTCGCAGACTCGCGAGACCCGTTCGGATGAGACGCCTATATTCTCGGAAACCTGCTGGCATTGAGCGACAAAACCATCGCGCAACTGGTTGTCAAGCTCGCCGACAGCAGCATCACATCCCATCAGGGCCATGGCCGAGCAGCCAAGCGCTATCATTCTAATTTGCATGTATTTCATTCCTTTTTCCGTCGATCACAAATCGATCAAAAGCCGCGCCGGATCCTCGATCGCTTCCTTGATCCGCACCAGGAAGGTCACCGCTTCCCGGCCGTCGATCAGCCGGTGGTCATAGCTCAGCGCCATATACATCATCGGCCGGACCACCACTTCGCCATCGACGACCACGGCGCGGTCCTCGATCCGGTGCAACCCGAGCACCGCCGACT
>PFJE01000013.1 GCA_002783865.1 Sphingomonadales bacterium CG_4_10_14_3_um_filter_58_15
TGGCGAGAGCGTTCTCGTTCTCGGGGCGAGCGGCGGGGTCGGCATGGCCGCCGTCAAGATGGCCAAGCATCTCGGCGCAACGGTTATCGGCACTGGTTCCAGCGCGGAAAAACGGCAAGCGATCAATCAAGCAGGTGCCGATCATATCCTGGATTCTGCGGACGAAGAACTCGCGTCCCAGATTAAGGTGCTCACGCAGGGAACAGGAGTCGATGTCATTTTCGATCCGGTTGGCGGCGCTCTGGCGCTAACGGCCACTCGCGCGATAGCCTGGAACGGCAGATATCTCATTGTCGGTTTTGCCAGCGGCCAAATCCCCTCCTTTCCAGCCAACCACGCGCTGATCAAAACCTACAGTCTGATCGGCGTCCGCGCTGGGGAAAGTCCGCGCCGTGATCCTGACCTCGCGAAGCGACAAAGTGCAGCGCTCCGAGATCTGGCAGCACAGGGTGTCATGCGGCCGCATATTTCTCACCGCTTCCCCCTTACAGATGCAGCGTACGCGCTCGCTGTGCTTGAAAGGCGGGAAGCTATTGGCCGGGTGGTCGTCGAAATTGACACAAGTTCCTGATCTTTAGTAATTTTTGCCTGCGCTCTTTGTGCAAAAAATATTGATTCCTGTCCATTTCACGGTGGACGTGCTACGAAAGTTTCAGACGAAACAATTAGTGAAATAGGGGAAGCAATATGGATGGGATGCGAATAGGTAATTATGCTCTGGATACGGAGCTTATGATGGCATGGGGAGAAAAGCTGGGCTTGGCTTTAGTTATTCTCATCGGCACATGGCTGGTCGCCAGAGCGGCAAAATGGACCTTTGCCAAGCTTGTCGACAATGTTAAGTTTCTCCAGCGTGACACCTCTTCCGGCGCTTCCGTTGGAGAGTCTCTCGGCAAGATTGTATCTTTGCTGATCTGGCTGTTCGGTCTTCTCATCATCCTGCGTGTTCTCGGACTGGGCGGCGTGGACGCACCCATCCAGACCTTGCTCAACTCGATCATGGGTTTTGTTCCCAACCTTCTCGGGGCAGCGATCATATTCTTTATCGGAATCGTTGTCGCACGAATCGTGAGGGACCTTGTCGTCACATTCCTGCAGACTGTAGATTTTGACAAATGGGCCAATCGCGGCGGTATCGATGCGGTTACCGGCAATTCGACGATCAGCAAGACAATCGGTACGATAATCTATGTTCTGATCATCATCCCGGTCGCAATACTGGCGCTGGAAGCGTTGAATCTGGAATCTGTTTCTGGACCGGCCAGCAATATGCTTCGTATGATCCTTGAAGCCATCCCGAACATCATTGGTGCGGCTATCATTCTAGGTATCGGCTATCTGATCAGCAAGTTCGTGGTTCAGATCATCACGGAAATTCTGCCTGGCCTCGGTGTCGATCAGTCCATGGCGGCACTCGATATTCTGCCAGCAAGAACCACGCTGACTTCCGTGGTTGCAAGGATTGCCCAGGTTGCGATTATGCTGTTCTTTGCCATCGCCGCAATGCGACTGCTTGGCTTTGCAGAACTGACATCAATCCTTGATCAGGTTCTTGAACTTGGCGGACGGGTGATATTCGGAGCTATCGTGATTGCTGTCGGCTTCCTGATTGCCAATTTGCTGTCCAAGATCATCGGGGGAGCAGCTGAGGGCAGCATGGCGGCGACGATTGTCCGTTATGCGACGATCATTCTGTTCACCTTCATGGGCCTGCAGTTCATGGGCGTCGGAGAAGAGATCGTGCAAACTGCATTCACGGCACTGGTCATCGGTGGTGCAGCAGCCGCTGCACTGGCCTTCGGCTGGGGTGGTCGCCATGTTGCTGGCAAGGTGCTGGAAGAACTCCACGCCAATCCACCGAAACCAAAAGCACCCGCGGCTCGCAAGCCTGCTGCTGCGAAACCAGCGGCACGGAAACCAGCTGCCAAAAAATAGGCGTTGAACTTTGAATAAAAAAGGGCGGGTCCGCTGGACCTGCCCTTTTCTTTTGCCGATTGATTCCGCTAGACACCTGCGGTGCGAAGATTTTCCCATTTTGCGTGTGTCGACTGGTCCGGTGCCAAGACCGAGCGTCCGGGCGGCATTGCTGTCGCGACCATCGGACCCGAGGGACCTCCTGCCCTGTTATCACCGGATCCGCGCTGGTCGCGAGCAGATGTTCTGACATGGCTCCAGCACGCAGCGGAGGACAAGCGCGACCTCTTGATTGGCCTTGACCTGTCGATGGCGCTACCGTTTCTGGACGAGGGCGCTTATTTTCCTGAATGGCAGCAAAGCCCCGAGAATGCGAAATCGCTATGGAGCACAGTGGACGCGATGTGCAGCGATGACCCTCATCTCAACGCCACCAGCCTTCTGGCTCACGCGCAAGCGAGCCGCCACTTTCGTCATGGTCGGGGCCACGTCGGCGATTTGTTCGCTGGCGGCATTGGCCGATTGCGCGAAGTCGAACGCTATCAACGGGTGACCGGACAGGCCAATAGCGCCAGCTGCTTCAATTTGGTCGGTGCGGCGCAAGTCGGGAAATCCAGCCTGACAGGGATGCGGATGCTGCATCAGCTTGATGGCGCGATACCGGTCTGGCCTTTCGATCCCGTTCCCGACCGTGGCCCTGTCCTTATTGAAATTTACACAACCGTCGCCGCGTTGGCCGCTGGCCTGCCCAAGGGACGCAGCAAAGTGCGGGACCGCGCTGGCCTGAAGCAGGCCCTGACCCGGCTGAATACCCCAACGCCCGCTAGGCTGGCGCGCTATGATGACCATAGCACCGACGCGTTGATCACCGCAGCCTGGATGAAGCAGGCGGCAGCGAATCCCGGCCTCTGGAACCCGCCCGCGATGACAGAAGAGATCGCGCAAAAAGAGGGCTGGACCTTTGGCGTGGTTTGACGCTAATAGCGCGCAGCAAATCCAGTGCATGCCGAATTAGCTCAGCTGGTAGAGCAACCGCCTTGTAAGCGGTAGGTCATCCGTTCGAGTCGGATATTCGGCACCATTTTTTCGGAAAATAGATAATATCCGGGGGATATTCTTCCGAAAAAATCTCGACCGTAAGGGGGACCTGCCCTGAACAGCCCTTATTTGAAGCTTCGGCAATTTCGCGTTCGACAAGAGAAATTGTCCAGAAAAAAGCCCCACCGGTTTCCCGGCAGGGCTTTCTATCGGTGTAGGTTGCGGGCCTAGACTCTTTTCCATTTAGATTGAAGCATATCCGGAGTTTCTGAGGTAGTTTGCGCATTCGTTTGGCGGGAAGGCATCAAGAAGGGATCCGATGCGCTGCCATGTTGCTTCGACGGTGCGCTCTTCGGCTTTTCGCAGAAGCAGCTTCAGCTTTGCGAACATCTGCTCGATCGGGTTCAGGTCGGGTGAGTATGGCGGCAGGAACAGCAGTTTTGCGCCGGCAGCGCGGATCGCTGTGCGGACGGCCCGGCCTTTATGGCTACCCAGATTGTCCATGATGACGATGTCGCCGGGCGAGAGTGTCGGTACGAGGAACTGCTCGACATAGGCAGTAAAGCTCACGCCGTTGATCGGACCGTCCAGCACGCAAGGGGCATCGATCCGGTCGTGGCGGAGTGCGGCAAGGAAGGTGAGCGTCCGCCACTTGCCGAACGGGGCATGGGCAACCAGCTTCTGGCCGCGCGGCGACCAGCCCCGGATCGGTGTCATGTTGGTCTTGGCCCAGGTTTCATCAATGAAGACCAGCCGCCGGGGGTCAAGCCGTCCCTGATATTTCTTCCACTGCTGGCGTCTTCGTGCCACCTTCGGCCGGGCTTGCTCCTCGGCGAACAGGCTTTTTTTTGAAGCTCATCCCCTCAGAGCGCACCAGTCGCCATACCGATACCGGGCAGGTCGCAATACCATGTTCGGCCAGCTCAGCGACCAGCGCCTTGAGCGTAAGATCGGGCACCGCTTTCAGCCGCTCGATTATCAACGCCCGGTGCGGTTCCAGCAAGCGCTTGCGATGCCCGCCCATAGGCTTTGCCGCAGCGCTGCCCGTCGCCCGCTGACGCTGCGACCACTTCACCACGCTCGCAACGCTCACATCAAACAGAGCCGCTACCTCGCGGCAACTCCGGCCCGTCGCGACTGCTGTCGCTACCCGCTCTCGCAAATCATTCGAATATGGTCTCGCCATCCATGCTGACCTCCATCACAGCCAGAACAGTGAATCAGAAACTGCAGCCTTTGGGAATCCCAAATCGATTCAATCAATCAGAAATCGACTCTAGAACTTGATACCGGCACCGATACCAAATCGCCGCGGGTCCAAGGTAAAAATATTCGTAAACAGGCCAGAAGACGCATCGGTCACAAAAAGGCCGGTGGTGGAGTTGCTGTCGAATATATTCTGAATGAAGGCCCGGACAAACCACTTGTCTTCATTGCCGTTCAGTTGCAGCGATGCATTGGCCTGAGTGAACCCTTTGATCTTATTGACGTTGCCGTTAAATACATTGCCAAATTGATCACCCGTATAGGCTATATCAACACGGGGAACCAACGTTTCACCCCCATCAAAATTATAGGTATATTGAACGCCAGCAGATACCTTTGCTACCGGTGCTTGCGGCAACGCATTGCCTTTTAGATTGATTTGGACGCCCGGGCTGATCACCGTAATCCCCGCGGGATCAAAGCCTGTTCCAATGGCAGCGGCCTGACCTGCTAGAACCGCGCATATCCCAAATGCGCCGGTTGACGCAATACCGCCATCGGACGGAAATGCTGTTGGTGCCCGCAGTCCCAAGCCGCCATTGATCGCAGCCACGAATGCGTTGTTGCCCGCTGCATTGCCCGCTGTGCCGGGAACCACGGCACAGTTCGAACCATTGGTGATATCTTTGATAATCACAGCATCAGCTCTTCCGCCACCGGGGTCGCGGGGATTGCTGAAAAACTGGTCACCAACAACCTCGGTTTTGAGATAGCTGAATCCGAGATTGATCAACCAATCCGGATCAGGTCGCACCACGCCTTCGAGTTCGACACCATAAATATCGGCATCGACCGTATCATTGACGGATGTGCGCGCAATAATACGGCTCAGTTGGAGGTCCTTATATTTATAATAAAAGGCGGTTGCGTTAATCGTCAAAGCACCGTTAGCGAATACATTTTTCGAACCAATTTCGAATGCATCTATCTGCTCCGGACCAAAGGATTCCGAGACCTGGAAAATGGGCTGAAGCGGCGGATTGATACCCCCGGACTTATAGCCTCGTGAATAGGATGCATAGATTAGATTGTCATCGGTCATCTGCCAATCAATCACGAACCGTCCGGTGAATTCGTCAAACGCCACACTGCGTGTTTGGAACAACTGGTTTCCAGGAATTCCAGGATCTGCGTCGAAACTTCCAACAAAGGGAGAGTCAAAAGCATCCCCGGTCTGACCAAAGGGTACGAGAAAACTTGCCAGAGTCGACCGTGCGGTGATCGACTTTTTGTCATTATTGTAACGAAGGCCGCCGGTAATTTTCAGCGTGTCGGTCAGGTCAACATAGGCCTCGCCGAAGATACCATAGGACTTCAGTTTGAAATGATCGGTGTTATTTCGGAAAAATGGAGTACCCAGAAACCCGGCGCCGCCGCCCAGAATACCAACAACATAGTCGATAGCGAAGGCGTTCACATAATAGCTGTTTTCCGAAACTTTGCTTTCGGCATAAATACCACCCAGAAGGAAGTTGAATGGCCCATCAAGGTCGCTCGAAACAGTCGCCTCCGCAGACCATGACGTCTGATCTTGATTGGACCGATCGAGCGAAATCGGCGTATCGGCGCAAATTCGATTTCCGCCAAAACTTCCCAATCCCGTAGGATCAGTCTCGGAGGTACATAATTGGGTGCCAGAAGTGACCGCGTCGAGCACAGGTCTAAAGGCTGCCAGCGGGAAGCCGGGTTGCGATAGGAAAGCGAGCGTACCCAGCGCTGCATCAAATGTCGTCCTGTTGACAACCGAGGTATTATAATCCTGCCGGGAATCAATTGAGGTTTCCTGATAGGTGCCAGTTACACCGACCTTTATTGCCCCGAAATTATGCTCAAGATGACCCTGCAACTGCAGTTCGTCGGTGAAATATTCGGGAGTAAAGTCCGTGCGAACCTGCCGCACATCCCTCGGTTCGACAAAGCCGGCATGACCATCCGGACCATACAGACTGTTCAGGCCAAGCGCACCAGGCAAGCCGTTAATTGCAAAAAACTCCGATGATCCCAAGGTACCGGTGAAGGTTGCATTGGTGTTGACCTTGTCGAAATCACGGCGCGAATTAAGGCAGCCCAGCACGCCAGTAGGGTCGCGCTGGCACAATTGTTTCTGAATCCGCGCACGATCGTCATCTTCGCGAAAATAATATGCCATCAGGTCGATAGTGGTATCCGGTGTCGGCTCCCATTTGATCGATCCGCGCACTGCATACATATCGCGACCGTCAATCCGACTGTCGTTGAAAAGATTTTCGGTATAGCCGTCACGTTTCAAATAGAAACCGGCCACGCGCACTCCCAGCGTATCACCCAACGGCACATTGATCATGCCTTTGACTTTGATCGAATCGAAATTGCCATATTCCCCTTCAAGCGCACCTGCAAATTCTCCGAGCTGGGGCTTGGCCGTGACCACATTGACCACGCCTGAGGTTGCATTGCGCCCGAACAATGTGCCCTGTGGACCGCGAAGGACCTCAATGCGTTCCAGATCGAAATATTCGGTTTCAAACAAACGCGTTCCGAACAAGGGCGAATCGTTCAAGTGGATCGCCGTCGCAGAATCACAGGAAACCCCGACGCAAAGGTCGCCGATGCCGCGTATGGTGAAGCTGGATGCGGTAAAATTACCCTTGGTGAATGATACGTTGGGAAGGGTAAGCTGCAAATCACTGGCGTTTTCAATCTGCTGCGCATCGAGCGCCTTACTATCAAAAGCGGAAACTGCAATCGGCACTTCTTGGAGACTTTGCGCCTGGCGTTGCGCAGTAACGATGATCACATTGTCATCGATTGTACCATCTTGCCTGTCCTGTGCCATGGCAGGCACAGACATTGCAGACATAGCGGTGGCGGCTAATAGTAGCGATTTACGCATTTCTCTCTCCCAAATCCCGTTTTTTTCGACCGGGCGGAGATGCTTTTGCTCTTCCCCCGATAAAGGAATAGTCAACTAATCGCGCGATTAAGTCCAGACGGAAATTCAAAAAATACACCAAGGCATTACATTTTTGCACCAGTTAGCAGTGATTTGATGCAAATTTGATACAAAAAAGCCCTGCCGGTTTCCCGGCAGGGCCCATTGTTGTAATTTTAATTCAATATCAGAATTTGAAGCGGACGACGCCTCCATAAGTGCGCGGCGCACTTGGATAACCGGAAACCGTTCCTGATTGAGCCACGCCATCAAATACCGTGGTGAGGAACTGGTCATTGAGCAGGTTACGAACGTAGGCGCCCACTTCGAGGCCATTTTCCAGCTTGAGCGTCATTGAACCGTTGACCAGATTGACTTCGCGATTGAATATCTGGGTGTTGCCCAGCGCCGCGTTGTAAGTCGGCAAGCCATTGTTGATCGGCGTGTTGCTTTCATGGCTGTAATCAATCCGCGTGATCAACATATTTCCGCTGGCACCAAATTCGTGTGAATAGGTTGCGGAAGTTGAAATTGCGATCTCAGGGATGCCACCTGGTGTTGCGCCGCTTAGGTCGCCCAACACACTACCCGGAAAGTCATCAAACAATGGATCGAGATAGGTCATCGCGAATGTGAAAACCAACCCCTGAGTCGGGCTAATAGTACTGTCAAACTCGAAACCCTTAACCGATTGCTGACCCGCATTTTGCAAAGCAAAACCGGTACCGGTGAAGGCCAGGCTTTGGAAACCTTTGATGGTCTGGTCGAACAATGCAAGGTTGAAGCCGAAGCCTTCCCACTGACCTTTGATACCAACTTCATACACGGTGGCATTCTCTGGCCCTGCAAAACGCGAACCGCTCCTCAGGTTGGGCACCGCGAGACCCGCGTCGAGAATCGGCGATGATGGAGCCGCGAAAGTCGATCCGCCCGGACCCGCAATAAAATCGGCACTGGAAGGCCGGCTGTCGCGCGACAGGTTGACCGAGCTCGCTTTGAAGCCCGTTGCATAGCTGCCATAAACGTTGACTTCGTCCGAGATCCTGTAGGACGCGCGCAGCAGATAGGTAAACTTGTCATCGCGGGTCTTGCCGTCTTCGACAGAGTTGGGGATGGACAGGAAGGGAGGCTGGAACTGAAACGCAGCCAAACCGAGTAGCGGGTTTGCCGCTGATTGCGCCGCAGCGAGCAGCGCCGCCTGGTTAGCCGCCGGAAGCGCCTGGAATTGAGCCCGCGAGGTTACAGTGCCCCCGGTTGCGCCAACAATAAACGCATCAATCAGATTGATCTGACCCAGTGGATCAAAGCTTTGCTGAGCGAGTGCAAAGTCCTTCTTGTCGTCGGTGTAGTTGAAACCGCCCGTAAAGACGAGGCCATCGATCGGTTCAAAATCAACCGTGCCGAAGATCGAATAGGACGTGTTGTCCATCGAAAACTGCTCGGATGTGAGCAACGGGGTAAGGAAAATGGATTCCTGTGGCAGACCAAGACCTGCTTCAACCCCGTTGAATATACTTGGGTTGCCCGCGATAATAGCTGCCGGGTCTCCACCTGCCAGTATTTCGAAGAAGTCACGGATCTGGGTACCGTTTTCGATCTGACTTTTCTGCGAGATGCTCTCGTCGAAATAATAGCCGCCGAGCAAGAAGTTAACCGGACCGTCAAAGTCCGATGCGACGCGGAATTCCTGCGTGAGCGTCTTCACCTTCTGGTTGCGCGTTTCGTTTGCAATATCCAGACTGCTAAAGTCGATGTCGGAAACAAACAGGTTCTTCAGTTCCCGGTAGGAAGATATCGAGGTGAAAGAAAGCGCACCTGCCTGATAATCGACCTGAAGCGAGCCGCCGTAATTGTCGACTTTGTTGATCGGAATCTGATTGAGATACGCATCATAGCTGAAACGGTCTGTCGAGAACTGGCCGCCAAGCAACTGGATCGCTCCGGCTGTCGGTCCAGCGACAACTGTCGTCACCTGACAGCAAATCTCGTCAATCCGCGAGAAATCACCAATCGCACGGATCGTCAAATCCGATGTTGGCTCGAACAAGAGCTGACCGCGAGCTGCCCAGCGGTTCCGGTTGTTCTGCTCTTCGTTCAGATTGACAATCTTGGCGTAACCGTCGCGGCTGTTATAGCTGCCGTCGATCGAGAAGGCGATATTCTCGGTCAACGGGCCTGTAATATCGCCCTTGAGAATGACATTATTGTAATTTCCGTAAACGGCTTCAACCGATCCGCCAAATTCGAACTGCGGTGGACGGGTAACAACCGAAATCACGCCAGCAGAAGCGTTCTTACCGAACAGCGTCGATTGCGGGCCATTCAGCACCTCGATGCGCTGAACATTGGGAAGATCTGACAAAGCGGCAGCCGAACGCGAACGGAACACGCCATCAATAAATACGCCAACAGACGGCTCGATGCCGAAATTGTTGTCGCCGTTACCAAAGCCGCGAATGATGAAGGTCGATGCCGAAGACGTCTGGAGCTGGCTGACACGCAGCGATGGGGTGACTGTTTGCAGATCAAGCACGTCACGGATTTGCGCATTTTCAAGCGTTTCGCCGGTTGTCACCGATACCGAAATCGGCGTTTCCTGCAACGTCGTCTCACGCTTGGAGGCCGTAACGATGATGACATTGTCGTCTATCGTTTCCTGCTCCTGCATATCCTGCGCATAAACGGGGGAAGCCGCAATGACGCCGCTGAGTGCGGTGGCGGTTAAGAATTTTGTGATTTTCATGAGTATCTCCTGCGCCCGA
>PFJE01000178.1 GCA_002783865.1 Sphingomonadales bacterium CG_4_10_14_3_um_filter_58_15
GTCACTCATATCTGGGTGGCATCAGCCCACTGGCGTTCGAAGCCAAGGTGGCATAATGAGATCAGTGACCGGCACGAAACCGTTACAAGTCCACACCGCCTTGCAGCGAAGGTGTGAACTGGCATGTGCTGAAAGAGCCGATAACCGCGAGCGAGGATCAGATTGAGACTTTCCAAGAGCTGATCGGAGATAGTGCGCGTCCGGTGCGGGCGCTCAACAACCGGCTGGTTGTCGCACCGAAGTAACCGGCAGCTAGCCGATTTTCTGTGAGGCACCGCTTTTTTGTGGTAGAAAGGCGGGGTGATCAGGAGACCACCGGCATGACGATAAGCAATTTTACCGAGAAGGACGTGCCCGACCAGAACGGGCGCGTCTTTTTTATTACGGGCGCGAACAGCGGCTTGGGCTTCGAGACCGCCAAGGCGCTGGCCGGCAAGGGCGCGCGGGTGCTGATGGGATGCCGCTCGGACACAAAAGCCAAGGCGGCGATGGAGGATATTCGCGAAGCGCATCCCGCGGCGGATCTGCGTTTCATTCCGTTGGACCTCGGTGACCTCCAGTCCATTCATAACGCCGCAAAGCTGATCGAGACAGAGCCGCGTCTGGATGTTCTGGTCAACAACGCCGGGATCATGATGCCGCCGCGCGAAGAAACCGCCGATGGATTTGAATCGCAATTTGGCGTCAATCATCTGGGCACGTTTGCGCTTACCGGTTTGTTGCTCGACAAACTGGCAAAAGGTCGCGAGCCGCGGGCGGTCATCACCTCGAGCATGGCGCATCGCAGCGGCCAGATCGATTTTGACGATATCAATGCCGAGGACAGCTATAGCCGCTGGGGCCGGTATGCGATGAGCAAACTGGCCAATCTGCTGCACATGTATGAACTCGACCGGCGCTTGCGGGCGGCCAATTCGCCGATCATGGCGGTTGCCTGTCATCCGGGCGTGGCGGATACGGAACTGACGAAGAATTTTCCGGGCTTGCTGGTTTCCCTGTTCCGGCCAGTCTCCAGCCTGTTCATGAACAGCGCGGCGGAAGGGGCGTGGCCGACGCTGGCTGCGGCAACCGCGACCGATGCTGAAAGCGGCCAGTATTTCGGGCCCAGCCGAAACGGCGAATGGGTCGGACCGGCGCGCGAAGTGCAACCCCGTTCAAAAGCCAAAAAAATTGAACCGGCGAAACGGCTCTGGACGGTGTCGGAGCAGATGACCGGGGTCAAATATCCCGTGTGACCGCGGCAATAGGGTTGATTTCGGTATTTCCTTTGCGTCCAGCGCGTTGTTGCGTTAGCTTTGCGGTGGGAGGACAGATTTAACCACTGGTTTTGGGGGATATTGTTTGTTCGATGAAATGCTGGGTAACGGGGATCATGTGCGCCCCGCTTATCAAGATTATAAAGACTGGCTGGATGGCGAGGATGTCAAACGGCTCCATCGCAAATCGGCCGAAGCGGAGGCGTTTTTCCGCAAAACGGGGATCACCTTCAACGTCTATGGCCAGGATGAAGCCGACGAACGGCTGATCCCGTTTGATGTTGTGCCGCGCGTGCTGTCGGCGCGCGAGTGGCGCAAGCTGTCAAAAGGCATCGAGCAGCGGGTCCGGGCGATCAATGCGTTTCTCTATGATATCTATCATCGACAGGAAATCTTGCGAGCCGGCCGCGTACCGATCGAGCTGATCGCCAATAACGCAGCCTTTTTGCCGCAGATGATCGGCGTCAATCCGCCCGGTGGCATTTACACCCATATTATCGGGACCGATATCGTCCGCACCGGTGATGAAGAATTTTACGTGCTGGAAGACAATGCCCGGACCCCGTCGGGGGTCAGCTACATGCTTGAAAATCGCGAGACGATGTTGCAGATGTTCCCGGAGCTTTTCGCCAAGATCAAGGTTCAGGAAGTCAGCAACTATCCGGGCCAATTGCGCCGTTCACTCGCCGCGTGCGCACCTCAGAAATGCGAAGGCAAGCCGGTTGTCGCCGTCTTGACCCCGGGCATCCACAACAGCGCCTATTTCGAGCACAGCTTTCTTGCCGATCAGATGGGCGTGGAACTGGTCGAGGGGCATGATCTCAAGATTGTCGATGGCCGCGTCGCCATGCGGACCACCGAGGGCTATACCGCGATCGATGTGCTCTACCGCCGGATCGACGATGATTATCTGGACCCGCTGAATTTCGAACCCCATTCGATGCTGGGTGTGCCCGGCATATTTGATGTGTATCGATCGGGCGGCATCACCATCGCCAACGCGCCCGGAACCGGGATAGCCGACGACAAGGCGCTGTATAGTTACATGCCCGACATCGTCGAATTCTATACCGGAGAAAAACCGCTGCTCGAAAATGTGCCGACCTGGCGCTGCTCGGAGAAAGATGAACTGGCCTATGTGCTGGAACATCTGGAAGAACTGGTTGTCAAAGAGGTCCACGGTTCGGGCGGTTATGGCATGCTGGTCGGACCAGCAGCATCGAAGAAAGAAGTTGCCGCATTTCGCGCCAAGCTGATCGATAACGCGAGCAACTATATCGCGCAGCCAACGCTGGCGCTCTCTACCGTGCCGATCTTCACGAAAAAGGGATTGTCCCCGCGCCATGTCGATCTCCGGCCGTTTGTTCTGGTGTCGCCCAACGGCATCAGCATTACGCCGGGCGGCCTGACCCGGGTGGCGATGACCAAAGGATCCCTGGTTGTAAACAGCAGCCAGGGTGGAGGGACCAAAGATACATGGGTGCTCGAAGAATGAGGGGGCGTCTCTGATGCTGGGTAAAACAGCTGCAAGTCTGTTCTGGATGTCACGTTATCTTGAGCGTGTGGAAAATAGCGCGCGTTTCATCGACGCGGGATTCCGGATTTCTCTCACCCGTTCTGCATCCGCGAGCGACGAATGGTCATCGGTGCTCAAGTCATCCGGCGTGATCGCTGCCTATCGGAAGAAACATGACGATTTTGCATCCGCAAAGGTCATCGATTTTTTGCTGCGCGATCGCGACAATGAAAGCAGCGTCATGGCGGTCATGAAAAAAGCGCGGGATAGCGCTAGGACCGCACGAACGGCGCTGACGCGAGAAGTCTGGGAAGCGACCAACGAAAGCTGGATGACATTGAAAGCCACCATGGCGAAGCCGGTGAAGGAGCAGGATTTGCCCGAGACGCTCGGCTTGATCCGTCAGCAGAGCGCATTGGTCAGGGGCGCAACGCTCGGCACGATGCTGCGCAATGACGGGTTCAATTTTCTCCGGCTGGGAAGTTTTGTGGAACGGGCTGACAGTACCGCTCGGATTCTCGATGTAAAATATTATCTGCTGCTGCCGTCGGTCGCCCTGATCGGATCATCGGTGGACAATGTGCAATGGGAAACGATTTTGCGTTCGGTGTCGGCGCACCGTTCTTTTCGCTGGCTCAATGGTACTGACATTAGTGCACAGGCTGTTGCCGACTATCTGATTCTCCACAAACAAATGCCGCGGTCCTTGACCTTTTGTTACGCCAAGATCAGCGACAATCTGAATTATCTTGACGAAAATTATGGCCGCGAAAGCGCGTCGGGGGAACTGGCGCAAGAGATTTGCAATGATATTTTGAGCCGGCCGATCGAAGCGATTTTTGAATCCGGCCTGCACGAATATATTTCCGATTTCATTGCCGCCAACAACCGCCTGGCCGCGCAAATCGAAATGGATTTCAATTTTCAGGACAGGATCGGATAGCCATGCTGTTGAAGATTAATCACGAAACCCGCTATGTATATGACACGCCCGTACAATATGGGTTGCAGCAAGTTCGGCTGCGGCCGAAGGAGCGCGTCGGTCAGCAGGTCAAGAGCTGGAATATCGAAATCGAAGGCGGCAAGGTGGAACTGTCGTTTGAGGATCAGCATTGCAATCATGTCGACCTGATCAGCATCGACCAGGGCCGCACGGAAATATCGATCAAGTGCTCCGGCGAAGTCGAAAATAGCGACGGCAGCGGGATCATGGGCATACATAGCGGATCGGCACCGCTCTGGTATTTCAAACAGGCAACAGACTTGACGAAACCGGGTCCGGAAACCAAAAAATTGATTGCATCGCTCGGCGACGATTTTGAAAATGACGTCGCCAAGCTGCATAGCTTGTCCGCCGCGATTGTCGAAAAAGTTGTCTATAAGACCGGAGAAACCGACGCGGAAACCAACGCCGAGACCGCGCTCAAAACCGGAGCGGGAGTCTGTCAGGATCACAGTCATATCTTCTGTGCGGCCGCGCGCTCGCTGGGTTTTCCGACCCGCTATGTTTCGGGCTATCTGATGATGAGCGACCGGGTCGATCAGGATGCCACCCATGCGTGGGCGGAAGCGCATATCGTTGGGCTGGGCTGGGTCGGATTTGACGTTTCCAATGGCTATTCTCCGGATGAGCGCTATGTGCGTGTTGCAACCGGCCTTGATTATCGGGAAGCGTCGCCGATTTCGGGCATGCGATACGGTGCTGCCAATGAAGATATGATTGTCACGTTGCAGGTGCAGCAGTAAACAGGCGGTAAAGCCAGTTCAGGAATTTAATAATGACCTATTGCGTAGGCCTGCGGATGAAACGCGGCCTTGTTTTCATGTCGGATACGCGGACCAATGCCGGGGTGGACGATATCGCTCAGGTCAAGAAACTGACCAGCTGGGAAGTGCCGGGCGACCGGGTCATCACCCTGCTTTCGGCGGGCAATCTGGCGACCACTCAGGCTGTTGTCAGCCTGCTGGATGAGCGCGGAAAGCATCCCGATGACCGCAATCCGTCGATTTTGCAGGCACCCTCGATGTTTCAGGTTGCCACCATCATTGGCGAAACCTTGCGCGAAGTGGTGAAAACCTATTCTCACGACGGTCAGGAAGCCAAATCTCCGTTCAGCGCGACATTGATTGTCGGCGGGCAGATTCATGGCAGCGATCCCCGACTCTTCCTGATCTATCCGGCCGGAAATTTTATCGAGGCCAGCGATGACAGCCCGTTTTTCCAAAGCGGCGAAACCAAATATGGTCGCCCGATTCTGGTGCGCGCCTTCGAGCCCGATATGTCTTTCGAAGACGCCGTCAAGCTGTTGCTGGTTTCGTTCGATTCGACGATCCGCGCCAATCTGGCGGTCGATCTGCCGCTCGACATGCAGGTTTACGAAGCGGACAGTTTCTCTATCACGCGCCAGCAGCGGATCGAAAAGGTTGATCCCTATTTCCAAACGATTTCGGAAGGGTGGGGCGATGCCCTCAGAAGTGCCTTTCAATCGCTGCCCGATTTCACCTTCAAAGACTAGCCGAAGCGTCTTTTCCCCGCCAGCGCCCGATGGGCCATGGCCATGGTGGTGAGCTGTGCGTTGACCCGGATACAGCTGGGCATGACGCTGGCATCCGCGACATAGCAATTGGTGGTGTTGTGAACACGCTGATTGAGGTCGACCACGCCCTTGTGCGGGTCAGCGTTGATCGCGTTGCCGCCGTGCGGATGGGAGCTTGAAAGAACGACATCATCGGGCTCTTCGATCGCTTGCTCATAAAAGGCATCAATATCGGCATGGCTCATATCGCAGGTCAGCGTCTGACCGCGGAGCAGGGCGGGGTAGACCTCGATCGCGCCGTTGAGAAAATGGACCTTGGTCATCGTCGCCAGCGCCCGGCGTAACAATGCCAGTTCTTCCTCGCCGATTTTCAGCTTGAGCTTGCCATTGTCCATATAGCCGAGCCGGTCGGCCGGGAACAGGACGCCAGCCGAGACAAGCCGGTTGTAGTTTCTCATCCGCTCATAATGATCCTCGAACCAGCCCGGCACGAGCGTTGCCATGCTCATCGGCGGTTGGAAATGGCTTTCGATCAGAAAATCGCCGCGGTCGACATAGGTCGCCATCTGATCCTCGTTCCAGACATTGACGTCCGTGCCTTCGGGCATCAAGGCGACCACCGGGCAGGCGATGTTCAGCGAGATATTGCTACCCGATTGCAAAATGCCGCTGTCGTAAAGCAGGTTGCTGGACGCCAGGGCGCCGGCTGCCACAACCACGCCTTTGCGGGCACGAATGGTGCGCCTGCCACCGTCGCTCAGCCTGATTTTGACGGCATGCGCGATCCTTTTTCCGTTGGCACCTTCGTCCCACAGGATTTCGACCGCTTCGGCGCGATCCAATATCCGCGCCGGTTTGCTGCGGGCATCGCTGGTGGCATGGGTCAGGAAGCTCTCCGGCATCGCTTTCTTTCGGCCATAGGGGCAGCCCGTGTTGCAATAGCCACAATAGACGCATTCACTGTCCGCGGTTGTCGGCCCATAGTTTTTCCGAAACCAGGCGGTGATCGCTTTTTTGTCCATGGGATCATCCGATTGTGCGGCATATTTGTTCCAGCCGTCGATCAGATGGGGACCGTTATTGCGACCCACGATCCGGTCGATTTCCGAAACCTCCAGCGCCTGCTCGACCGCCTCATAGCTGCGAGTGAGATCCGTTTCGCTGATCGGAGCGCCCAATTTGGCCCAGGTGTCGTAAACATCTTCGGCGTCGGGGTGGACCAGGTCCTTGTGCTTCATGCGCAGGCAGATGCCATTGTTGATGACGGTGGACCCGCCCACGACCCGGCCCTGAAACACAATGATGTCGCGATCGGTGGTGGTTTGCAGCGCCCCGTCCTTGAACATCCGGGCGGTCATCCGGGCTTCCTGATGGGTGATGCGGGATGAGGGATAATGGCCACCGGCCTCGATGATCAGGGCTTCATGCCCCTCATCGGCAATAGCTGCTGCGGCGACCGCGCCACCAGCGCCCGATCCGATCACAATCACGTCGGTTTCCTCGGGAACGGCGTCATGGCCGACGAATACCCCCGGCTTGAGATCACGGCTCGGCTCGCGGCGGACCTGACGTTCTCCGGGAGCGGAGCGGTCGCGCTGTGCTGGCAATTCAAACTCCAGATCAGCATAGATGGGATTGTCGAAATTTGCCGCTTCATCTCCCGGTTGCCAATGGCCGTAATAGCCGGCCAGGATGACGCCCTTGGTGCGCGCGATATCCTGAAACAGGTCGATGCGAGATTTCTGGAGCCGGCGGCGGATCAGGTTCTTTCGAATTGCGGGCGGCGCTGCGAGGAAAAAAGGTCCGCCCAAAACGAGCAGCAGGCCGTACAGGGCCATGCCGATTTCGGCGGGCTTTTTGCCTTCGATATTGGAGAACTGATACTGGACATTATCGACAACCTGATCGGGGGAGATGGCCATTTTGCGATTGTGAAACAAGGCTTCGGCCATCGCCTTGATCATCAGCGCCTGCAGGCGATTAAACGGCTTTTTCAACTTTCATCTCCCTAGGTGCGACCCGGGGGTGTCTATCGTTTTGGTCTAGTCCTGCGCAGGTTGGTCGCCCATGCCTATGCCCAAGCCATCTCCGTCGGACCCGGCCTTGAACCGGCGAACAAGTTTGCCGGTGGCCAGATCCACTTCGGCAATGGTATCAGGACCGGTTTCGGCGACATAGAGATTTTTTCCGTTGGATGAGAACAGGATTGTTACTTGCCGGGAATCAGCGGTCCCGCTGATCTCGATACTCCCTGTCGGTGTGCGCGAAGCGACATCGAACAGGCCGAGCGTGCCATCGCCCAGATTGGAGGTGATCGCGGTTGCTCCATCGGGGCTGATCGCGACGCGGATCGGGAACGGCCCAGTTTCGATCAGCGCCAGTTGCTCCAGGCTCTGCGCATCAAAAACGCGCAATTGATCGCTGACCCGATCGGCGACCCAGATCGTGGCGCCGTCTGGGGTGATCGCGAGGCCTTCCGGCTCTGTTCCCGCCGGCAGATCGGCGATCTTGGTCCTTGTAACCAGATCCAGGACACTGACGGTGCCGGACTGCATGTTGGTCACAAAAGCACGGGCCTTATCCGGCGTGACCACCAGCATATGGCTGCCCTTCTGCCCCGTCGCAATTGTTGCAACCCGACGCGCTTGTTCCTCGTCCGTTGGTGGAGACACAATCGTGATGTTGTCGCTGCCTTCGGTCGTTGTAATGATCCGGCCATCGTCGAGCCACAGAATGCCGTGCGGTCTTCGGGCAGGTGCCAGCGACACGGTTTCGATTTTCTCCCTTGCCGCGATGTCGAAAATATCGATCGTGTCCCCGCCATAGGACACCACCGCTGCCAGCTGTCCATCCGGCGATATCGCGATCTCGTGAGGCTGGTTCCCGGTGGCGCGTCGGGCGATTTCCTTGCCGCTCTTCAAATCGATGAAGCTCAGGCTGTCTTCGCCCTTGTTTCCGACCATCAACGTGCCGGACATTTCGTCGGTTTCGGCGGCCACATTGAAACTGAACAGGCAGCCGACGGCTATCAGAAATATCGACGACCGGAACCGCGCAACACTGGTGAACATTGTCCAAACTATCCTATCATTTCATACAGGATAACAGGTAATACCAGTTTTGCTACCCTGCTTTGCCGCGGGTGTGATGAAAAGCACCGCTCGTCAGGGGAGGGATGATAGGATAGATAATTCGTAATCAATTGAGGGTTTGTCATGCTTAATACAGCTCGTCGTTTCTTGTCCACGCTGGTCACCGCAACAACGGTTGCGGCTCTGGTCTCCGCCACGCCTGCTTCGGCCCAATTTGGAGGCCTGTTCAAGAAAAAGCCGTCCGCCGACCAAAAAGCGGGTAGCGATGGCTGTGATGCCGATTCGAAGAATTCGATCGGCAAATCGATATTGGGCAGTGTGATCGGGGATTTTACGCGGCGCGCTACCGGCGGAATGGGTGTCGTCGGGTCCTTCATTCCCCGTGCAGAAGTGGCCGGTACGTTGACCAATGCCATCGCTTGTCGACTGGATCCGGATGAACAGCTGCAGGCCGCAGAAGCGACCCGAAGCGTAACCCAGTCCGAGCAGGTCGGCACCACGTCGCAATGGACAAGCCAGACGCGTGCCGGTGTCTCGGGCAGTTCGACCGCAACCGCCAAGACGCAGACGGCGGACGGTAGAAGTTGCATGACGATCACGGATGTTGTTATTGTCGACGGTGAAGAAAACCGTGTGTCCAAGCAGATGTGCAAAAATCCGGGAGAAACACGATATGTCGTCGTGGTATGAAACATGAATTCTAAAATCAAATCAGCAATTGTCGTCGCCTCTCTTTTTGCAATCGGGGCTACCGATGTGAAACCCGGCATGGACCCGGATAATCCAACCTGTCCGCAGGCTCCCAATTGGTCGAACAACAAAACGATGGAGCTGACCCCGAAGATGATCGACGGCACCAAGGTTTTGCTGGCCGAGGGTGCTGTCGACCAGGGTCTGCCCGACCGGTTGCGTAAAGTGCTGACGGAAAATCCGGATATTTCCGAAATCTGGCTGCGGTCTTCGGGCGGTAATGCGAGAGCAGGCAATGAAGCGGGCCGGGTGATCCGGGAAGCGGATGCCTTGATCATCACCCGCATTCCCGCAGGATGGACCTGTTTCAGTGCGTGCAATTTTGTCTTCATGGGCGGCAGGGCCCGGATCGTCGAGCCGGGCGCGCATTTCATGGTTCATATGTTCACGATGACCAACGACCGCAACGCGATCAATTACAGCATCGAAATGGGCACGGATTCGACCGTTGGACTAATCGGTGAAGTGGAGCAGCAAAGCGCGCTGCTGGCGACGGAGGACAATGATTTCCTGATCCGGATGGGCGTGTCGCGCAAATTATTGTCGGAGGTCATGTACAAGACCAACGCGGTGAAAACCGAGGACGGCGACACGTCCACCCGTCGCTGTCTCACCACCGAGGAAGCGCTTCGTTACAATGTCGCCAATGTCGGCGGCTAAACTTCTGTGCAGGGGATTCCGGCCTCGCGAAAATGACAGCGCCCTTTTGCTTTTCTTTTGAAATTATGGCGTTAGCATAAGCGAGATAATCGGGGAGGCCGGACGATGCGTCATATTGCGATCATAGGATCTGGACCTGCAGGCTATTATTCGGCGGAAGCGGCGCAGAAGAAATTCGGCGAAGATGTCGCGGTCGACATCATCGATCGTCTGCCGGTTCCCTTTGGCTTGATCCGCAGTGGCGTGGCTCCCGATCATCAATCGATCAAGGCGGTTTCGCGCCGATACGAGAAAACCAATCTGGGCGACAATGTCCGTTTCATCGGCAATGTGACCGTTGGCCAAGATGTGAGCGTCGCCGAGCTGCAAGAACTGTATGACGCGGTGGTGCTGGCCACCGGGGCTCCGCTCGACCGGGTACTGGATATTCCCGGCAGCGATCTGTCTGGTGTCGTGGGCAGCGCCGCTTTTGTCGGATGGTATAACGGCCATCCGGATTTCAGGGATCTGAAACCCCCGCTTGATGCCAAATCCGTGGCGATCATTGGCAACGGCAATGTGGCGCTCGACGTCGCACGGATCCTGGCGAAGACCGAAAACGAGCTGGTCGGCAGCGATATTGTCGGTCATGCACTGGATGGCCTGCGGCAAAGCAAAGTGGAGAAAATCACCTTTCTGGGACGGCGCGGACCGCATCAGATCGCTATGACTCCCAAGGAACTCGGTGAGCTGGGGCAACTGGAGCGGGCACGGCCCGTTGTTGAAGCGGATGATTTTCCGGAACCGGGAGATGATGCCATGCTGGAGCCGGGCATGCGCAAATCGGTCACCCATTTGCGCAATTTTCAGATTGCGGCAGCGGACGAGCAGCATAAACCGATCGAGATTGTTTTCGATTTTTTTGCGATGCCGGTCGAGTTGCAGGGCGATGGCAAGGTCGAGCGGCTGATCGTGGAAAAAACCGAACTGGACAAGGACCTGCGATCCATCGGCACAGGGGAGCGCTACCAGCTGGACTGTCAGCTGGTTATCAGCTGCATCGGCTATCGCACCCCGCCGATCGAGGGCGTGCCCTATGAACATGGTCGCGGCCGCTTTGCCAATAGCGACGGACGGATCTTGCCCGGTCTCTATTGCGTCGGCTGGGCGAAGCGCGGGCCATCAGGAACCATTGGCACCAACAAGCCAGACGGCTTTGCGGTGGCCGAGATGATTGACGAGGATATCGGCGCGAGCAGTCGCAAGCTTGGGCGACCGGGCCTCGACGCCATCCTTGCCGGGCGCGGCGTCGATGCGACCACTTTTCGCGATTGGCAGAAAATCGACGAAGCAGAAATTGGCCGGGCCAGAGAAGGCTCGCCGCGCGAGAAATTTACCGATATCGCCGATATGATTGCGGCGCGGAAAACCTAGGCCAACCACTCACGCAAAATCGCGTTGACCTTTTCTGGTGCTTCCTGTTGCACCCAGTGCGAGACAGCGGGCAGGCGGTGGAGTTCGAGATCGGGAACCCATTGCTGCGTACCGTCGGTGCAGCGGATATCGATGGCGGTGTCTTCCTCGCCCCAGATCATCAGGGTGGGAATGTGCACCATGCCATCGCCAATTCCGCGAGCGTCCGGAGTGTGCAAGAGCGCACGATAATAGTTGATCATCGATCGCAGCGCGTTCGGGCGGCTGGCAGCGTCGGCATAGATTTGCAGATCGGCCTCGGGGAAACGGCTCTTGTTGACCGCCATTTTGGAGAAAGCCCGCTTGATCGGTTCGGCACCGTTTCGGCCAAGCAACCATTCGGGCAGCCAGGGCAACTGGAAGAAGAAAATATACCAGCTTTTGCGCAGCTGATACCAGTGTTTCATTTCCCGCTGGGCGCATTTGGGATGCGGGACATTCATGATCACCAGCCTAGTAAGCGGGCGGATTTTCAGGATCGCGAAATGCCAGGCGATGATCGCGCCCCAGTCATGCGCGATCAGGGTAACTTCCTCCGCGCCGCTGGCGTCGATCAGCGCCGCGACGTCTTGTACCAACATGTTCAGGCGATAGGAGTCCACACCCTCCGGCTTGCTGGAGCCGCCATAGCCGCGCAAATTCGGCGCCCAGACTTTATAGCCCATTTCGACAAGGTGCGGGATCTGGTGCCGCCACGAAAAATGCAGTTCGGGAAAGCCGTGCAGGCAGAGCGCCAGTTTCTTGCCTTCGCCTGCGGTCGCGACCTCGAATTTTTGGCCATTGGCTTCGACCCATTGCATCGTGATGCCGGTCGCTGGCGCGGGGTTCCATGAGTATGAATTGTCCATATTCATTCCTAGCATTAGCGGTCTTTAATCATCCAGTTAAATCTGTTACGATGGCATAAAATATAAAGGAGAGAGTCGATGCATGATCTGGTAATTCGCGGTGGAACTGTGGTTGATGGAACGGGTGGCGCGCCTTTTCTGGCGGATGTTGCGATTGACGGCGACCGGGTGTCGCTGATCGGTACGGTCACAGCCGAAGGCCGCGAAGAGATTGATGCAACCGGGAAATTTGTCACCCCGGGCTTTGTCGATGTGCACACCCATTATGACGGGCAGGCGACCTGGGATGACGAAATGGCGCCGTCGAGCTGGCATGGTATAACCACGGTGGTGATGGGCAATTGCGGCGTGGGATTTGCACCGGCGCGGCCCGACCGGCACGAGTGGCTGATCAATCTGATGGAAGGCGTCGAGGATATCCCTGGCACGGCGCTGGCGGAAGGCATGAGCTGGAACTGGGAGACGTTCCCGGAATATCTCGATGAACTGGAAAGAATGCCGCGCACGGTCGACGTTGCGACCCATGTGCCGCATGGCGCGGTCCGTGCTTATGTGCTGGGTGACCGGGAAAAGCCCGGTGCGGTGCCGACGCAGGATGAAATCGACCAGATGTCGAAAATTGTCGAGGACGGCCTGAAAGCCGGTGCGCTCGGTTTCTCGACCTCGCGCACGATCCTGCACCGCAGCATCGATGGCGAGCTGGTCCCCGGCACCACCGCGACCAAGGAAGAGCTGATCGGCATTGGCCGCGCGATGGGCCGGGTCGGCTATGGGGTGTTCGAAATGGCGAGCGATCTCAACAAGGAATGGGACGAATTCGGCTGGATGGGCGATCTTTCCCGCGAGACCGGCATGCCGGTGACCTTTGCCGCGCTGCAGTCGATCGCCAAGGACCAGTCGCTGGACGAGCAGATCGCCAATATGCGCGCGGAAAATGACAATGGCGCCAATATCGTCGCGCAGATTGCCTTGCGCGGCAACGGTATTGTTATGGCCTGGCAGGGCACGGTGCATCCGTTCATTCGCCACCCGAGCTGGATGGCGATGGACGGGCTGAGCTGGGAGGAGAAATATGCCAGGTTGAAGGATCCGGCGTTCAAGGCGCAATTGCTGAGCGAAACCAGCACGCCGCCCGAGCAGGTTGATATTATTCCGGTATTCATGGTGATCACCCAGGGCTGGCCGATGCAGTTCGAAATGGACGAAGATTTCGATTATGAGCCGCAAGCGGACGAGAGCATCGCTTCGCGGGCCGCGGCGGCAGGCAAATCAGGTGCGGAATATGCCTATGACCTGATGATGGCGGATGACGGCAAGGGCTTTATCTATCTGCCCTTGCTCAACTATATGGATGGCAATCTCGATTTTCTCGAAACCCTGCAACAGGCCGACGATACGGTGAACAGCCTGTCCGATGGCGGCGCGCATTGCGGGACGATCTGTGATGCGGCGAGCCCTACCTTCATGCTGGAACATTGGGTGAAGAACCGCGAGCGCGGCACGATCAGCCTCGAACATGCGATCAAGCGGCAGTGTCTCGACACCGCGCGGCTCTATGGCCTGAACGACCGCGGGCTGCTCAAGCCCGGCTATCTCGCCGACGTCAATGTGATCGACTTGGACCGGATCAAGCTTGGCAAGCCGTGGCTGGCGTTTGATCTGCCGGCGGGCGGCAAGCGGTTGCTGCAAAAGGCCGACGGCTATGATTATACGATCAAGTCGGGGCAGGTGACCTTCAAGGGTGGTGTCGTGACCGACGCGCGGCCGGGTGGGCTGATCCGGGGCCCGCAAATGGTCGAGATGCTGGAGGCGGCGGAGTAGGATCTGGGTCGCCCCAGCGCAGGCTGAGGTCCAATCCGGTGGGTGTTGAAACGCAAATTTCGGGCGTGCCGCGATTCCGCGAGATGATGAAGCATTGGTTTAGGCTCCAGCCTTCGCTGGAGTGACGGGGTCGGCTTTGGATGGGGCAGGGGGCGTTAGTGGTGAGCTTGTCGAACCACGCCTCTGGACGAGAGGTGTCCTTCGACAGGCTCAGGACGAACGGAACTCCTTTTGCGTTTCTTGCTCCCCGCTCCCCTGAGGGGAAGTACGCCTAGACCCGCATCGGCATCAGCACATAGAGCGCCGCCGACTTGTCATTTTCGCGGATCAGTGTCGGGGCGCTGGCATCGGCCAGGTGCAGTTCGACGGTGTCGCCTTCGATCTCGCCGAGAATATCCATCAGATATTTCGAGTTGAAACCGATTTCGAATGTTTCGTCCTTGTAGGAACCGGGTACTTCTTCCTCGGCCTTGCCATTTTCCGGCGAGGTGACCGACAGGGTGATCTTGTCGACGCCGAGCGCCATCTTGACGGCGCGGGTTTTTTCGGTGGCGATGGTTGAGACGCGGTCGACGCCCTGGGCAAAGCTTTTCGGATCAATCTTGAGCAGCTTGTCATTGCCGGTCGGAATCACGCGGGTGTAATCGGGGAAGGTGCCGTCGATCAACTTGCTGGTCAGGATCGCGGTGCCGAGCGTGAAGCGGATCTTGCTGGCGGACAGGTCGATCTGAACCGAGGATTCGCTATTCTCGTCGAGCAATTTGCGCAGTTCGCTGACGCATTTGCGCGGGACGATCACGTCGGGCATGCCTTCTGCACCAGCCGGACGGGGCAAGGTGACGCGCGCGAGACGGTGGCCGTCGGTGGCGGCGGCCTTGAGCACCGGGGTTTCCTCATCCTGCACGTGCAGGAAAATGCCATTGAGATAATAGCGGGTTTCCTCGGTCGAGATCGCAAAGCGGGTCTTGTCGATAATCTGGATCAGCGAGGTGGCCGGCAATTCGAAACTGGTCGGCAGTTCGCCCTCGGCGATCACCGGAAAATCATCGCGCGGAAGGGTCTGCAGATTGAAGCGGGCGCGTCCGGCGTTGACCTTCATCTTGCCGTCTGCGGCGTCTAGCTGGACCTGCGAGCCGTCGGGCAATTTGCGGGCGATGTCGAACAATGTGTGTGCCGACACGGTGGTGGAACCTGCGGTCTCGACCTGCGCCTGAACGGTCTCAACCACCTGCAGGTCAAGATCGGTCGCCATCAGCTTGATACTGCCGTCGGCGCTGGCCTCGATCAGCACGTTGGAGAGGATCGGAATAGTATTGCGCCGCTCAACCACGGACTGGACATGGCCCAGGCTCTTTAGCAATGCCGCGCGTTCAATGGTCGCTTTCATACACCGTCCTTCTTGTTCCCAGTCGCCCGTGAAAATAGATGTGCGGAAGCACTCCGCACAGGTTCACGGATAGTCCATGGCTTCATTAACAATAAAGTGCCGCAGGGCAAGCCCGATCGCCGCCCACTGTCCGATAATGCCGTGAAAAACTGTGGAAAAAAGCGTGCAGGCAGCTAAAGCCGCAGGGGCAGGGGGTGGATTTGGCCATTTCGGGACAGAATAGGGTTAATATGAGCGGCATCGATACCAACGGAAAACGCCTTTTTATTGCCCGGCATGGCGAAACGATTTTCAATCTGGCTGGCCGAATTCAGGGCGACCATGTCCATACACCGCTGACCCGCACCGGATTTGCCCAGGCCGATGAAATGGGCCGGGCGCTGGCGCGGCATCTGGCGACAGAGCAGCCAGTGCTGGATCTGATTGCTTCCGACACCGACCGGGCGTTGCAGACATTATCAGTGATTGCCGAGCATGTCGGCGCGGACTGGCATCAGGCGCACAGCGATCCGCGGCTGCGCGAAATCGACATGGGCGAATGGGGCGGCGCCTGGTATCGCGATCTGGCCGGCAAGCTGGAAATCGATGAAACGGAGCGACTTTTTGTCACTGTGGCTCCCGGTGGCGAAGACTATCGCGCGATTGCCAAGCGGCTCGAGCATTGGCTGGCGGATCAGGAATTTGCCCGCGACGCAGTGTTGATCAGCCATGGCATGACCAGCCGTGTTCTGCGCGGCCTGTTGACCGGCCTTGAGCCGCATCCACGCTTTGCGGCGCCGATCGCGGAAGGCTTGCCGCAGGGCTCCTTTGTCCAGATCCGTGACGGCGTGGAGGAAATCATTCATATCGGTGGAGGGGAAGGGGAGAAAGCTTGAAAAAGCCGCTCATTCTCTTGGGACTGGCAGCGTCGATGATCTCGGTTCCGGCGATCGCGAAGGATTCTCTTGGCATATTCAACAGCTGGGGCGCGTTTCGTGATGCGGACATTCCGCGCTGCTATGCGATTGCGGAATCTGAGGAAATTACCGGCAAGGCTGAGCGCAAGTCTTTTGCGACCGTCGGTTTCTGGCCCAAACGTGCCATCCGGCGGCAATTTCATGTGCGTTTGAGCCGCGACCGGTCGACCAATAGCCGGGTGGTGGTGAGTATCGCCGGTCGGCGGTTCCAGCTTACCGCCAGCCGCAAGGATGGCTGGTCGCAGGACAAACGCATGGATGCTGCCATCGTTGCCGCGATCCGTTCGGCCACCAGCATGACCGTGGAGAGCGTCGGCCGTGACGGCAAGCCGATTGTCGATGCCTACCGCTTGCGCGGCGCGGCGACGGCGATTGACGCGGCCTCGCTGGGATGTTCGCGGTTGCGGTAGATTTTCCTGCAGACAGGGCTTATATGCCCCTCCATGCAGATACCCGGCCATATTGATCCCGTTCCCTTGCCCGCCAAGGTCACCCCGCGTGCCGATGGCCGCGTCGATGTCATTGGTTTGAGTCCCATGCAGATTCGGGGGCTGATGAGCGACGCCGGGCTTGATGAAAAGCAGGCAAAACTGCGGTCAAAGCAGCTGTTCCACTGGATATACCACCGCGGCGTCACCGATTTTGACCAGATGACCGATCTCGGCAAGACGCTGCGCCCCTGGCTGGCGGCGCGGTTTGTCGTCGGGCGGCCGGAGATCGTCGAAGCGCATCTGTCCGAGGATGGCACCCGCAAATGGCTGCTGCGCTCTGCCGACAGCCAGGATTATGAAATGGTCTTCATCCCCGATGAGGATCGCGGGACTTTGTGCATTTCCAGTCAGGTCGGATGCACGCTCAATTGCCGGTTCTGCCACACCGGCACGATGCGGTTGGTGCGCAACCTGACACCCGGCGAAATTGTCGGTCAGGTGATGCTGGCACGGGACGCACTGGGCGAATGGCCGAAAGGTGTGATGGACTTTGTCGATGACGAAGAAGCCGAAAATACCAAGGAATATAATCAGGCCTACAAGTCTGACGGACGGCTGCTGACCAATATCGTGCTGATGGGTATGGGCGAGCCGCTGTATAATTTCGAGAATGTCCGCGACGCGATGAAGATCGTGATGGATGGTGACGGGCTGGCGCTTTCGCGCCGCCGGATAACGCTGTCGACCAGCGGTGTGGTGCCGATGATTGCGCGGGCTGGTGCGGAGATTAACGTCAATCTCGCAATTTCGCTGCACGCGGTGAACAAGGAAACGCGCGACGAAATCGTCCCCCTCAACCGCAAATATTCGATCGAGGAACTGCTCCAGGCCTGTGCAGACTATCCCGGTGCAAACAACGCCCGGCGGATCACCTTTGAATATGTGATGCTGAAGGACAAGAATGACAGCGATCAGGATGCCCGCGAGTTGGTCAATCTTTTGCGCAATTATGATTTGCCGGCCAAGGTCAATCTGATCCCGTTCAATCCCTGGCCCGGTTCGGACTATGAATGTTCAAGCCCCGAGCGGATCAAGGCGTTCTCCAAGATCATTTTCGATGCCGGAATCAGCGCACCGATCCGGACTCCGAGAGGCCGGGATATCATGGCAGCGTGCGGCCAATTGAAATCGGCGAGCGAAAAGAAAAGCCGGGCGGAACTGGACCGTCTGGCCGAAGAGAAGCAGGCGGCGCTGGGCTAGGCGACCGCTATCACGTCAATCTCGACCATCAGATCTGGCAAGGCGAGGGCACGGACCTCGACAATCGTGTCGGCTGGAAAGGGATGCTCAAAATAGACTTTGCGTGCCTGAACGATCTTCGGGAAATTTGCCATATCGGTCAGGTAGATCGTGACCTTGATAATCTGGTCCCGGCTGCTGCCCGCGGCATGCAGCAGACGATCGATATTGTGAAACACCTGTTGCAATTGGGCGTCGAAATCACCGACGCCGACCACTTCACCCTGTTCGCTGATCGCCGCCTGGCCGGAAAAGAACAGCATGTGTCCAACCTGCCATCCGGGAGATATCGCATAGGGGGCTACCGGGTCGGGATTGAGCTTGATGACTTGTCTATGCGTGCTCATAATCGTGTCTCCATCAATGCGTGCATTCGTATTGTGGAGAAAACCGGGCCTGTTTTAAAGCCAAAAAAAAAGGGCGGGTATCGCTACCCGCCCCGTCTTTTTCATTCAATCCGCTGGGATTAGAATTTCACGCCAAGGCTAACAAGGCCCTGGTTGCGGGAAACGCCAGCTTCGTAGTTGCTATAGCGATATTCGCCGCGAGCGAACATCTTGTCGCTCAGCTTGTACTCGACGCCGGCACCAACGCGAACACCGTCGGCATTGTCACCACCGGTTCCGGGGTAGGAAACGCGTGCGTTGGTATAGCCCGCTTTCGCATAGAGGAGAGCGGAATCGCCAACGACGACACCCAGGCGTCCGCCCGCGTAGAGATCGCGACCGGCTTCAATCCGGCCGAAGGTGTTGGAAATCTTTCCCGTGGACTCGGTTGCTTCCACTTCGGCGCCATAGACGACGTTTCCTGCCTGAATGTCATAGCCAAGAGTGCCGCCATACAGGAAGCCTTCGACGTTATCGACACCGGGTGTGTCGAGATCAATATTGTCATAGCCAGCGATCGCGGTGGCTTTTACTCCGGAAAAATCACTATTCGTCTGTGCCAGTACGGGGGACGCAAGCGCAGATACTGCAATAGCAGCTGCTATTGTTACATTTTTCATTATACTATGTTCCTTGAATTTACGACCAAACGACCGCTACGCTTTATATACGTCTTTTATTCTTTCGCGGTCAGACATGGATATAAGTTTTCAAACCTGAATGGCAACTGCACGACCGCATTAAAATTGTAACAAAGCCAATTCGAGTGAGCCGTGTTGCGAATATGCCACCGCTGGCAAATGTAACTACAGGCTTGGCAACGTCGAACCAGAAGCTAGAGTGCAACCATGCCAAAGGACGTCCTTATCTCCAAACACCCCCGTCATCGTCTCGCCACCCGTCTTTGGCATGGGATCAATGCGCTGTGCCTACTGGTATTGCTGATGAGCGGCCTGACCATCTTCAACGCCCATCCCCGGCTCTATTGGGGTGAATATGGTGCCAATGACGACTATGCCTGGATGGCAATCGGATCGTCGGGCCGTAGCGGCTATCTCCGCCTCGGTGACACCCGCATTGAGACCACCGGGTTTCTCGGAAACTGGCAGGATAGCGAAGGACGGACCCGGACATGGGCCTTTCCGGGCTGGGCGACCATTCCGTCCAGCTACAGTCTCGCCGACGGTCGGCGCTGGCACTTTTTCTTTGCGTGGATATTTGCCATTGGTCTGACGCTGTTCATGATCCGGTCGCTCTGGAACAGGCATATCCAGAAAGATTTGAACATGCGCAAGGATGAGTGGCGACCATCCCACATCTGGCGGTCGCTCCGCGATCACACCAGGATTTCGGTGATCCGCCAATCGTGGTCGGAGGACTATAATGTCATCCAGAAACTGACCTATATCGGCGTCATTTTCATCCTGTTGCCGTTGATGATATTTACAGGTCTCGCGATGTCACCAGCGATGGACGCCAATTGGCCGTTGCTGACCGATCTGTTCGGGGGTCGCCAGTCTGCCCGGTCGGTGCATTTTCTCACCGCCGCGCTTTTGGTGCTGTTTTTCCTGATCCACATGGTGATGGTGCTGCTCTCCGGGCCGGTTCGACAAGTCAAGGCCATGATACTGGGCGGTGCGCGAAAGGAGCCATCGACATGACCATCATTTCCAGACGAAAGCTGATCACCAGCGCAGCGATCGGAGCTGGCGGTCTGCTGAGCGGCTGCGATGCCCTTAATCGAAACCCGGCCTTTCAGGACATGCTGTCGAGCGCGGAAACCGCCAATTTTACGGTTCAGCGTGCGCTGGGCAACAGGATGCAACTGGCCAGCGAATATAGCAGCGCAGACCTGTCTCCGGTCTTTCGGGCGAACGGGACGCGCGACCCAGCCACGCCGGCCTATGCCGCGAGCGCGGCGCAAGGGTTCGCCGACTGGCAGCTGCGGCTGACTGGCTTATTCGAGAAGCCGCAGATGTTCAGCATGGCTGCGCTCCAGTCGCTGCCGCAGCGCACCCAGATCACGCGACATGATTGCGTCGAGGGGTGGAGCGCGATCGGACAATGGACCGGCGTGCCACTGAAAATTTTCCTCGATATCGCGCGCCTGCAGGACAGCGCCCGGTTTCTGGTCTTTCATTGTGCCGACCGATTGGGCGGGCGGCCCTATTATGAAAGCATCGATCTGGTGGACGGCTTTCATCCGCAGACGATATTGGCCCACCGCTTGAACGGCGAGCCCTTGCCAGTGGCAAATGGCGCGCCGCTGCGGCTCAGAGTGGAGCGCCAACTGGGCTATAAGCAGGCGAAATATATCACCGGAATACAAGCGGTTGCCTCACTAGACGGAATCGGTGAAGGCAAGGGTGGCTATTGGCAGGACGTCGCCAATTATGAATGGTATGCGGGCATTTGATGCAATTATAATGTGGTTTCATCGGGGGTGAATAAATGTCGATATTGGGCAGGTTTCTGCAAAACGTCATCGAAAAAGGGTCGATACGGGTCACTCATGCCGATGGCTCGACCGAAAGCTTTGGTGCATCGACAGAAGGCTATCCAGACGTTGGCATCCGGCTCGCCGATAAAGCTGTGATACGGCAGATTTTGCTCGACCCGCGTCTCGGTGCAGCTGAGACATTCATGGATGGCCGCCTGATTGTCGAGCAGGGTGATATCATGGAACTGGTGCAGCTGTTGCGCGCCAACCGGCCCTTTGAACGCGGTGGCAAGTTGAAAGAACCCGGCCCCTTGAAGAAAATTCGTGATCATGCGGCGGGCAGCCTTGACCGGATCAACCTGCTTGGCCGATCCAAGAGCAATGTCGCGCATCATTATGATATCGGCAACGATCTCTACGAGCTGTTTCTCGACGACGATCTGCAATATAGCTGCGCCTACTGGGATTTTGCCAAGCACGGGCCGGACATGACGCTGGAGCAGGCGCAGGCCGACAAAAAGGCGCATATTGCCGCGAAGCTTGACCTGAGGCCGGGCCAGCGGGTGCTCGATATCGGCTGCGGCTGGGGCGGCATGGCGCTCTATCTGCACCGCAAAACGGGCGTCGAGGTGCTCGGGATTACGCTGAGCGAGGAGCAGCTGAAAAAGGCCCGGGAACGGGCCGAAAAGGAAGGGGTCGCGGACAAGGTCAAGTTTGAACTGATCGACTATCGCGACCTTGCCCAGCGCGATGCCGGGGCTTTTGACCGGATTGTCTCGGTTGGCATGTTCGAACATGTCGGTACGCCGCAATTCCGGACTTTCTTCCGCTGCTGTGCCAATCTGATGACGGATGAAGGGGTGATGCTATTGCATACGATCGGACGGATGGGCGGACCCGGCACAACCGACGCCTTTACCCGCAAATATATTTTTCCCGGTGGCTATATACCGGCGCTGAGCGAAACCCTAGCGGCGAGCGAGCAATTTCGTCTAATCGCTACCGATATCGAAACGCTACGGCTGCACTATGCCTTCACATTGCGCGAATGGTATAAACGGACGGTAAAAAATCGCGAAAAAATTATCGCGCTCTACGATGAACGATTCTACCGGATGTGGACCTTCTATCTGGCCGGGGCGACGGCGGCGTTTGAAAATGGGGGGATGTGCAATTATCAGATCCAGTTCAGCCGCAACCGGCGAACATTGCCACTGACTCGGGGCTATATTGGCGAGACAGAGAAAAATCTAACAGCCTGATCGTTTTTGCTACGTCGGATAGCGCTCGTTCATCAGCTCCCAATTGTTGCGGATGAGCTGCTCCAATATGGCCATGTCCACCTGTTCGAGGCTATTGATATAAAGGCAGGACTTTCCCAGTTTATGTTTGCCGAGCAAGCCGAACAGCCGGTCCTGCTCGGCTTGCGCATCGGGTGTGCAATAAGCGCCCATTAGATAGAGGTTTAACTTCGCCTTGCGCGGGGAAAAACCGGCCCGGCACATGGTGCCCTCCCGGCCGCTGTCATATTTATAGTTGTAGCTGCCAAAACCGATGATGCTTGGTCCCCACATTTTTGGCTCTTCGCCGGTTGTGCGTCGGAACAAGCTGATCATCTGCCGGGCTTCCTCCTGTCGGCGCTCTGGCTGGGCGGTTGTGATAAAGGCTTCGACGTCCGCATTGGTTGGTTTGGTTTTCAATTCCGCTTTTGTCACAATCCTCTCCCTATTATTCCAGCATATCATATTGCGCGGCAAATTGGAGCCTGTTAGGCGCGGCGCTTAAATCATGGAAAGACGATATAATGAGCGATTCCGTTAAGCGTGTGGTTTTGGCCTTTTCCGGCGGCCTTGATACCAGCGTCATCCTGAAATGGCTGCAGCAGGAATATCAATGCGAGGTCGTGACCTTTACCGCCGATCTGGGGCAGGGCGAGGAACTGGGGCCTGCGCGCCGTGTGGCGGAAACACTGGGCGTGAAGCCGGAACATATTTTCATTGACGATCTGCGCGAAGAATTTGTGAAAGATTTCATCTTTCCGATGATGCGCGCCAATGCGCTGTATGAAGGTCTGTATCTGCTCGGCACCTCAATCGCTCGCCCACTGATTGCCAAGCGCCAGATTGAAATCGCCAAGCTCACCGGAGCGGACGCCGTGGCGCATGGCGCAACCGGCAAGGGCAATGACCAGATTCGCTTCGAGCTCGGCTATTATGGCCTGAATCCGGACGTCAAAGTGATTGCCCCCTGGCGCGAATGGGATCTGACCAGCCGTACCCGGCTGATCGAATTCGCCGAGAAACACCAAATCCCGATCCCCAAGGACAAGCGCGGTGAAGCGCCGTTTTCGACCGACGCCAATATGTTGCACACCTCATCGGAAGGCAAAGTGCTTGAGGATCCGTGGGAAGAAGTGCCGGACTATGTCTATTCCCGGACCAACAATCCCGAGGATGCGCCGGCTACCCCTGAATATATCACGATCGATTTTGAACGGGGTGACGGCATCGCGATCAATGGCGAGGCGCTGAGCCCGGCGACCCTGCTCGAAACGCTCAATGTATATGGCCGCGAACACGGCATCGGCCGGCTCGATCTGGTCGAAAACCGCTATATCGGCATGAAATCGCGCGGCATGTACGAGACGCCCGGTGGAACGATCTACCATGCGGCCCATCGCGGGATCGAGCAACTGACGCTGGATCGCGGTGCGGCGCATCTGAAGGATGAGCTGGCCCCGCGCTATGCCGAACTGGTGTACAACGGTTTCTGGTTCTCGCCAGAGCGCGAGATGCTGCAGGCAGCGATCGATCACAGTCAGGCGCGGGTCAACGGCACGGTCCGGCTCAAACTCTACAAGGGTTCGGTGAATGTTGTCGGACGCAAGTCGCAGGATAGCCTATACAGCGAAAAAGTTGTCACATTTGAAGATGATGCCGGTGCCTATGACCAGAAGGACGCTGAGGGCTTCATCAAGCTCAACGCGCTCCGCCTGAAATTGCTCGGCAAGCGCAACGGCCAATAGAGGCGGCGTATAGGCCATGCTGATCCCGCTCCTCCTGCTCCTGGCCGGCTTTGTCATACTGATTGTCGGCGGCGAGCTGTTGGTGCGGGGCGCGGTTCGGGTCGCGGAGCGGGCCGGGATGTCCGAGCTGTTGATCGGTTTGACGATCGTCGGCTTTGGTACGTCCGCACCGGAACTGGTGGCCAGCGTTGAAGCGGCGCGCGCCGGATCTCCCGGTATTGCCTGGGGGAATATTGTCGGGTCTAATCTCGCCAACAGCCTGCTCATTCTCGGTGCCGCGTCGCTGATCTTGCCGGTAGTGGTGCCAAGGGGACCATTGTGGCGTGATGGCGGGCTCGCGCTGGTGGCCACGGTGGTCTTGTGGCTGGTTGCCAGTACGACCGGGATTACCGTCGCGATCGGCGTGGCCTTTCTGGTGATTTTGGTGGCCTATCTGGGCTATGCCTATCGGGCGGAACAGACGCAGCCGGCGGGCGCAAGCGCCCTGCATGAAAAAGCTGAGGCGCTGGAAATTTCCGACACCCATTTGCATGATGTGCAACCGCTATGGCGTTCCATTTTGGTCCTGCTCTTCGGTATCGTCCTGATCGTCCTCGGTGGCCGGTGGCTGGTTGAAGGCGCAGTCGACCTGGCCCGCTTGATAGGGATGAGCGAAGCGGTTATCGGCTTGACGGTCATTGCCATCGGCACCTCGCTGCCGGAACTGGTGACCTCGGTGATCGCTGCCTATAAAGGCGCGAGTGCGGTCGCCCTGGGCAATGTGCTCGGGTCCAATATCTTCAACCTGCTGCTGATTGGCGGCGTCACGGCGATCATCGCACCCGGCACTATTCCTGGTGAAATCACAGGGTTCGGACTGCCGGTGCTGATCGCAGCCTCCATTCTGCTGCTGATATTTGCTGCAACCGGACGAAAGATCACGCGCTGGGAAGGGGGCATATTGCTCGTCACCTATCTGGTTCTGCTGGTCTATAATGTGGTGGCGGTCTGAATCAGGCGTTGCAATTCCAAGAATCTGCCCCTAAATAACATTCATCCCAACATTGTGAGATTTGAAGGGGCTGGCGCCAGACGGGGCCGGCAGCCAAGGTCTTGCATTTGGAAATGGAGTTTATTTGACCAATATTGCGACCCTGACAGAGCTGATCAAGCCCGAAGCCGATGCTTTGGGTTTCGAGCTGGTGCGGGTACAGTTTGTGTCTGGCGCCGAGGAGCCGACCTTGCAGATCATGGCCGAGCGTCCGGAAACCGGGCAGCTGGGCATCGATGATTGCGCGGCTTTGTCGCGGCGGATTTCGGCGAAATTCGATGCGCTGGAAGAAGAAGGCCGCGACCCGATCGACTATGCCTATCGGCTGGAAGTCAGCTCTCCGGGTATCGACCGGCCGCTGACCCGCGCGATTGATTATGCAAATTGGGTCGGACATGAAGCGCGGATCAGCCTGACCGAGGCGGTGGCTGGCAAGAAACAGCTGCGCGGCCTGCTCGAAGGCATAGAAGGCGATATAATAAAGATTGACGATCGCGAGACGGGAAGTCAGGAGACGCCCCTTGCGAATGTCCATAAGGCAAAATTGATTCTGACCGACGCGCTGATCGCTGCAACCGTTCCGGTTTCAACGTCGGGAGCGGCCGAAATTGAAGAACAGACTTTAGAAGAACAGGAAGACTAATCATGGGCAGTGCTATTTCAGCCAATAAAGCCGAGTTGCTTGCTATCGCGACCGCTGTTGCGACGGAAAAAATGATCGACAAGGCGATCGTGATCGAGGCGCTGGAGGAAGCGATCCAGAAAGCGGCTCGTGCGCGTTATGGCGCAGAAAATGACATTCGCGCGAAATTCGACGTCAAAACCGGCGACTTGCGCCTATGGCGGGTTGTTGAAGTGGTTGACGAAGTCGAAGATTATTTCAAGCAGGTCGACATCAAGCAGGCCGAAAAGCTGGAGCCGGGTGCCAAGGTCGGTGACTTTATCGTCGATCCGCTGCCCGAAGTCGATCTCGGACGTATCGATGCGCAGTCTGCCAAGCAGGTGATTTTCCAGAAGGTTCGCGATGCGGAACGCGAGCGGCAATATGAAGAATTCAAGGAACGCGGCGGAGAGATTATCACCGGTGTGGTGAAATCGGTCGAATTCGGCCATGTCGTTGTTGATCTGGGCCGCGCCGAGGGCGTGATCCGGCGTGACCAGCAAATTCCGCGCGAAGCCGCCCGGGTTGGTGATCGTGTCCGTTCGCTGATCCTCGATGTACGCCGCGAAAACCGCGGGCCGCAGATTTTCCTGTCGCGTGCGCACCCAGATTTCATGCGGCTATTGTTCGCACAGGAAGTGCCGGAAATTTATGACGGCATTATCGAAATCAAGGCCGCAGCCCGTGATCCCGGTTCGCGCGCCAAGATCGGCGTGATCAGCCATGACAGCTCGATCGATCCGGTCGGCGCTTGCGTCGGCATGAAGGGTAGCCGTGTCCAGGCTGTCGTGCAGGAAATGCAGGGCGAAAAAATCGATATCATTCCCTGGTCGGAAGATATTGCGACCTTCGTCGTCAACGCCTTGCAGCCAGCGACCGTCAGCCGCGTGGTCATCGATGAAGAAGAAGGCCGGATTGAAGTCGTTGTTCCCGACGATCAGCTCAGCCTCGCCATTGGCCGTCGCGGCCAGAATGTCCGCTTGGCGTCACAGCTGACCGGTCTGGCGATTGACATTATGACCGAAGCGGATTCGAGCGAGAAGCGGCAAGCCGAATTTGCTGCGCGGACAGAGATGTTCCAGGAAGATCTGGACGTCGACGAAACCTTGTCCCAGCTGCTGGTCGCCGAAGGCTTTAGCGAGCTCGAAGAAGTCGCTTATGTTGCACCGGAAGAAATTTCCAGCATCGAAGGCTTTGACGAGGAACTGGCTGCCGAACTGCAGAACCGTGCGCTTGAAGCGCTGGAACGGCGCGAAGCCGCTGCCCGGGACAAGCGTACTGAACTGGGCGTCGAGGATGCCATTGCCGAATTGCCGCATCTGACCGAAGCCATGTTGGTGACACTGGGCGAAGCTGGCATCAAGACGCTTGACGATGTTGCTGATCTTGCAACCGACGAACTGGTTCTGAAACGCAAATCGGAACCGCGTCGCCGCAATGACAATCGCAAGCCCGAACCGGATGGTGTGTTGGCCAAATATAGTCTGACCGAAGAGCAGGGTAACGAAATCATCATGGCCGCGCGTGCGCACTGGTTTGAAGATGAAGACGAGCCAGCGGCTGCCGAGACCGAAGAAACTGGGGAGGACGCAGATGCGGAATCCACCCAATGAGACGCGGTCTAAACCTCTAGATCAAGCGCCTTATCGTAAATGCATTTTGACTGGGGAAAGTCTTCCTCAGGACCAATTGATGCGTCTTGCGATGGGCCCTGATGGGCAGATTGCGCCGGATGTGCGCGCCAAAGCGCCGGGTCGCGGGGCGTGGATCGGGGTTGACCGTACCGCGCTGGAGACGGCGCTGGCAAAGGGTCAGCTGAAAGGCGCGCTGTCGCGGGCGTTTAAAACCGGCGAGATGGATATTCCGGATAATCTTCCGGAAATGCTTGAATTGGCGCTGGAACGCTCCACCTTGGACCGGTTGGGTCTCGAGGCGCGCGGCGGAACATTGCTCACCGGCTCGGAAAAGATCGAAACGGCCGCGCGGCAAGGTGATCTCAATCTGCTGCTCCACGCCTCCGATGCCGGGCGCGACGGCTGCGCCAAACTGGATCAGGCCTGGCGGGTTGGAAGTGACCGCGAAGGCCAAAATATTCGTGGGTTGATATTGCCGGTGGACCGGCAGGGCCTTTCTGTGGCATTGGGCCGCCAGAATGTCGTGCACATCGGTATCACCGACAAGCGCGCAGCGGGGCGGGTTTCGCACAGCCTGAAGAGATGGCTTCACTTTATCGGTTCTGATAAAGTCGATGATGATGCCGAAAAGAAAGTTGCGTGATCCGGTTTTGAAATGCCGGGTAAGATGTTGCAGTAATATATATTTTAAGGATTAAGTCTGTTCGATGAGTGAAGATACAAAAGATACGCCAAAACCAGCACGCAAACCTCTTGGGTTGAAGCGTTCGGTCGAACCCGGCGAAGTCAAACAGACGTTCAGCCACGGACGCACCAACAAGGTCGTGGTCGAAGTCAAACGCAAGAAACTGGTGGGCAAGCCCGGTGCACAGGAAGCGGCGAAGGAAATCGTCAAGGAAACACCTGTGCCTGCTCCGGCGCCAGCCGCCGCTCCAGCGCCAAAGGCGGCTCCCAAGAAACAGCCGGCCGCACCGAAAGCGGATGATGGTCTGACTCGTCAGGAGATGCAGGCGAAATTGCTGCGTGAGGCAGAAGAAGCCCGCCTTGACGCGATGCAGGAAGCGCGCAAGCGCGACACGCGCGAGAAGAAAGAGCAGACCGCCGAAGAGAAAAAGCGGGCTGAAGAAAACCGCAAGGCCGAAGAAGAGCAGGCGCGCAAGGCGCAGGAAGAAATTGCTGCTGCGGAAAATGCCGCTGCCGATGTATCTGCTGTTGTCGAACCCGCTGCTGAAGACGCTCCCGCCGCCAAAACCGATGCACGGCCACCGGCTCGTAAGTTCACCCCCGTGGAAGCGCCGAAACGCGCGAAGCCGGAGAAGGAAAAGCAGAAGGTCGGACGCGAGGATCGCAACGATCGCCGTCAATCGGGCAAGCTGACTGTCAACCGTGCGTTACGTGGCGAAGACGGCGCTGCGCGAGCACGGTCGCTGGCTGCGCTGAAGCGCGCGCGCGAAAAAGAAAAGCGGGCCCAGCGGTCCGGGCGGCCAAGCGAACCGCGCGAAAAGCAGGTCCGTGACGTTATCGTGCCGGAAGCCATTACCGTACAGGAACTGGCGAAACGTATGGGCGAGAAGGGAGCGCAACTCGTCAAATCGCTGTTCAACATGGGTTCGATGGTTACCGTCAACCAGACGATTGATCAGGATACCGCGGAATTGCTGGTCGAGGAATTCGGTCACAATATCCAGCGCGTGTCCGAGTCCGATGTCGAAATCAACACCCAGGCTGACGTCGATCCGGAAGAAACGCTGAAGCCGCGTCCTCCGGTTGTCACCATCATGGGGCATGTCGATCACGGCAAGACTTCGCTGCTCGACGCGCTGCGCGGAACCGATGTGGTTGCCGGAGAAGCCGGTGGTATCACCCAGCATATCGGCGCCTATCAGGTGACGATGAAAAATGGCGACAAGGTTACGTTCCTGGATACGCCGGGTCATGAAGCCTTTACCGAAATGCGGATGCGCGGTGCCAATGTCACGGATATCGTGATCCTGGTCGTCGCCGCCGATGATGGATTGATGCCGCAGACGATCGAAGCGATCAATCACACCAAGGCGGCCGGCGTGCCGATGATTGTCGCGATCAACAAGATCGACAAGGAAGGCGCGGATCCGACAACGGTTCGTACCCGCCTGCTCGAGCATGAAGTGATTGTCGAAGAAATGTCCGGTGATGTTCTTGATGCGGAGGTTTCTGCGCTCAAGAAAATCGGACTCGACGAGTTGATGGACAAGATCCACGTGCAGGCCGAATTGCTGGAACTGAAAGCGCGTCCCGACCGTCCTGCCGAAGGCGCGGTGGTCGAAGCCAAGCTGGATATCGGACGTGGTCCGGTGGCGACGGTTCTGATCGAACGCGGTACCTTGAAACGCGGCGATGTCTTCGTTGTTGGTTCCCAGACGGGTAAAGTCCGGGCGATGATCGATGACAAGGGGCAGCAGATCAAGGAAGCAGGGCCTTCGACTCCGGTCGAAGTGCTTGGTATCTCTGGCGTTCCGTCCGCGGGCGACAAGCTGACCGTGGTCGAGAATGAAGCGCGGGCCCGCGAAGTCGCGGCCTATCGTGCCGAACAGCAGAAGCTGAAGCGCACCACGCAGGCGCCGACCAGTCTCGAGAATATGTTCTCTGCTGCGGCAAACAGTGCTGTAGAATTCCCGGTACTGGTAAAAGCCGATGTGCAGGGCTCCACCGAAGCCATTGTGCAGGCGCTGAACAAGATTTCGAACGACGACATCAAGGTGCGTATCTTGCACAGTGGTGTCGGCGCGATCACGGAATCGGACGTGACATTGGCCGGAGCCAGCAAGGCGCCGATCATCGGCTTCAACGTGCGTCCCAATGCCAAGGCGCGGGAAATCGCCAAGCGCGACGGCGTCCGCTTCAAATATTTCGATATCATCTATGATCTGACCGACGATATCCGCGCCGAAATGGCCGGGGAACTGGGTCCCGAGAAGATCGAGAATGTCGTCGGTCGGGCAGAAGTCAAGGACGTGTTCAAGTCGGGCAAGAAAGACAAGGCAGCCGGTTTGCTGGTTACCGAAGGTGTCTTGCGCAAAGGTCTGTTCGCGCGTCTCACCCGCGACGATGTCATTGTCAGCGCCACGACGATCGCGTCGCTGCGGCGGTTCAAGGACGATGTCGAGGAAGTCCGGGCCGGCATGGAATGTGGCGCGGTTCTGGAAGATACCAACGATATCAAGCCAGGCGATATGCTCGAAGTCTTCCAGGTCACGGAGAAAGAACGGATACTCTGATAGAATCGTCATCCCGGATTTGATCCGGGATCCAGAACGGATGGTCGCATAGATCGTGTATGTCGCTCTGGATGCTGAACCCAGTTCAGTATGACGAGTTTGAGGCTTTATTATTGTGGCAAAATATAACGACACATCTCCCGAAGGCCGCTCGGTCCGCTTGCTGCGCGTTGGCGAGCAGGTGCGGCATATCCTGTCGGAGCTGCTGATGCGCGGCGAGGTGCATGACGTCGTGCTGACCTCGCATAGCGTCAGCGTCACCGAAGTGCGGATGTCGCCTGATCTGCGTCATGCAACGGTATTTGTGAAGCCATTGCTCGGCGCGAATGAGGCGGACGTGCTGAAGGCGCTGCGGACCAACACCGCCTTCTTCCAGAAGGAAGTCGCGAAGCGGGTGCAGATGAAATATGCGGCGAAACTGAAATTTCTGGCGGATGACAGCTTTGATACGGCGGAGCATATCGAGAGCCTGTTGAACAATCCGAAGGTTGCGCAGGACTTGGGCGGGGATTCCTAGATTCCCCTTGTCGTCATCCTGAACTTGTTTCAGGATCTCAAGAGGTCCTGAAACAAGTTCAGGATGACGAGTGACAGGACAGATGGCCAAGCTCTATTTCTATTATGCGTCGATGAACGCCGGCAAGTCGAGCAATCTGCTGCAGGCGGCGTTCAACTATGGCGAGCGCGGGATGAAGGTGATGCTGTGGACCGCAGCGATCGACAACCGGGCAAGTTTTGGTGCCATTGCCTCGCGTATTGGTTTGCACGCCGATGCCCATCGCTTTGGCGAGGACACGGATTTACTGGCGGCGGTCAGCGAAGAGCATGACCAGGGCAAGCTTGCCTGCGTGATGATCGACGAAGCCCAGTTTCTGACCGAAAGCCAGGTCTGGCAATTGGCGCGAGTGGCAGACGAGGTGGGCATTCCGGTGCTTTGCTACGGCCTGCGGACCGACTTTCAGGGAAACCTGTTTCCCGGATCGGCGAAGCTGCTGGGGATTGCCGACAGTCTGGTCGAATTGAAGGCGGTATGCGAATGCGGGCGCAAGGCCACGATGAACCTGCGTATCGACGAAGCGGGCAGGGCCATTGCGGCCGGTGCCCAGACAGAAATAGGCGGCAATGAAAGCTATCTGGCGCTGTGCCGGAAGCATTTTCGGGAGCGGCTCGATGGTTAGGTGTCATTCCAGCGCAGGCTGGAATCCAAACCAACATTGTGACATGCGCAAATTGGGTTAGGCCAGTTACAGGTTGGACATGCGGGGCATGTCCAACCTGTAACTCCTTCGCTGGGGCGACGAAAGAAGTTGATGATACAGGAACTCTCGAAAATTTTGGAAGATGGTCCCGTGCGGCTCGAACCACTGGCCGAGCACCATCTCGAACCGTTGCGCGCCGCCTGTGCAAAGGATCAGGAGATCTGGGAAATCTACCCCGTGTCGATGCTGGACGAGAATTTTGACCAGGCGATCGAGGCGTTTCACGATACCACGAACTGGGTGCGCTTTGCGGTGATCAACAGCGAAACCGACACGGTTGTGGGCATGACCAACTATATCAATCCTGATCTCAATACCAAAGTGACGGAAATCGGCGGCACCTATATCGCACCATCGGTGAGGGGTAGCGGCTTCAATGATGCCATGAAAAAGCTGATGATTGATCATGCCTTTGCCCACGGATTTACCCGCATCGAATTTCGGGTCGATACCCGCAACAAGCGGTCGATGGCGGCGGTTCTGAAACTGGGTGCGCAACATGAGGGAACGCTGCGCAAGAACCGGATTACCTGGACGGGTTATGTTCGGGACACGGCGGTGTTCGGACTGCTCAAGGAAGAATGGAAATCTTGAAACATCACGGTTGGATCATCCTCGACAAACCGCTGGAACTTGGCTCGACGCAGGCGGTCGGCGCGGTAAAGCGGAATTTGCGCGAAGCGGGTTTGCTCGGCAAGGGCAAGGATAAGCTGAAGGTCGGCCATGGCGGGACGCTGGATCCGCTGGCGACCGGCGTTTTGCCGATTGCGATCGGCGAAGCGACCAAGCTGTGTGGGCGGATGCTGGATGCATCGAAGATCTATGAGTTTACGATTGGTTTCGGCGCGGAGACCGAGACGCTGGATGTCGAGGGGGCGGTCACGGAGGCCTCTGATCATCGACCGACGCTGGCTGAAGTGGAATCGGTTTTGCCGCAATTCACCGGCCCGATCGAGCAGATACCGCCGAAATATTCGGCGCTGAAGATTGATGGCAAACGGGCTTATGATTTGGCGCGGGCAGGGGTTGCGGTGGAGATGAAGCTGCGGGGGGTGACCATTTTCTCGCTGGCCATTCGTCATCCTGAAGCCCCCACGCGTCATCCTGAACTTGTTTCAGGACCTCGGGAGGTCCTGAAACAAGTTCAGGATGACGCGTTGTTGGACGAAATCACCCTCACAGCCACAGTCTCCAAGGGCACCTACATCCGCTCGCTCGCGCGCGACATTGCGCGCGCCTTGCACACGGTCGGTCACGTCACCATGTTAAGGAGGACCAAGGCCGGTCCCTTCACGCTGAAACAGGCGATTTCGCTGGACAAACTCAACGAAATTGGTAAGGGCGCGGACATTACAGACTATCTTTTGCCGCTTGAGGCAGGGCTGGACGACATCCCGGCTTTTGACCTCACTCCTGATCAGGCAAAACTGCTTCGGCAAGGCATGACGCTGGACGAACGGGAAATGATCGGGAACCCCGCACTCAACGGGCTTTTTCTGGCGACAGAGAACCAAGGTTCTCCGGTTGCGCTGGCCGAGCTTGCTGATGGCACCGTCAGGGTGGTGCGCGGGTTCAATATGTGAATGATGTTCGAAGGAAAAATTATATGACGATTACTGCAGAAAAAAAACAGGAACTGATCAAGAAATTCGGCCAGACAAAGGACGATACCGGTTCCCCGGAAGTTCAGGTTGCCGTGCTCACCGAGCGCATCGTGAACCTGACCGAGCATTTCAAAGGCCATCACAAGGACAATCACTCGCGTCGCGGATTGCTGATGATGGTCAACAAACGGCGCAGCCTGCTGGACTATCTTCGCAAGAAAGACGTCGAGCGCTATGCCAAGCTGATCAAGGACCTTGGTCTGCGTAAGTGACGCAATCGTTCGGCCCGCTTAATGCGGGCCGTTTACGTTTTGCGTCATCCCCGCGCAGGCGGGGATCCATCTCCAGGAGTTGCAACTAGACGCAATGTTCCGAGATGGACCCCGGCCTTCGCCGGGGAACAATGTCAAATTTCGCAATAAGGTGAAGTGAGGCGAGTGTATGGGGCAAGAATGACCCCGAACCGCTGTTCAGCCGGATTGCTGGACACAAGAAAGCCCCCGCACTGCATAGGGCAGGCGGGACAAAGGAAAATACGAATGTTTAATATCAAGAAAGTTGAAATGGAGTGGGGCGGACAGACCCTCACCCTCGAAACGGGCCGTATTGCTCGTCAGGCTGATGGCGCTGTACTCGCGACCCTCGGCGAAACGGTTGTACTGTGCGCAGTTACCGCCGCCAAATCGGTGCGCGAAGGGCAGGATTTCTTCCCGCTCACCGTGCACTATCAGGAAAAATTCTCAGCCGCCGGTCGTATCCCGGGCGGTTTCTTCAAGCGCGAAGGCCGTGCGACGGAAAAGGAAACGCTGACATCGCGTTTGATTGACCGTCCTTGCCGCCCGCTGTTCCCCGAAGGTTTCTACAACGAAATCAACGTAATCTGTCAGGTCATGAGCTATGATGGAATCAACGAGCCCGACATATTGGCGATGGTTGCAGCGTCCGCTGCGCTGACCATTTCCGGTGTTCCGTTCATGGGCCCGATTGGCGCAGCTCGCGTCGGTTACAAGGAAGGCGAATATCAGCTGAACCCGTCGATGGAAGAAGTCGCCAATGGCGAACTCGATCTGGTTGTCGCCGGAACGATGGGCGCCGTGATGATGGTTGAATCGGAAGCGCAAGAGCTTTCCGAAGAAGTCATGCTCGGTGCTGTCCAGTTCGCCCATGACGCATCCAAGCAGGTTGCTGGTCTGATCATCGATCTGGCTGAACAGGCTGCGAAAGAACCCTGGCAGCTCGACGCTGGCGACGACAATAGCGCGATCAAGGAAGACCTGCGCAAGCTGGTCGGAAAAGATATCGCTGCGGCTTACAAGAAGACAGACAAGTCAGAGCGTAGCAACGCGCTGAACGCGGTTCGCGACAAGGCCAAGGAAAAATATGCCGACGCGGACGGCCAGACCCAGATGACCGCCGGCAAGATGGTCAAGAAACTGGAAGCCGAAATCGTTCGCGGTGCAATCCTCAAGGACGGTACCCGTATCGATGGCCGCAAGCTCGATCAGGTTCGCCCGATCGAAGCCATGGTTGGCCTGCTGCCACGGACCCACGGTTCGGCTTTGTTCACCCGCGGTGAAACGCAGGCGATCGTGACCACGACCCTTGGCACCAAAGACGCCGAACAGATGATCGATGGGCTCGACGGTTTGAGCTACACCAACTTCATGCTGCACTATAACTTCCCACCTTATTCGGTTGGTGAAGTTGGCCGTTTCGGATTTACCAGCCGCCGCGAAACCGGCCATGGCAAGCTCGCTTTCCGCGCGCTGCGTCCGGTACTGCCGACAGTGGAAGACTTTCCTTATACGATCCGCGTTCTCTCCGACATTACCGAATCCAACGGTTCATCCTCGATGGCGACCGTTTGTGGCGGTTCGCTGGCGATGATGGATGCCGGTGTGCCCTTGACGCGTCCGGTTTCCGGTATTGCGATGGGCCTGATCCTCGAAGGCGAAGATTTTGCGGTTCTGTCCGACATTCTTGGCGACGAAGATCATCTCGGCGACATGGACTTCAAGGTTGCGGGTACCGAAAAGGGTATCACCTCCTTGCAGATGGACATCAAGGTAGCCGGCATTACGCAGGAAATCATGAAGTCTGCTCTGGAACAGGCCAGTGGCGGTCGCGCTCATATCCTAGGTGAAATGAGCAAGGCGCTTAGCGGTACCCGGACCGAAATGTCCGAACATGCTCCACGCATCGAAACTCTGCAGATCAACAAGGAAAAGATCCGCGAAGTTATCGGTACCGGCGGCAAGGTGATCCGCGAAATCGTTGCCGAAACCGGCGCGAAGGTGGATATTGACGATGAAGGCCTGATCAAGGTTTCTTCTTCTGACAAATCCCAGATTGATGCGGCAATCGCATGGATCAAGGGCATTGTTGAAGAAGCCGAAGTCGGCAAGGTCTATGACGGCAAGGTCGTCAATCTGGTCGACTTTGGCGCGTTCGTGAATTTCATGGGCGGCAAGGACGGTCTCGTCCACGTCTCTGAAATCAAGAATGAGCGGGTCGAGAAGGTCTCCGACGTTCTGAGCGAAGGCCAGGCCGTCAAGGTCAAGGTTCTCGAAATCGACCAGCGCGGCAAGGTTCGCCTGTCGATGCGGGTTGTCGATCAGGAAACAGGTGAAGAGCTGGAGGATAGCCGTCCTGCCCGCGAACCACGCGGTGACAAGCCCCGTGGCCCGCGCCGTGACGGTGCTGGTGGCGGCGGTCGCGGACGCGATGGTGGCGGACGTGGCCGTGACGGCGGCGGACGTGGCCGGAACAACGACGGTCCCAAGGACGAAGGCGGTGGTGACATTCCATTGCCTGCTTCGATCACCGAAGACTAGAATTTCGCAAACTGAAACAGCGAGGGGCCCGGAGCGATCCGGGCCCTTTTCTTTGCCCGGGTTTTTCTCACAAATTCGCCAGATTAATCTCTGGTAAAGCTTGAACAGAACAGGGAGTAGCGATCTGCTCCAGCGGTTTTTTTGCTTTATTCTTGGCTGGATGAAAACAAGCGGTTAAGAGGTCTGCCATATGAACAAACACATTATCAAATGGGCCGTTATCGGTCTCTCCGCTACGATGCTTTCCGGTTGTGCCCTGCTTGGCGGCGGTGGCAGTGGGCGCGGTGCCGACACCCGCTATGTCGCGCGCGATGTCGACACGTTGTATAACGCTGCAAAAGTGCGGCTGGATCGCGGACAGTACAAGATTGCCGCTGCGCTGTTTGACGAAGTCGAGCGCCAGCATCCCTATTCCCCATGGGCCCGCCGCGCGCAGCAGATGAGCGCGTTCAGCTATTATCTCGCTGGCGATTATAACAAGGCGACGGAATCGGCGCGCCGGTTTCTGTCGATCCATCCGGGCAACAAGGACGCGCCTTATGCCTATTATCTGATCGCGCTCTGCTATTATGAGCAGATCAGCGATGTCACCCGTGACCAGAAGATCACCGAACAGGCGCTGGCCGCTCTCGGCGAAGTGTCCCGTCGCTATCCCAATTCGCGCTATGCCGCCGATGCCAAGCTGAAAATGGATCTGGTCAATGACCATCTCGCAGGCAAGGAAATGGAAATCGGCCGCTTTTACCAGCGCCGCGGCAAATGGCTCGCCGCAACCATCCGGTTCCGGACGGTAATCGAGAAATATGAGACCACGACCCACACGCCAGAAGCGCTGATGCGATTGACCGAATCCTATCTTGCGCTGGGTGTGCCGACGGAGGCGAAGAAGACCGCCGCTGTGCTCGGCGCGAACTATCCCGGTACCAAATGGTATGAGCGCGCCTATGAACTGGTCAACAAGCATGGTGCCACTTAAGCTGCGATCTGCTGCAATGCGTTGCAGCTAAGGTAAACGTGTTTTAAGAGGGCTCTGTGCTGCAGTCCCTTTCCATCCGCGATATTGTATTGATTGAGGCGCTTGACCTCGAGTTCGGCTCGGGCCTTACGGTGCTGACCGGCGAGACCGGTGCGGGCAAGTCGATTCTGCTGGACAGTCTCGGGCTGGCGCTGGGCAATCGGGCGGATAGCGGACTGGTCCGTCAAGGCACCGAAAAGGCGCAGGTTACCGCCAGTTTTGCCGCACCGGTAGCGGGCAGCAAGCTGGCCAGAATGCTCGCCGAAAATGATATTGAGATCGAAGCCGGCGAGCCGCTGATCATCAAGCGTTCTGTCAAGGCCGACGGCGGCAGCCGCGCCTTCATCAATGACCAGCCTTGTTCGGCGACGCTGCTCCGCGCAGTGGGCGGGCAACTGATTGAAATCCATGGCCAGCATGATGATCGCGGTCTGATCAATGCCAAGGGGCACCGGGCGCTGCTCGATGCTTTTGCCGGGGTGGAAAGCGCCAGAGTGGCACAGTCCTTCGAGGCTTGGCAGACCGCGAAAGCGGCGCTGGAGCAGGCGAAGCAGGAGCAGGAAACGGCGGAGAATGACCGTGAATATCTGGAACATAGCGTCGCTGAACTGGCCAAATTTGCGCCGCAATCCGGCGAGGAACAGGAACTCGCTCTCGAGCGCGCGACGATGATGAAGGGCGAAAAGCTCACCGGCGATCTCGAAGCGATTCGTGCGGCTTTTGACGGCTCTAACGGCGGGCTTGCCTCGCTCCGGTCGGCGGCGCGGCGGCTCGATATGATCGCCGAAGATCACCCCCTGCTGAAGGAAGCGCTGGAGGCGCTCGACCGGTCGATCATCGACGCCACCGAGGCCGAGGACAAGCTCAGCGAAGCGGCCCAAGCGCTGAGCTTTGACCCGCAGCGACTCGACGATATGGAGACCCGGCTGTTTGATCTGCGGGGACTGGCGCGCAAGCATCGGGTGGAGCCGGACAAGCTTTCGGATCTGCTGAATGAACTGCAGAACAAGCTCGCGGCGATCAGCGATGGCGGCAAGACGCTGGAAGGATTGGAAGCATCTTTGGTGCTCGCGAAAAAATCCTACATTGCGGCGGCCGAAGCCTTGCGGGCGCAGCGCAGCAAGGCGGCGAAGGCGCTGGACAAGGCGGTAGCCGGGGAACTGGCGCCACTCAAGCTGGATGCGGCAAGATTTGAGACTTTGCTTGAACTATTACCCGAAGAGCATTGGAATAAAGGCGGAATGGATCGGATCGAGTTTCTGATTTCGACCAACCCGGGTGCGCCGCTGGCACCTCTGGGCAAAATTGCGTCGGGAGGTGAACTTTCGCGGTTCATTCTGGCCCTAAAAGTTGCATTGGCGGAAGAATATGGGCTGAAATCGATCATTTTTGACGAAGTCGACCGCGGTGTCGGCGGCGCTGTCGCCTCTGCGATCGGCGACCGCCTGTCGCGGCTATCCAGAGGCGCGCAGCTGCTGGTCGTCACCCACAGCCCGCAGGTTGCCTCCAAGGGCGACGCGCATATGCTGATCAACAAGTCGCTCAGCGGGACGGTGTCGCGCACCGATGTCCGCGCGCTGGATGGCGAAGGGCGGCGGCAGGAGATAGCGCGGATGCTGTCGGGCGCGGATGTGACCGATGAGGCGCGGGCGCAGGCAGACCGGTTGCTGGAGGGGGTTTGAGTGGGAATCTCCGTTGTTGCGGGGCCTTCAGGATCAGGGCGGTCTAAGCCCCTCCTCTTTAGAGGAGGGGTTGGGGTGGTGGCGGTGCGTCAGCATCGCTCGCGTAGCGAAGGGGCTGCGGCGGGCTTCAGGTGCTATGCAATGAAGAAGAGCCTTTCAGACGAGAGAAACCACCCCAACCCCTCCTTTGAAAAGGAGGGGCTTTAGATTATGACCGACCGCGCTATTCTTCTTGCCCGGGCGAGGGAGATGCGGCGCAATCCGACCGAACCGGAGAAGCGGCTGTGGCGGCATCTTTCGGCTTCGCAACTGGGGGGCCATAAATTCCGCCGTCAGGCGGTGATCGATTATTATATCGCCGATTTCTTCTGCCCGCTGAAAAAGCTGATTGTCGAAGTGGATGGTGATACGCATGATGTCGAGGCGGATTTCAAGCGGGATGACCGGTTGCGGAACAAGGGTTATCGGACGGTGCGTTTTGGCAATTTGGATGTGATGGAGAATATGGAGGGGGTTTTGTTGGTTTTGCGTGATGCGTTGGAGGGGCCTCCGGATCGGTGGATGAAGCATCAGGCCGCCACCACCCCAAACCCCTCCTCTGAAGAGGAGGGGCTTTAGTGACCGAACGCCTCATTGAAACATCCAACCAACTTATTTCCGCTCTTAAGCCCCTCCTTTTTAAAGGAGGGGTTGGGGTGGTTTGGTGCCGCTTGTCGCTGCGCGAGCGATGTTCACACATCGCCACCACCCCAACCCCTCCTCTGAAGAGGAGGGGCTTTTCGTGAGTGTCATTCCGCCAGCCGATCTCTCCGAAGCCGAAGCCGCGAACGAACTGATGCGGCTCGCGCGCCAGATTGCCAAGCATAATAAGCTCTACCACACCGAGGACAGTCCGGAAATTTCCGATGCGGATTATGACGCGCTGGTGCGGCGCAACAACGAGCTGGAGGAGGCCTTTCCGCATCTGGTGCGCGACGACAGCCCGAACCGGATGATCGGCGCGGCGGTAGCGGCTTCGCCCTTGTCCAAGGTCAAGCACGAACAGCGGATGATGAGCCTCGACAACGGCTTTTCCGATGAGGATATCGCCGAATGGCTGGCGCGGGTGCGGCGGTTTTTGAATTTGCCGGAAGATGCGCCGGTGGCGGTGACCGCCGAGGACAAGATTGACGGGCTGTCCTGCTCGCTGCGTTATGAGAAGGGCGAGCTGGTGCTGGCCGCGACGCGCGGGGATGGGCAGGTTGGTGAGGATGTGACCGCCAATGTGCGGATGATTTCGGATATTCCGCAATCACTCCGTTCGTCTCGAGCGCAGTCGAGAGACGGTGATGCGGGAACAGGTGTCTCGAATTCGCTCGACACGAACGGCACTTCACCTCCCGTCCCCGACCTGTTCGAAATTCGCGGCGAGGTCTATGTGGCCAAGGCGGATTTTGCCGGGCTCAACGAGCGGTTGATGGACGAGGGCAGGGCCGATGCCGAGGCCAAGGGTGTCGAGTTTGATCCCGATAAAATTCGTCAATTCGCCAATCCTCGCAATGCCGCTGCCGGGTCACTGCGGCAGAAGGATGCCAATATCACCGCGAAACGACCGCTCAAATTCTGGGCGCATGGCTGGGGTGTGCATAGCGAACTGCCGGGCGAGACGGCCCTGGACGTGATGAAGGCGATTGAAAGTTGGGGCGTGCCGGTATCGCCTTTGGTGCAGCGATTTGAAACGCTCGACGAGATGCTTGCCCATTATCGCCATATCGAGGCCGAGCGGGCGGACATGCCCTATGATATCGACGGCGTCGTCTACAAGGTCGACCGGCTCGACTGGCAGCAGCGGCTCGGCTTTGTCGCCAAGTCGCCGCGCTGGGCGATCGCGCACAAATTTCCCGCCGAGCAGGCGCAGACAACGCTGGAGAGCATCGATATCCAGGTCGGGCGGACCGGCAAGCTGACCCCGGTCGGGCGGCTGAAGCCGGTTACCGTGGGCGGCGTGGTGGTGTCCAATGTGACGCTGCACAATCGCGACGAGATCGGCAGGCTCGGGGTGCGCCCCGGCGACCGGGTGGTGATCCAGCGCGCCGGCGACGTGATCCCGCAGGTGGTGGAGAATTTGACGCGCGACGAGGAGCGCGAACCCTGGCATTTTCCCGACCATTGCCCCGAATGCGGCAGCGAAGCGGTGGCCGAGGAAGGAGAGGTCGATGTGCGCTGCACCGGCGGCCTGATCTGCCCGGCGCAGCGGTTCCAGCGGCTGGCGCATTTTGTCTCGCGGGGTGCGCTGGATATCGATGGCCTGGGCGAGAAGAGCATTGCGGAATTTATCGAGGCCGGTTGGCTCGAAAGCCCGGCCGACATATTTCGGCTGCATGAGCATCGCGCCGAGATATTGGCGCGCGAAGGCTGGCAGGAAAAGTCTGTGGATAATCTGTTGGCGGCTGTGGAAAAGAAGCGGCAGCCGGATGCGGCCAGGCTGCTGTTCGGGCTGGGGATACGACATATTGGTACGGTGACGGCGCGGGATTTGTTGAAGAATTTCCGGACGCTGGAAAAGGTTCAGGAGATTGCTGATCTCGCCATACAGTCGGAGCAGTACCGTTCGTCTCGAGCGCAGTCGAGAGACGGTGCCGCGGAGGAAGGTGTCTCGACTTCGCTCGACACGAACGGAGAGGGCGGGGAAGGTGTCTCGACTTCGCTCGACACGAACGGATCAGAACGCGAAAAGAACGAAGCGGGCGATGCCGCCTGGGCGGAGATTATTTCGATCGACGGCGTTGGTCCCACGGTGGCGCAGGCGCTCGCGGATTTTTTCCACGAACCGCACAATCGAGCGGTGTGGGAGGATCTGCTGGGCGAGGTGTCGCCGCCCGACTATATCGTCGAGACCCGCGAAAGCGCGGTCAGCGGCAAGACCATTGTCTTCACCGGCAAGCTGGAGACGATGAGCCGCGACGAAGCCAAGACGCAGGCCGAGGCTTTGGGGGCCAAGGCATCGGGGTCGGTAAGCGCGAAAACCGATCTGGTGGTGGCCGGACCGGGGGCAGGGTCGAAGGCGAAGAAAGCGGCCGAGCTCGGGATTGAAGTGATTGACGAAGCGGCTTGGGCCGAAATTGTCAAGGCGGCTGGGTAACTGGTTTTGCTGTTCGTCCCAAGCTTGTCGAAGGACATCTCGCGACGATAGGCGCAGTTGAGCTTCGCTCGCCCATCGGGTCGACAAGCTCAGTGCTAACGGTACGATTTATCGCGATTGCCCCCAAAATCCTCCCCGCTTGCGGGGAGGGGGACCGCGCGAAGCGTGGTGGAGGGGGCGTGCGTCCGAGCGTGGCGCCTGGGCCAGAACCCCCTTCGTCAGCCACCTTCGCCAAGGCTACGGCGGCTGCCACCTCCCCGCAGGCGGGGAGGATTATTCCGCCCCGAACCATGCCTCTCTGACGAGAGAAACCACCCCAACCCCTCCTTTGAAAAGGAGGGGCTTGATAGTTCCGTTAGGGGTAGGCTTGTCGAACGATACGTCTCGTCCGAAAAGCGTCATTGGGCGCATCCCAACCCCTTCTCCCGTGAGGGAGAAGGATGTGAAGACTTGGCAGCTTGCTGCCCAGTCGCAGCTGGATGAGGGTGTTCTGCGCTTCGTAATACGGAACGCCCTCATCCAACGCCGCCTAGCTTCGTTCCTCAGCAAGGCTCTGTATCCTTCTCCCTCACGGGAGAAGGGAGAACTAGAAACTCGGGCCACGGTGCGCAATCTCAAGGGGTCCCGAAACGAGTTACCTTGGGTGGCCTTCGGCTCAGGATGACGAATTTGCCTGATCACAGTCGAACGCCCTCACTCACTCCCTTCCGGAAACCAGCGCATCACGCCACCCTGAAACGGCGTCCACAGCCCGGTGCGGATACCCGCCTGTTGCAACACGTCGCTGGTCCAGTTGTTGCATGTGAAGAATGCATTGTAGTGGCCGTTCGCCTGGTAGAACAGGTCAGTCTGACCATAGCCCGGTGAAGGCTGGGAGCGGTAATGATCGTCGAGAGCGAAGCGCGCCTGGATTGCATCGGCGATTTTCCGATATTCCGCTTCGCTGACTTTCAGGCTGCGGCGGTAATGCGGATAAGCTTGTGGATAATTCAGGTGGTCGACGTGGACAAGCACCTTGTCGCTGCCAAAGATCGCGCTGACCGCGTCGCTCGCACGCAGGTCCCGCCAGTAGCGGGTGTTGCGATAGACGCCTTCATGGCCCCAGCCGACCAGGATATGGCTGCCATAGCGGGACGGGTCCTGCAGATGCTCGGGCCGGATCAGCGGCGTCCAGTCGTGGACTTCGCTCCAGATCGGCATGATGATGCCGGTATGCAGGCCGTTGGTTTCGACGAACAATTCTATGCCGTCATCGGCGCTTTGCCAATCCTGATTGACCGGCAGCAGACTGCCACCGAGCGCCGCCAGCAGATAGAGGACGATGATGGTGCCCAGCGCAAAGACACTGTGTTTCAATAATTTAAGTGACCTAGTTGCCATTGAAACCTGTTTTGCTGTAGGATGATGCCATGCTTAGCAAGTCCGAACCTGAAACCCATGTCTATGACAAGCCGCCAGCGCACGCAAATGCCGACTGGACGATCGATCAGGACTGGAGCAGCTATTCCGCAGAAGACCACGAAACGTGGGATATATTGTTCGCGCGCCAGCAGAAAATGTTGCCGGGTCGTGCGGCGCAGGCATTTCTCAATGGCATCGACATATTGAAACTGTCGCGGCCGGGAATTCCCGATTTCAAGGAACTCAACCGGATCTTGATGGATGCTACAGGTTGGCAGGTGGTGGCGGTGCCCGGTCTGGTCCCCGACGATGTGTTTTTCGACCATCTCGCCAACCGGCGCTTTGTGTCGGGCAATTTCATCCGGCGAAGGGACCAGCTTGACTATCTGCAGGAACCAGACATTTTCCACGATGTTTTCGGCCATGTGCCGATGCTCGCCGATCAGCGCTTTGGCGACTATATGGCGGCTTATGGGCGCGGTGGGCTCAGGGCGCTGAAATTCGGTACGCTGAAACAGCTGGCGCGGCTCTACTGGTATACGGTGGAATTCGGTCTGATCCAGGAGGATGATGGTCTGCGCATTTACGGCGCCGGCATCGTCTCCAGCTATGGCGAGAGCGTCTTTGCGCTGGATGATCCCAGCCCCAACCGGATATTGTTTGATCTCGAGCGGGTGTTGCGCACCGAGTATCGGATCGACGATTATCAGCAGAATTATTTTGTCATTCCGAGTCTGGACGAGCTGTTGCGGGTGACGGTGGAGACGGATTTCAAGCCGGTCTATGACCGGATCGCCAAGCTTCCCGATATCCGGATTGCCGAGATTGTCGAGGGTGATGTGGTGCTGACCGAGGGGACGCAGGACTATGCGCGGTCGAAAGCTGGAGAAGCTACGGTTGTTTGACTGCGTGCGCATCTGTGGGGAGGGTCGGCATTGGACTCACGCGAAGTCGCAATGGGATTTCGCGCATAATTCCAGCCTTTGTGGATTGTTACACCTTCTTCCTTCAGGGACAAGGAATTAGGAATGTTGCGCCTGTCACTGGAATTGCTATTTCATGTGTCGAACATCAATATTGCCAAACTTTACAAAAACGAGCAATGCAATCACAGCCACGCAAAGAATGTCGCTCATTATGGTTGAGCCGGTTATTTTATTTAAGAAAAATTGAACAAGGCCGAAGGGTGCCCCTAGGAACCCGAACCATAGGTCGATATATTTTGGATAGTTGATTTGACCAATAGCCGATAAAAGAAGATCAATTCCCGCAATTGTTATAAAATAACCCAAAACTATTTTACGAAATGGGGATAATTTTTTTTCAAGATACATCTTGGTAAATCCTCTGCATCACCTTGGAACAAACCTACAAACGGTGCGCGCCCAGCGCAGGGGTACTAGCACTCCCCGAAATAGTCCGAGGCCAGCGGTGATTTTTTCCGGTGCGGCTTGCGGGTCCAGCCATATTTCCTTGCCTTGACCAGGGTCAGGCAGGGCCATTCATTGTCGAGCCGGCTATGCTTGAGGCGAAAGCCCTCGCGGACATAGGCGCGGACGACCTCGGCTTGCTGGCGGGATAGCAGGCCGGCGAGCAGCAGCACGGTTCCGGCAGACGATGCCGCGGCGATTTGCGGGGCGAGGGCGACCAGCGGACCGGCGAGAATATTGGCGATGATCAGGTCGTACGGGGCGCGCTGGCCGAGCGCCGGATGGTCGAGCCCGTTGCTCTGCACCAGCCGGATATGGCGGCGGCCATTGCCCAGCGGAATGGCATTCTGTTCCGCATTGGCTTCGGTCACGGCGACCGCAACCGGATCGATGTCGCTGGCGATGATTTTTGCCTCCGGCCAGAGATGGTGGGCGGCAAAAGCGAGCAGGCCGGTGCCGGTTCCGATATCGGCAATATTGCGAAAGCGGTGACCGGAGCGGCGGAGCTGGTCGAGACTGTGCAGACAGCCCATGGTGGTTTCATGGTGCCCGGTGCCAAAGGCGCGCCCGGCGTCGATACAGATATTGGTCAGCTTCGTATCAGTTGATGGCTGGTCACCTGAGGTGTGGACATGGAAACGGCCGGCGCGCAGCGGCTCCAGGCCCTGCTGACTGAGCGTGACCCAGTCCTCGTTGGCGAGCCGTTCGACCAAAGGCTTGATGGCGGCGGCGGTAGCCGATGGCGACAACAATAGCAGATTGTCCAGCAGCTCCTGATCCGGCTCCTGCTCGCAATAGACATCGATCATCCATTCGTCGGGGCGTTTGGCATCGGTTTCGCTGGCGACGATGGTGGGCGTCGTATCGGAGGAGCTGACAAACAGATTATCCGCCGCGAGTGTCCGGGCTTCGTCGCGGGTGCAGGGGATCGAGACCTTCCAGGTTTCGCTCATCGCTGGTGACAGTCAGGCATCGACATTGTCCTGCTCAAGCTTGTCGCTGGCTTCCATCCAGAGCGCTTCCGCCTTGTCCAGCTTGTCCTGCGTCTCTGCCCGTAGCTTCATCAGCTCGGTCATCGTCAGACCGGCATGTTTCGGTCCGGCGGTTGTCGGGTCGAACATGGCTCCGTCTATCGCCGACAATTCGGTGCCGAGACTTTTCATTTGCTTGTCAGCCGCGGTCACCGATTTGCGCAATTCGGTCTGTTGCTTGCGCCGCTCGGCCGCTGCGCGGCGTTCTTCCTTGCGGTTGCCGCCGCTGGCCTTGCCCGACGATGATCCGGGCTGGTTCTTGCCGAGGACAAAATCGGTGTAATCCTTGAGCGTGCCGGCAAATTCCTCGGCCTTGCCGCTGTCGACCATGACCAGCCGGTCGGCGGTCAGTTCGAGCATATGGCGGTCATGGCTGACCAGGATGACGGCGCCGCTATATTCGTTGAGCGCGTGCACCAGCGCCTCGCGCGCATCGACGTCGAGATGGTTTGTCGGCTCATCGAGGATCAGCAGATGCGGCGCATCGCGGGTGATCATCGCCAGGGCCAGACGGGCGCGTTCGCCGCCGGACAGCTTGCCGACCTTGATTGTCGCCTTGTCGCCGGAAAAGCCGAAGCGGCCGAGCTGGGCGCGCACGGCGCCCGGCTTGGCGTCCTTCATCAGCCGGGTCATATGTTCCAGCGGCGTGTCGGACGTGTCCAGTTCCTCGACCTGATATTGGGTGAAATAGCCGACGGTCAGCTTGCCGGACTTGTTGATCGAACCCTGTTTCGGCTCGAGCTGGCTGGCGAGCAAGCGGGCCAGAGTGGTCTTGCCGTTGCCGTTGCGGCCAAGCAGGGCGGTACGGTCATCGGGATCGAGCCGCATGTTGAGGCCAGACAGAATGATATTGTCGCCATAGCCGACCGCTGCATCGTCGAGCGTGATCAGCGGCGGTTTCAGCTCTGCCGGGCTGGGGAAATGGAAGCTGAGCGAGGGATCGTCAATCGCTTCGGCGATCGGCTGCATCCGGGCGAGCGCCTTGACCCGGCTCTGCGCCTGCTTGGCGCTATGCGCCTTGGCGCCCCAGCGGGAGACAAAGGATTCAAGCTTTTCGCGCTGGGCAATCTGCTTTTCGCGCGACGAAGCGAGCTGCGCCTGCCGCTCGGCCCGTTGTTTCTCGAACGCGTCATAGCCGCCGGGATAGAGCGTGGTGGTGCCGTGCTGGAGATGCAGGATATGATCGACGACATTGTTGAGCAGATCGCGCTCATGGCTGATCACCAATATTGTCGCCTGATAGCTGGTCAGGAAATTTTCCAGCCACAGGGTCGCTTCGAGGTCGAGATGGTTTGAGGGCTCGTCGAGCAGCAGCACTTCCGGCTGCGAGAATAAGAGCGCCGCCAGCGCCACCCGCATCCGCCAGCCGCCGGAAAAACTGTCCATTGGCTGTTGCTGGGCCGCTTCGTCGAAGCCGAGCCCGATCAGGATTTTTGCCGCTCTTGCCGGTGCGCTGTGCGCATCGATCATGTTCAGCCGTTCGTGAATTTCGCCAATCCGGTGCGGATCAGCAGCGGTTTCCGCTTCTTCCAGCAGTGATGCTCGCTCGACGTCAGCCGCCAGCACGGTGTCGAGCGGGCTCTCCTGTCCGGCGGGTGCCTCTTGCGCGATATAGCCGAGCCGGGCGTCCTTGGGCATATCGACGCTGCCGTCGTCGGGCTCGAGCATCCCGGCGATGACCTTCATCAGCGTTGACTTGCCCGCACCGTTGCGACCGATCATGCCGACGCGCGCGCCGGGTGGCAGCGCTGCGGTCGCGCCGTCAAGGATCACAGTGCCGCCGAGGCGCACGCTTATATTACTGAAATTGAGCATGGTGCAGCCGTTAGCGGAGCCCGCGCATTAGTGCAAAAGATAGCGTAAAAAACTTCATGGGCAAATTCAGGTTGATAGACTAGTGTGGCCGGAAATGTTGATTTATCAGGAGTTTTGCTTTGTTTTCAGGTCGCACCTTCGCCTTGCTTTCCGCCACCGCCATGATGATTGGCACACCCATCCACGCACAAACCGCTGATCAGACGATCGATATTAGCGCCGAAAAAATCACTCAGACGGTCAGAACTATCACGCTGGACCAGTTTGAAGGGCGTGCACCGGGCACCGCTGGCGAGGACAGAACGATCGGCTATCTAATCGGACGTTTCGAGGCGCTGGGTCTGGAACCGGGCGGCGTTGACGGCAGCTGGACGCAGCCGGTGCCCTTGTTGCACACCGCTTTGGGCAAGCCGGAAACGCTTTCGATATCCGCCAAAGGCGCAAAGACTGCGTTAAAGGCGGGCACCGATATTTATGTCTCGACCTTGCAGCCGAAGGACCGAGCGGTTGTCGATAGTGCGGAAATGGTTTTTGTCGGCTATGGCGTGACCGCTCCAGAGCGCGGCTGGGACGATTTCAAGGATGTGGACCTGAAGGGAAAGGTTGCGGTTTTTCTGGTCAATGATCCTGATTTTGCCGCGGCTGCCGATGAGGCCGTAGCGGGAAAGTTCGGCGGCCGGGCGATGACCTATTATGGTCGCTGGACCTACAAGTTCGAAGAAGCCTCGCGCCGCGGCGCGTTGGCGGCGCTGATCATTCATGAAACCGAAGCCGCAGGCTATGGCTGGAGTGTTGTCGAAAGTCCGCAGGGCGAAAATTACGGTATCGCCAAACCAGATGGCGAAATGACCAGCCTGGCGTTGCAGGGTTGGATCAGCGGCGATACCGCCAAGAAATTATTTGATGATGCGGGGCTGGACCTCACCAAATTGCGCGTCGCAGCGAGGACCAAGGGCTTCAAGCCGGTGCCAATTGTAGCAATTTTCTCTGCGGCCTATCCGGTGACGCAGGAAGTGGTGCAGAGCCAGAATGTCTTTGGCAAGATCACCGGCAAATCGCGGCCGGACGAAACGATCATCTATGGCGCCCACTGGGATGCCTATGGCGAGGGACCGCCTGACGAGGATGGCAATATCTATCGCGCCGGTGCCAATGACGATGCGCTTGGTATCGCCGGGATCATGGAGATTGCGCGCAAGTTCAAATCGATGCCGCAGCCGGACCGGACGATCGTCATCGCTGCATGGAGCGCGGAAGAGCGCGGACTGCTCGGTTCCGAAGTCTATGCCCAGAATCCGATCTATCCGGTGGAAAAAACCGTCGCCAATCTTGCGATTGATGTTTTGCAAACCGCCGGCAAGGCGAAGGATGTGATCTTGGTCGGCAAGGGGCAGGGGACTCTCGAGGACGATCTGGCCAAATTTGCCAAATTGCAAGGGCGCGTGGTCACCGAAGAGAATCTGCCCGAACGCGGCCTGTTTTTTCGCGCGGATCATTTTTCTCTCGCCAAACGCGGCGTACCGGTGCTGCTGATGATGAGCCTGGCCGGGGCGTCCGATCTGGTTGAGGGCGGCAGGGCCGCAGGCCAGAAGTGGATCGATGACTATACCGGCAATTGCTATCATGCCGCTTGCGATGCCTGGACGCCGGATTGGGACCTGACCGGCGCGGTGCAGGATATCAATGTGATGTTCGATATCGGCAACAGCTTTGCCTATTCGGATCGCTGGCCGGAATGGAAAGATGGTTCAGAATTCAAGAAAATCCGTGATGCCAGCGCCGAAGTTCGGCAGTAGCAGGCCGTTTAACCCGGTTGCCATGGGCGTTTATGGGATATTACCTATAGGCGCGCGCTGCCACCAACCTAACGAACTTCAGATGATCAAAGCAGAAACCGATATGCGCAGCTGGATATCCGATTGGCGATGCTGACGGATTTCTCGGGCGAATGGCTGATCTACCGCGACCTTGCGATCGCCTTGGCCGCTGGCTTGCTGATCGGGGTGGAGCGCGGGTGGACGATGCGCGACGTGCACAAGGGCGCTCGGGTTGCCGGGATTCGCACCTTTGGCCTGATCGCCGGACTAGGCGGCCTGGTTGCGCTGATTGCACAAAATCTCAGTCTGATCATAGCCGCCATCCTGCTCGCTGGCGTCGTCATCATGCTGGCGATCAGCCATGCCAAGACGATCCACGAGCCGGACGGGCGGAGTATCACCAATTTTGTGGTCTCGCTGTTGACTCTGTGTCTCGGGCTTGTGGCGGGGATCGGCTACCCGGCGATGGCGATGGCCGGCGCCGCGATTGTCACCGGGCTGCTGTCGATGCGTGCCGAGCTCCACGGGTTTATGCGCAAACTGGGGCCGACCGATATCAATGCCACGATCCGCTTTACCCTGATCGCGCTTGCGGTTCTGCCGTTTCTGCCCAACCGCGATTTTGGTCCCTATCAGGCGTTCAACCTGCAACAATTATGGTTTGTCGTCATCTTGGTGACTGGCCTGTCCTTTGCCGGATATATCGCCAACCGGATATTTGGCGAGGACCACGGGACGGTGGTGACGGCGGTTATCGGAGGCGCCTATAGCTCGACCGCGGTCACCGCAGCGCTCGCCCAGAGATTGCGCAGCGAAGACAGCAATATCCGCACCTTGTCGGCAGGGATCGCGCTGGCTTCGGCGGTGATGTATGTCCGGGTGCTGTTGCTGACCCTGATCCTCGCAGACTTCGCTTTTCTTCCGCTCGCGATGATTTTGACGCCAGCCGCGCTGATCGCGGCGATCATCGGTTTGATGCTGCTGCGCAGGAGCGGTGCTGCCACCACAGATGAGAGCGTGAAAACGCGCAACCCCATCCGCTTGCTGCCGGCTTTCTTTTTTGCCTTGACGGTCGCGGCCATGTCATTGGCCGCACGCTGGGCGGAGGCCAAATTTGGCAGCAGCGGCATCGCCTATCTGATCCTGATCATGGGGTCGCTGGACGTCGACGCCGCGATTATCACGCTTGGCGGTTTGCCGACGGATACCATCACATCCAATCTGGCGGGTTTTGTGCTGGCGATGACCGCGCTCGCCAATATGGCGTTCAAGACCGGCGTGGCGGGTTTTACCGCTGGTTGGAAAAACGGACGATTGGCCGCCGCCGCGCTGGGCGCAAGCACCCTTGTTCTGGCGATTGCCGGGCTGATCAGTTTTATCGCGCTCGATATCCATTTCTAGCGGACAGGGTCGTCGCTAGCGTTTTGTGGCGAGCCAGATCGTGTGTTTGGCGCCTTTGCCATTGCTGCGCGCGGCGACGGTTTTGACATCGACTGCAAAGCCGGATTTATGTAGACGCGCGGTGAATCGGCTATCGCCTTCGCTCGACCAGACCGCCAATATGCCGTTTGCGCGCAGCGCCGTCTTGGCCGCTGCCAGTCCCGCCATGCTGTACAGCCGGTCATTGGCTTCGTGGGTCAGGCCGTCGGGGCCATTGTCGACATCGAGCAAAATCGCATCATATTCGCGATCGGCCTTTTTGATGATATCGCACACATCGCCAATAGTGATCGTCACGCGGCTGTCGTCGAGGCATTTCTGCGACAGCGCCGCCATCGGCTCGCGCGCCCATGTGACGATGGCGGGAATCAGTTCGGCAACTTCAACATTCGCTTGCGGCGGCAAAACCGACAGCGCTGCCCGCAGGGTAAACCCCATGCCGTAGCCGCCGATCAAGATCCGGGGGTTTTTGACCGCCAAATGCTCGCAGGTGAGGGTGGCCAGCGCTTCTTCCGATCCGCTGAGCCGGCTGTTCATCAGTTCGATGCGGCCGAGCATGATCGAATATTCGTCCGCGCCTTTGAGTGCGCGCCGGAACAGACGCAATTCATCGCCGCCGGGGATGGTGGCAGTATCGAGCAGTTCGCGGGCGATCATCTAACGAAGCTGGCGCCATTGGCATCGAGCACCGCGCCGGTCATGCTCGGCGGGGCGTCGAGCGCGCAATAGCGGGCGATCGAAGCGATTTCTTCCGGCTGGGCGACTCGGCCGAGCGGGATGTCGGCAAGCAATTTATCGCCGCCGCGGCTGGCCAGATAGTCTTCCGCCATGCCGGTCATGGTGAAGCCGGGGCAGATGGCAAAGGCCAGGATCTCGTCCTTGCCATAGGCTCTGGCGATGGTTTTGGTCATTGCCACCATACCGGCCTTTGACGCGGCATAATGCCAGTGGTCCGGGCTGTCACCGCGATAGGCGGCGCGGCTGGCGATATTGATGATCCGGCCGGTTTGACCGCGCTGCTGGAAATGCAAGACCGCAAGCCGGCACAATTCGGCGGAAACGGTCAGGTTGATCGTCATCGTCCGGTTCCAGCTTTCCAGCCAGTCGCCGGCGGCGAGTGGATTGGGCTCGAACAGGCCGGCGTTGTTGATCAACACGTCGATCCGGCCGTCCAGCCGATCAAGCGCCTGTTCCCACAACAAAGTCGCGGCACCCTGCCGGGTGAAATCGGCGGCGATGAGGCCGTCGTCGCCCGCCGTGCTTTGCCCGACAAGCTTGAGATTGTCCTGATCCAGTGATTCGAGAATAGCCTTGCCAATGCCGCGGCTGGCTCCGGTTACCAATATATGGGTTTTTATCTTGCTCATGCCGGAATGACTAGAACGACAAAGCCTGCGCGTCCATGGGGTGTTGCCGATTTTGTGAATTGCATCACCCCCGTACAGATTTGCACGAATAAAATCACGATTTCCGCTGCATCCGGTTTGCATGATACGCACTTTTCGCTAAGGCAATGGTTCGTTTTCAAAGACTCCGGCAAGTCCCGGATCGATTGCTCAGGGGAAGACCATGGCCGGCGCATCAGGTTCCGCATCGAACAGACCGCTTTCACCGCATTTGCAGGTGTATAAATGGGGCCCGCATATGCTGGTATCCATCCTTCACCGGGCGACCGGTGATGGCATGGCACTGGTCGGCGTGCCGCTGCTGGTCTGGTGGCTCTATGCCATTTCGGCGGGGCCGGAGAGCTATGCCTATTTCCAGAGCTGGTTCGACTGGTTCTATCTCGGCTATATCGTCCTGGTCGGCATGAGCTTTTCGTTTTTTGAGCATATGTATTCGGGACTGCGCCACTTTGTGCTGGACGCGGGTGCCGGCTATGAGCTGCAGACCAATAGAATGTGGTCGATCGCGGTGCCTCTGGCGGCCATCATCACCACCGGCGCGATGTGGCTCTACATCGCTTCCAAGAATATTTTATAAGTAGGAATCGCAACATGGGTTCAGGAACCAATATTGGCCGGGTACGCGGCCTTGGATCGGCGCAAGAAGGCGCGCATCACTGGATAGTGCAGCGGGTCACGGCGGTCAGCAATCTGTTGCTGGTCTTGTGGCTGGTGTTCTCGCTGATCCGGCTGCCCAATTTCGAGCATGAACTGATGGTCGAATGGCTGTCTTCGCCGCTGGTTGCGGTGCCGATGATGCTGATGCTGGTCAGCATCTTCTGGCATTTGCGGATCGGCCTGCAGGTTCTGATCGAGGATTATGTGCCGGATCATGGCATGAAATTCGGCCTGATCGTCCTGCTCAACTTTTTCGCCATCGGCGGCGCGGCTCTGGGTATCTTCTCGGTCGCGAAAATTGCGTTTACCGGAGTGGTAGCATGACGACTGAAACATCCACCCAGCCTGCTTACAAGATCATTGATCACACCTATGACACCGTGGTTGTCGGGGCTGGTGGTTCCGGCCTGCGTGCCACCATGGGCGCCGCCGAATCCGGCCTGAAAACCGCCTGTATCACCAAGGTTTTTCCGACCCGCTCGCATACCGTTGCGGCGCAGGGCGGCATCGCCGCGTCGCTGGGCAACAACACGCCCGATCACTGGTCGTGGCATATGTATGACACGGTCAAGGGGTCGGACTGGCTCGGCGATCAGGATGCGATCGAATATCTGGTCCGCGAAGCGCCAGAGGCTGTGTACGAACTGGAGCATGCCGGTGTGCCATTCTCGCGCAACGAAGACGGCACCATCTATCAGCGCCCGTTCGGCGGCCATATGCAGAATCTGGGCGAGGGGCCGCCGGTCCAGCGTACCTGTGCTGCTGCCGACCGCACCGGCCACGCGATGCTCCATGCTCTCTATCAGCAGAGCCTGAAATATGACGCGGATTTCTTCATCGAATATTTCGCCATCGACCTGATCATGGAAGACGGCGAGTGCCGCGGCGTGATCGCGCTATGTCTCGAAGATGGATCGATTCACCGGTTCCGCAGCCATGCTGTGGTGCTGGCGACCGGCGGTGCCGGACGCTGCTATTTCAGCGCGACCTCTGCCCACACCTGCACCGGTGACGGCGGCGGCATGGTGCTGCGAGCTGGTCTGCCATTGCAGGACATGGAATTTGTCCAGTTTCACCCGACCGGTATTTACGGCGCGGGCGTGCTGATCACCGAAGGCGCACGCGGCGAAGGCGGTTATCTGACCAACAGCGAAGGCGAGCGGTTCATGGAACGCTATGCGCCGAGCGCCAAGGATCTGGCCAGCCGCGACGTTGTCTCGCGCTGCATGGCGACCGAAATCCGCGAAGGCCGCGGCGTCGGGCCGGAGAAGGACCATATCTATCTCCATCTCGATCATATCGCGCCGGAAGTGCTGGCCGAGCGTCTGCCGGGCATCACCGAAACCGGCAAGATTTTTGCTGGCGTCGACCTGACCCGCGAAGCGCTGCCGGTGGTGCCGACGGTCCATTATAATATGGGCGGCATTCCGTGCAATTATCATGGAGAAGTGATCAATCCGACCAAGGATGATCCCGACGCGATTGTGCCGGGGCTCTATTCTGTGGGTGAAGCTGCCTGTGTGTCTGTGCATGGGGCGAACCGTCTCGGTTCCAACTCGCTGATCGATCTGGTGGTCTTTGGCCGCGCAACCGGTCTGCGGCTCAAGGAAAAGCTGGTACCGAACGCTTCGCACAAGCCGTTGCCTGCCGATTCCGCCGATCTGGCGCTCAAACGTCTGGACCATTTCCGCAATGCCAAGGGTTCTATCCCGACCGCGCAGCTGCGTCTGGAAATGCAGAAAACCATGCAGATGCATGCCGCCGTGTTCCGCGACAATAAATTGCTCAGCGAGGGCGTTGCAGCGATGGAGAAGGTCAATGCCAAGCTCGCCGATATTGGCGTCACCGACCGCTCGCTGATCTGGAACACCGATCTGATCGAGACGCTCGAGCTCGACAATCTGATGAGCCAGGCAATGGTCACGATCAAAAGCGCAGCCAACCGCAAGGAAAGCCGCGGCGCCCATATGCAGGAAGACTATCCCGATCGCGACGACAAGGAGTGGATGAAGCATACGGTCATCACTTTTGACGGCTGGGGCGGCCAGGGCGGCAAAAGTGAAATCGGCTATCGCCCGGTCCATGATTATACGCTGACCGACGAAGCGACCTATATCGAGCCGAAGAAGCGGGTTTATTGATTTCGGTCGGAGTCTGAAAAACAACCCGTGGTGATTGTCGCCCCGGCGCAGGCTGGGGCCTAGACCGAGCTTGAATGAGGGAAGACTGCTTCCTCAACGCGCCATTGGTATGGATGCCAGCCTACGGTGGCATGACGAGGATGGCCATTATACTTTAATATCGTCGCCCCAGCGCAGGCTGGGGCCTAAACCAGTTTTCAATGAGGGAAGACTGTTTCCTCAACGCGCCATTGGTATGGATGCCAGCCTGCGCTGGCATGACGAATATGCCCACACACTGCTAACATTGTCGCCCCAGCGCAGGCTGGGGCCTAAACCGGTCTTGAATGGAGTACGAGCGTTTCCTCATTTGATCATTGGTATGGATGCCAGCCTTCGCTGGCATGACGAGGATGCCCAAGATACTTTGATATTGTCGCCCCAGCGCAGGCTGGGGCCTAAACCAGTTTTCAATGAGGGAAGACTGCTTCCTCAACGCGCCATTGGTATGGATGCCAGCCTTCGCGGGCATGACGGTTAGGCGTTGAGTACATCCCAAAGGTCATCCCAACGGGGATTGGCCTTGATAATCAGATCCGTTTTCCACCGGCGTTTCCAGGCTTTCATCGCCTTTTCGCGCGTTATCGCTTCGTAAGGCGTTGCATAGTCTTCGATGTAGATCAGGCGGTCGAGGCCATTCTTGCGACAAAAGTCAGAACCTGTGCCGTGCTTGTGCTGAAATATTCGCGCCGGAAGATTGGCAGTCATCCCGATGTAGAGCGTGCCAAAGGGCCTGTTGGTCATTATGTAGACGTAGGCGCGTTTCACGGGATGGTTTGTAAATCTCGATCGGTTTGGATGCCAGCCTTCGCTGGCATGACAGGCTGAACTGACTGAAACTGTCAAATATCCCGATTAGGCCGTCTGACCTTGCCAAGACTTCCAATCCCGATACAAGCACCCGATGCTCGCCCCCATGCTCCCTTCCTTCCTGCTCGTCGTTCTGCTGGTCGAACTGACGCCCGGTCCGAATATGGGCTGGCTGGCCTTGCTCAGCGCCAGCGAGGGGCGGAGAGCGGGTTTTGCGGCGACGGCGGGAATCGGGCTGGGGCTGGCGGTTATTGCCGCGGCATCGACGCTGGGTTTGGCGCAATTGGCGCATCAGTCGGCTCTGGTCTTCGATCTGCTGCGCTATGCCGGATCGGCATTTTTGCTGTGGCTGGCTTGGGAGGCATGGGTCGGCGAGAGGGAAGTTTCGCCGTCGACGGTCTACCGGGACGGCACGCCGGCGAAGCATTTTCGCCGCGGTCTGATCATCAACCTGCTCAATCCCAAAGCCGCAGTCTTTTTCATCGTCGTGCTGCCCGGCTATATTGTCGTCAATCAGTCGATCACGATGCAGACCCTACAATTGTCCGCCGCCTATGTCGCTATTGCCACCTTGATCCATGTGGTCATCGTGCTGTTCGCTAGCCAGGCGCATGGCTGGCTGACGAACAGCCCTTACACCGGACTGGCGCGGAAGAGTTTCGCGGTGATGCTCGCGCTGATTGCGCTTTGGTTTTTTGTCGGAACGTTCCGGTAAGACTTCGGCTGTTGACCGTCGCCCTCGTCTATGGCCGGGCCGGTGCCTTGCATCCCTTTTGCAAGCCAACACCTTTCAGAAAACCGCGCCGGACGGTGCCGGCATAGACCGCTTCATTGTAGCGCCGTCGCTCGGCATTGGCGCCGGTGACCTCACCGATAATGCCACCGAACGGGATGATCGATCCGATCGCGCCGCCGGCAACGCGGGCTGCGGTTTCCTCGCGTTTCTTGCCCCGGCTCTTGTCTACGCTTTCGTTGACATCAGGGCCGAGAACTTCATTAAGTTCGCGGACTTCGGCGATGATGGCCGCGCATCTGCTCAGACCGCTGAGAGAATAAGGAGCGTCCTGGATATCTTTCAGTTTCTGTGGGACCTCCTTGCCGTCAAATGGCTCGGTGACCTTGTTGCCGGCCGATTCCAGCGTTGAGTCCTGTTGTGCGCCTGTCTGTGCCAGTGCCGCTGTGCTCATCATGCCAGCGAGCGCAAACAGGCCGCTTAATTGCATCATTTTCATCATTTCAATCCCCTGAAAGCGCCGGTTAGCGAAACCTGAGATTATCCCGGTTCAGTTGCTCAACCGCCGTGACGCCCATTAGTTTCATATCGCGTTCAATCTCCGCTTGCAGCAAAGAAAGGATTCGCTCAACCCCGGGCTGTCCGGCAGCGGCCAGCGCATAAAGATAGAGGCGTCCGCCGGAGCAGGCCTTGGCACCGACACTGAGCGCCTTCAGCACGTGGCTGCCTCTGGTGATGCCGCCATCGCAGATTACGTCGAGCCTGTCGCCGACCGCATCGCAAATCTCGGCCAGCTGGTCGAAAGGCGCGCGGCTGCCGTCCAGTTGCCGCCCGCCGTGGTTGGAAACCATGATCGCGGTCGCGCCGATATCGACCGCGCGCTTGGCATCGGCGACCGACATGATCCCTTTCAGACAGAATTCCCCGCCCCAGTCCCTGGCGATTTCCTCCGCCATTTTCCAGTCAAGGGACTGGTCGAGCATGTTGGTAAAATAGTCGGCGACGGAATTGGGCACGCTGGTGCCTTCCGAGACATGGTCCTTCAGGTTCGAGAGCTCGAATTTTTCGCGGAACATGTAGTTCAGGCCCCAGGCAGGCTTGGCGGCGTAGCTCCAGAAGCTGGTCGGGGTGATTCGCGGCGGGCTGGTGAAGCCGGAGCGCAGGCAGCGTTCCCGGTTGCCGCCGACAATCGTGTCGACGGTCAGGGTCAGCGCGTCGAATTTCGCGGCCTTGCAGCGTTCGATGATCGAGCGGTTGAGTGCCTTGTCTTTGTGCACATAGAGCTGAAACATTTTCGGCGTGCTGATGCTCGCTCCGATTTCCTCAATACTCACCGTCGCCAATGAGGAGATGCCGAAGAAGGTGCCGAACTTCTCCGCCGCCCGGGCAACGGCGCGTTCGCCCTGCCAGTGGAACAGGCGCTGCAACGCGGTCGGGGAGAGGAAAAGGGGCATCGCCAGCTTCTGGCCCATCACCGTTGTGCTCATATCAATATCCTCCACCCCGGCGAGGACATTGGGAACCAGATCGCACCGTTCATAGGCTGCGGTGTTGCGCCGCCGGGTGACTTCGTCGTCTGCGGCGCCGTCGATATAGTCGAAGATCGGAAAGGGCAGCCGCTTTTTGGCGAGCGCGCGAAAGTCATTCACATTGTGGCAATCCGAGATATTCATAACAGCCTTTCGATTCGGCGCACATGCGCCTCGACTCGTCTTAGGGAATGGAGCTATCCAGCGGATGGTTTAGACGATCAGGCGAGTCCCGCAACCGACTTTGCTGCACCAGAAGAGGGAATATCATGTCAGATTTGCCGGAAGATCAAGCCAGCCCGTCGCCCACTGCCGCCAAGGCCGAACGGTCGCCCGGCGGGAAATTTCTGATCGTGCTGCTGATGGGTTTTTTGCTGACGATCCCTTTGTTCGTGACCTGGCTGCTGGTCTATGATCGTCAGGACCAGAGCCAGACGGCGCAAATGAGCATTGTGTCGGGCTGGGGCGGCGAGCAGGTGTTCGCCGGACCCAAGCTGGTCTTGCCTTATTCTGCGGCGGTCGAAGAGACGGTTGAACAGAATGGCAAGCGGGTCACCCGCACCAATATTGTGAGGCGGGAGCTCTATCTGGCACCGGAGCGGGTGAAGCTCGACAGCGAGTTGAAATCGCACATCAAGAAACGGTCGATTTACGAGGTTGTCGTCTACGATTCGAGCATTGCCGGTTCAGCGAAATTTAAACTGCCCGACGATTTTGAACGTAATGATATTGCTTTGACCGACATTGATTTTGCGCGCGCCGAATTGCGGTTCGGATTGTCCGATGCGCGCGGTCTGGCGGGCGACAACAGGGTGAGAATCGATGGCGAATCCCTGACATTGAAGCCGGGCAAGGGCCTTGGCGAAACCGGCAATAGCGGCTTTTTCGCCTGGGTCGATGCGTCCAAGCTGGTCGGTGGCGAGATCAATGCGGATTTCACCATTCGCTTCAAGGGCAACCAGAGCGTGACCATCGCCCCGCATGCCGGGCAAACCGAGTGGACCGTGAAATCGAAATGGCCGCACCCGAGCTTCACCGGCAGTTTCCTGCCGGAGACCGATGCGACGACGGTGACCGACCAGGGTTTTGAAGCCAAATATATCATCACCAATCTGGCGCTGGGTAAGGCTCTGGTCTCGACCGAAGCGGAACAGCCGGTTGCGCCGGGCGTCTCCGGGCAGGCCGCTTATTATAATCCCGCTGACCGTGGGGTCTCTGCCAGCGCGACCGTCGCGCTGATCCAGCCGGTCGATATTTACGGACAGGTCGACCGGGCCGCCAAATACGGCTTTCTGATTATCGGCTTCACCTTTGTCGCATTTCTGCTGTTCGATCTGATCGGCGGCGCGCGCATTTCGTCGGTGCAATATATATTGATCGGAGCGGCGCTGGTGCTGTTCTTCGTCCTGTTGCTGGCCTTTGCCGAGATCATCGGATTTACGCTGGCCTTCCTCACTGCCTCGGCAGCGACGATCGGACTGATCACGGCCTATTCGGCTTCGGTGCTGTCGAGCTGGCGAAAGGCTGCGATTATCGGTGGCTTGCTCGCCGGGCTCTATGGCGCAATCTATATTCTGCTCAGTCTGGAAGCCTATGCGCTGCTGATCGGGTCGTTGCTGATCTTTGTCGCGCTGGCCGGGGTGATGTTTGTGACTCGGCGGCTCGACTGGTCGAGCACGCTGAAACGCAGCCCCACGGGTTAAGCTGACGTTACCCCTGCCTCAGCGGAGGTAACGCGCTTCGCTTCAGACTGCGCCTCTGGCGAACGTATCGCAGGACGCAGGATCACCGGTCTGCAAACCCTTGCGCAGCCAGGCCATGCGCTGTTCGGAACTGCCGTGGGTGAACATGCTCTCGACCGGACGCTGGCCGGCACCGCGCATCAGCGTGTCATCGCCAATCGCGTGGGCGGCGTTGAGGCCTTCCTCGACATCGCCGGGTTCCATGCGGTCGGCATTTTGCGCCGCCCAGACCCCCGCGTAGCAATCCGCCTGCAACTCCATCCGCACCTGCAGCGCATTGCCTTCGGCCTT